>NZ_JBKKAD010000229.1:0-7127 GCF_046714715.1 Conyzicola sp. | reverse complement strand
CCGGCCCGAAAGAGACCCGCGCCTGGACCATCCCGAAGGGTGCCAAGGCGCCCCAGGCCGCCGGCGTCATCCACACCGACTTCGAAAAGGGTTTCATCAAGGCCGAGATCATCGGCTTCGACGACCTGGTCGAGACCGGTTCGATCGCCGAGGCGCGCTCGAAGGGCAAGGCCCGCATCGAGGGCAAGGAGTACGTCATGCAGGACGGCGACGTGGTGGAGTTCCGTTTCAACAACTAGCGCCGCTGACAGATTTCTCGTCTACCCAACCGATCGACGTCGTCCCACTAGATTGGTGAAATGACGCCTGAAGAACATCGATTCAACGCGCTGGTGCTGATTTTTGCCAACCTTCAGCGCCTCATGGTCTTTCACAACGCGGTCGCGCTCATCAAGGGTAGAGAGCTGAATCCGGAGCTGCGTGCGCAGCTCACGTCCAAGCTGGACCTGCTCAACGAGGTCATGCAGCGCTCGAGCCAGCGTAGGGCAGTGGATGAGGCCGACATTGATGCTGTGCGCCCGGTAGCTACGTACCTCGAGCAGGAGATTCGCGCGTACTACGACACTGAGTTGGGAAGTGACTTGGGCACGCAAGCTGCGTTTGGTGCTGCAGCGGTGTTCGCTGCTTCATACCTTGGAGACGGCATCATGCATATGGGGCGGGTGTTCGGGCACGACGATTGGGTTGATCGCGAAATGCAAGACAAACCCACCTTCATTCAGCTGATTAATCAAGCTAACGGCACTGTCGGGTCGGCGGCCAGGTCGGAATTTCCGCCTGAGATTCGCGGATACATCGACCACCATGTTCGCGTCGCGCTCGGCGATCGCGACCTCGTGATGGCTCAGGTGGAAGGACTAACGACGATGTTGGATGGGCTGAAGTCGCCGCGGCCCGTCACAACGACATAGCGGGTTGGGCTACGGCGCGAAGGTCGGCCCGCGAAACCCTGCTTCTCCCCGTCGAAAATCTGGGACGCTCAGTCGGTCGAGCTAGAGTCGCTAGTCCACCACCGATCGAAGGAGCCACCATGCCCGTCCTCGCCATCATCGGAGCCGGACCCGGCCTCGGAGCGGCAGTCGCCCGCAAATTCGGTCGCGAAGGCTTCTCCGTAGCCCTGATCTCGCGAGACCAGTCGAAGCTCGACGCTATGGCAGCCGAGCTCACCGCGGACGGTGTTACCGCGAGCGGCTTCGCCGCAGATGTTCGTGAGCCTGCGGAGCTGGAAGGCGCCCTCGCGCGTGCTGCCGCCGAGTTGGGACCGATCACGGCTCTGCAGTACAGCCCGCTTCCGTCGCGCGACTACCTGAAGCCGGTGCTCGACCTGACGCCCGAACTGGCCCTGGAAGCGCTGCAGTTCTCCGCGCTCGGCCTCATCCACGCGGTGCGCGCGGTGCTGCCGGCGATGCGTGAGGCGGGGGACGGTAGCGTCATCCTGATCAACGGCGGAACCTCCGTGAAGGCACGCGCCGGCTTCGCGGGCACGTCGGTCGCGTTTCCGGCCGAGAGCGCCTACGGCGAGATGCTTCACGACGCCCTCGAGGGCGAGGGCATCCGTGTCGCCCAGCTCGTCATCCCCGGGGGCATTCCGCAGCTCGAACTGCCCAACGGCATCGACGACGTCGCCGACCGCATCTGGGGACTCCACGCGGAGGCGGGTCCGTTCCGCACCATGCTCATCCCGCTCGAGGACGGCCGGGAGTAAGACCCCGTTCAGCCGCGCAGGGCCCGCTCGCTGCCGGGCGTAGGGCGGCAGACGAGCACCGGGCAGGGCGCGGAGTGCTGCACGCGCGAGGCGGTGCTGCCCAGCAGGATCGTCGGGCTGAGACCCCGGCTGCCGGAGGCCATCGCGACAAGGTCGGCGTCGAGGTCTTCGGCGGCCCGGACGATCTCCTGGGCGGGGGAGCCGCTGCGCACCTGCTTGTGGATCTTCGGCCCCCAGCCGTCGAACTCGGCGGCGACGGTGTCGACCGCTGCTTTGGCGTCTTCGCGGAAGCTCACCTCGGTAAAACCGGGGGTCTTCTGCGGGCCCAGCTCGTTGGCGAACGGTGCCGCGGCGTACGGGCTGACCACCGCGACTATCGTCACGTCGGTGATCTCGCGGGAGTCGGCGATCCATTTGAACTGGCGGGCGGCGGCCAGGGAGGCTTGCGATCCGTCGGTGGCTACGATGGCGTGCACGATTCAGAGCTCCTTGCTCGCGGGCGGCGTCTCGACCTGCGTGGCTCGACCCGCACCGGCGGTGGGCGGCTTCTTCTTGCCGAAGAAGTTCTGCACAAGGTAGAGCACGAGGCCGACGGCCAGCAACCCTGCCACCCAGAACAGAGCGTCGGGGTCGTCGATCAGGGTGTAGGCCAGCACGGCGAGGTTGCCGATGATGCCCACGATCAACAGCGGGGTGTTCGCCCGGTAGGTATCACTGGTTTCGTCCGATCCGCGCAACTTCAGACAGGCAACAATCACCAGGGCGTAGATGAAGAGCAGGAAGACGACCGTGATCGTGGCCAGGCGATCGACGATGTCGAGTTGCTCGTCCTCCGGGATGCCGGCCTGGCTCGAGCGGATGGCCGCCCCGATCACCAGCAGGGAGCCGACGATCACGGCGCCGAAGATGAGCGCGACGTACGGGCTGCGCCTCGTGGGGTGCACCTTGGAGAAGACCCTCGGCACCACGTTCTCCCGGGCCATGCCGAACAGGATGCGGGACTGGGCGACCACCGTGACCAGCGTTGTGTTGCTGATCGCGATCATGGCGATGATTCCGAAGATGACCAGCATGATGCTCGCCGGTATGAAGAAGAGGTCGGCGCGGATGACCTCGAGCAGCGTATTACCTGCGAGGGTATCGATCGGTACGGCCAGGGCCGCGGCGATCGACACCAGCACGTAGACGACACCCGCGGTCACCATGCCCCCGATGAGGGCGCGGGGGTAGGCGTGGGACGGGTCGATGGTTTCCTCGGCCACATTGGCGGCGTTCTCGAAACCGGTCATCGCGAAGAACGCCAGCGAGACTCCCGCGAGCACCGCGAGAATCGCGGACCCGGAGCCGCCCTCGGTGTTGAACTGCAGAAGAACCGACGGGTCGTTGACGCCCTCCACCAGAGCGATGACACCGATGATCACGACGATGATGAGGCCGCTGATCTCGATGAAGGTCATGATGACGTTCGCCACCACCGACTCGGTGATGCCGATCAGGTTGATGATCGTGATCAGAGCGATGAACGCGAGAGCGATGAAGGTCGCCGCCCAGATGGCGTCCTCCGGCAGCCCGATGAGCCCGCTGAAGTAGCGCACGAAGCCCGCGGCGAGGGATCCGACGGCTGCCATGTTGGCGGAGAGCATGCAGATGGTGATGAAGAACGTCAGCGCCGGGCTGCGGAACGCCTTGTGGATGTACAGCGACGCCCCGGCGGCCTGCGGGTACTTCGTGACCAACTCGGCGTAGGCGAGGCCGGTGATCGTGGCGATTGCTACGCCGGCAAGGAACGCCATCCAGAACGCGCCACCCACGGCGGCCGCGACCAGACCCACGAGAACGTAGATTCCGGAACCGAGCACGTCGCCGACGACGTAGAAGTACAACTGTTTGGCCGTGATCGAGCGCTTCAGCTCACCGTGCTGGACAACGTGTGTTTCGGTCGGCATCACCATTTCGTCACGATAGGGCAATCGCACGACACGTCGGAGATATATCTTGCCCCTTGCGCCCGCCCGCGTAGGCGTGATTCCAACCTGCTCGATCGTTGCGCCGAACCCGCGTAGAGCGGGAAAATGGCGGCAGAGCCACCCCCCACTCGACGAGGAGAGCAGCCGCATGAGCGAAACGAAGAAAGACGCCACCGACGAGTCATCCGGAGTCTTCACCGCCGAGGAAAAAGCGGCGATGAAGGAGCGGGCGAACGAGGTCAAGGCCGAGAAGAAACGCGGCAAGGGCAAAGAGAGCGACGAGCAGGCCGTGCTCGCGAAGATCGCCGAGCTGACCGAGCCCGACCGATCGCTCGCCGGGCGTCTGCACGAGATCATCCTCGAGGCGGCTCCCGACCTCGCCCCCAAGACCTGGTACGGCATGCCCGGATACGCCAAAGACGGCAAAGTGCTCGTCTTCTTCCAAGGCGCGGACAAGTTCAAGACGCGCTACGCGACCCTCGGCTTCAACGACAGCGCGAAGCTCGACGACGGCAGCATGTGGCCGAACGCCTACGCGCTCACCGAGCTGACCACCGCAAACGAGGCGAAGATCGCCGAGCTGGTGGAGAAGGCCGCGCGCTAGGAATACCGAGGCCGTATCGGGCGTTGTCGCGAGCATGACAACGCCTCTCACGATCGGAATCCTCGGCGCCGGCAAGGTCGGCACGATCCTCGCCCGACTCGCCCTGCTGGCGGGCTACCGGGTTCTGATCGCGGGGTCTGGCAAGCCGCAGCGCATCAGCCTCATCGTCGACGTGCTCGCTCCCGGGGCGAAGGCCGTCAGCGGGGAGGAGGTAGCGCTGCTCTCCGACGTCGTGATCCTCGCGCTGCCGCTCGGCAAGCTGCACTCGGTGCCGGCGCGGGCGCTCGACGGCAAGCTCGTCATCGACGCGATGAACTACTGGTGGGAGACCGACGGCGCGCGCGACGACCTGCTCGACCCGCGCACCTCGACGAGCGAGATCGTGCAGTCGTCCTTATCCGGGTCGACGGTCGTGAAGGCGTTCAATCACATGGGCTACCACGACCTCGACGAGGGATACCGCCCCAACGGTGCATCCGGCCGCCGCGCGATCGCGGTCGCGGGCGACGACGTCGAGGCGGTGCGCGAGGTCGCGGCGATCGTCGACGCGCTCGGCTTCGACCCGCTGACCATCGCGAGCCTGGCCGACGGCGTGCTGCTTCAGCCGGGCAACCCGGCGTTCGGCGCGAACCTCTCGCTCGACGAACTGCGCGCGCTCGTCGACGCCTTCCCCGCCTCGGAGCAGGGGCGGGCGCTCGCCGAGGCGCGCGCTTAGAGGGCCAGCCGCATCACGATGCGGGGAATGCCGCCCGACGCCGAGTCGGTGTCCGCTGCCTTGCTGAATCCGGCGCGTTCGAACATGCCGCGCGTTCCCACGAACGCCATTGTCTGGTCGACCTTCTTCCCCGCGTTGTCGACCGGGTAGCTTTCGACTGCGGGGGCTCCGGATGCGCGCGCGTAGTCGACGGCGCCGTCGATGAGGGCGGCCGTGATTCCCTGCCCCCTGTGGCCGGGTCGCACGCGGAGGCACCAGACGGACCAGACCGGTAGCTCGTCGATGTGCGGGATCTTCCGCGAGTGCTCGATGGGATACAGGTCGCGGCGTGGGGCGACACCGGCCCAGCCGACGATCTCGCCATCCAGATGCGCGAGCACCCCGGGCGCGATCGTGCGCCGGGTGAGGGCTCGCACCCTGTCGGCGCGGGCGACGCCCACGAGTGCGCGGTTCTCCTTCGAGCCCGGGCGCCAGGAGAGGCACCAGCATACCGACGACTCGGGATTCTTCGGGCCGAGCATCGTCGCTATGCCGCCGAAGTCGTGGGCGGGTGTCACCTCGATCATGCGGTGATCTTAGAACGGTCATCCGTTGGGGTGAAGACCTTACGTTCTGCCACCAGCACGATCGTGACAGCGGCGGCGCTGACGACGAAACCGAGCGCCGTGAGCGCGGTGAACTGCTCCCCGAGCAGGATCGCGCCCGCCACGGCGGTTGTCGGCGCGACGGCGAAGAGCAGAGCGTTGAGCGAGGTCACGCCGATGCGCCGAATCAGCCACCAGTAGAGGGCGTAGGCGGCGAGCGACGGCACGAACGCGGTGAAGGCGGTCGTCGCCCAGAAGGCGGCGGAGGTCGGCGGTGCCGCATTTCCCGTCGCCAGAGCAACGACCGCCAGCACGGCGACGACCACCGCGACGTGGATGGTGAGCGTCGTGAGGATCGGTAGGTCGTTCGGCCTGCGCCGGTCGACGAACGTGGCCGCGATCAGGCACAGCATTGCGAGGGCGGGCAGCGCGTAGGCGATGGGCGGCGCCTCGCCGCCCAGCTGCGAGCCGACGACGAGGGCGACCCCGACGGCCCCGAGTGCGAGGCCGGCCCAGGATGCGTCGCGCACCCGCAGCCCGAGGATCGGGCCGACGAGGGTCGCGACGACCAGCGGCTGCACGGCGTCGATCAGCGCCGTCGTGCCGGTGCTGATTCCCGCGGCGACCGACGCGTAGACGAAGACCACGTAGCCGAGCTGCGAGAACGCGCCCACGGTGGCCTGCCGTCGGAGGTCCGCGGCGCGCAGGCCGCGCAGGGCCCCGGTCGCGGCGCAGGCCGCGATTAGAACGACCGCCAACATCAGATACCGCCAGAGCAGGAGCGTCCACATCGACCCGTCGACGGTCGCCACCTTCGCCGCGACGAAGCCCGAGCTCCACGACAGCACGAAGGCGACGGCGGCGACCGCGGTGATGGCGCGGCGAGGTATACAGATCGGTGTAGTCATTGGTCTGACTATACAGGTCGGTATACTCGAGCCATGACCGCTCCCGTGCCGCAGCTCGCCCCGCTCACCCCCGCCGCGCGCCGCGTGCTCGATGCCGCGAGCATGCTGTTCTACGAGCGCGGTATCCACGCGGTGGGCGTCGACACGATTTCCGAGGCCGCTGGCGTCTCCAAGAAGACCCTGTACGACAGGTTCGGATCGAAGGACGCCCTCGTCGTCGCCTACCTGCAGCATCGCGACGCCCGGTGGAGGGCGCATCTCGATGTGGCTCTCGCGGCTGTACCCGAGCCGGGTGTCGCCCGCGTGCTCGCCGTCTTCGACGCCGCGATCTCGTGGAGCGACGACAACAGCCCCAAGGGGTGCAGCGCGATCAACGCGCGGGCGGAAGTGAGCGACGACGACGGCGCGCAGTCCGTCTTCCCCGAGGTGACCAGGCAGAAGGTCTGGCTGCTCGACCTCTTCGCCGAGCTGTGCCGCGAGGCAGACGTCGCCGACCCGGTCGCTGCGGCGCAGACCCTGACGCTGCTCTACGAGGGTGCGATCGTCACCGTCGGCATGCACACCTTCGCCGAGCCGTTCGAGCTTGCGCGCACGGTCGCGCGCCGGCTCCTCACCCCGTGAAATGACGCGTTTCCGGCTGGATG
>NZ_JBKKAD010000228.1:0-21114 GCF_046714715.1 Conyzicola sp. | reverse complement strand
GGCACGAGCGGCAACACCGGCATCGCCCTCGCGATGGTCGGCGCGGCCCGCGGCTACAAGGTGATCCTCACCATGCCCGAGACGATGAGCAAGGAACGCCGAGTACTGCTGCGCGCGTACGGAGCCGAGCTGGTGCTGACCCCTGGCGCATCCGGAATGAAGGGTGCTGTCGAGAAGGCGGCCGAAATCGTGGCCACGACCCCCGGAGCGGTACTCGCCCGCCAGTTCGAGAACGAGGCCAACCCCGCCATCCACCGCGCGACCACCGGGCCCGAGATCTGGTCCGACACCGACGGCGCCGTCGACATCTTCGTTTCGGGCATCGGCACCGGCGGAACCATCACCGGCGCGGGCAACTTCCTCAAAGAACAGAAGCCCGGCCTGCAGGTAGTGGCGGTGGAACCTGCCGAGAGCCCCATCCTCAACGGAGGAGCGCCCGGCCCGCACAAGATCCAGGGCATCGGCGCGAACTTCGTTCCCGACGTTCTCGACCGCGAGGTCTACGACGAGGTCATCGACGTCAACATCACGCAGAGCGTCGAGATGGCCCGCCGTCTCGCGGCCGAAGAGGGAATCCTCGGCGGTATCTCGAGCGGTGCGACCGTCACGGCCGCCCTCGAACTCGCCGGCCGACCCGAGAACGCCGGCAAGACGATCGTCGTGATCGTCGCCAGCTACGGTGAGCGCTACCTCTCTACCGTGCTCTACGAAGACCTGGTCGACTAGACCGGTCGCTGAGCTTGTCGAAGCACTCCCGGCTCAGGGAGGACATCGCCACCGCCCGACATCGGGACCCGGCTGCCCGCAGCGGGCTCGAAGTGTGGCTGACCTATTCGGGACTCCACGCGATCTGGGGTTATCGCCTCGCCCATCGGTTGTGGATGTGGCGGTGGCACCTCCTAGCTCGCGTGGTGTCCCAGTTCACCCGTTTCCTCACGGGCGTCGAGATTCACCCGGGCGCAACGATCGGTCGCCGCTTCTTCATCGACCACGGCATGGGCGTCGTGATCGGCGAGACGGCCGAGATCGGCGACGACGTGATGATGTACCACGGTGTCACTCTCGGCGGTGTGACGTCGCTGCCCGGAAAGCGGCACCCGACCCTGGGCGACCACGTCGTCGTCGGTGCGGGATCGAGCATCCTGGGGCCGGTCGTGATCGGCGCCAACTCGGTTGTCGGCGCGCACTCGGTCGTGCTGACGGATGCGCCGGAAGGGTCGCTCATCACGGGTGCGCCAGCGCGGGTTCGCGCTCGAACGCCGCACACGCCGGACTTCTACATCTAATAGGGAACACCGTCACTTTGTAGTGTTTACTTTGCCGACGTAGACTGAGCACTTCCGAAATTTGATTCAAGATCAGTTTTAGCGCCACGGCCGCCCGCTCCAACGCAGCTGAGCTGGGTCGTATGTGACAATAAGGTGTTTGTTTCTCATGCGTATCGCTGAGAGACGGACAAAAGGCAACGTAGGGGAAGCAATGGCGACACCACATTTGGGCAGAAGCGCTCAAACGATAGCCCTACCCCCAACTCATCAGGCCATCGGCGCTGATTCGACTTGGCGGTCCAGATGACTATTGCCTCCTTTGCGAAGAACCAACTCGACAAGATCCGTGCGAGAGGCCCCGTTAGTAGGTTCGGCACTCAATACCTGATCGACGCGGTTGCTTGGATCTTCGCCCTCATCTTCGCGGTCCTGCTGCGCTACGACTTCGATACCTCCCAGGTCTCGTGGCGATGGCTCGCCGCCATCGCTGTCGTCACTATCCTGATTCAGGCAGGGGCAGGCTGGGCGGTCTACCTTTACCGCGGCCGGCACCCGTACGGCAGCTTTGCCGAGGTGCGTTCGCTGCTCTATACCGTTTTCATCGGCGCGGTACTCGTTGGTGTTCCTGTCGCCCTCTTTGGCACGCTCATTCAGGTTCCGCGTAGCGCCTTCCTCCTTGCGGGGCCGATTGCGTTCGTGCTCATGGGAGGCATCCGCTATGTCAAGCGCCTCATCGTGGAGAGTCTGATCGAGCATGACGAAGAGGCCGAACCGGCACTCGTGTACGGAGCTGGCTACCTGGGATCCACGATCGTTCGGCGCATGTTGACCGACCGGAACTCCCTATTTCTGCCGGTGGGCATCATCGATGACAGCCCAGCACGTCGTAATAGCTGGTTCGACGGCGTACGCGTGCTCGGCACGGGCAACGACATCGAGGCCGTCGCGGCCACTACCGAGGCGAAGGTGCTCGTAGTGGCGATCGCAAAAGCTGACGCCGGTTTTCTACGCGAGATCAATGACCGTGCTACTGCAGCGGGTCTCAAGGTGAAGGTGCTTCCTCCGCTCGAAGAGATCCTCGAGGGCAAGTCGCGATTGCGCGACCTGCGCGACATCTCAATCGAAGACTTGATTGGGCGCCACCCCGTCGATACGAAGATCGAGTCGATCGCCGGCTATCTCAAGGGCAAGCGCGTACTCGTAACCGGCGCTGGTGGATCGATCGGCTCCGAACTGTCCAGACAGATCTACAAATTCGCGCCGTCTGAACTGATCATGCTCGACCACGACGAGACCGGGCTGCAAAGCACGCAGATTTCAATCTTTGGCCATGGTCTGCTCGATACCCCTGACGTCGTACTCGCAAGCATTCGCGACGCGGATTCCGTGATGGACATTTTCCAAAAGCGCCGTCCCGAAGTGGTGTTCCACGCGGCTGCGCTGAAGCACCTCCCCATGCTCGAGCAGTTTCCCGACGAGGCCTGGAAGACGAACGTTCTGGGTACGCTCAACGTGCTCGAAGCGGCCCAGTCCGTCGGCGTCACGACTTTCGTAAACATCTCCACTGATAAGGCAGCGAACCCAACCAGCATTCTCGGTCATTCGAAGCGCGTCGCAGAAAAGCTGACGGCTTGGGCAGCGCAGAAGTCGGGCCAACGCTATCTCTCGGTTCGTTTCGGAAACGTCATCGGAAGCCGCGGCTCGATGTTGCCTACGTTCACTGCTCTTATCGAGGCAGGAGGCCCGCTGACCATCACGCATCCTGACGTGACGCGCTTCTTTATGACAATTCCGGAAGCCTGCCAGCTCGTGGTTCAGGCCGGCGGCATCGGCCGCCCGGCCGAGGTCCTCATCCTCGATATGGGTGAACCGGTTCGCATCCTCGACGTAGCACAGCGCATGATCGATATGTCCGGTCAGGACGTCGCGATCGTCTACACGGGTCTTCGCCCAGGTGAAAAACTTCATGAGGAACTCGTCGGCGCGAATGAAACTGACGAGCGCCCCGTGCACCCCAAGATCTCCCACACCGCTGTTTCGCCGATTGCTCCGGAGAACCTTGACAAGGACCGCTGGACCGAACGCTGCAAGCAGGCCTACATCACACCGACGCCTGAGGGCGGTCCGGAAGCCGTTCGGTCGGCCAATCACGAAAGCTCCCTTCGATGAATGATCGCATCTACATGTCTTCCCCTGACGTCGGCGATCTGGAAGAACAGTACGTCGTCGCGGCAATGCGCTCGGGCTGGATTGCGCCGCTCGGCCCTGATGTCGACGCTTTTGAAAAGGAGATGGCCGAGCGGCTCGGCGTCGCGCAAGCAGTGGCCTTGAGTTCCGGTACCGCCGCCCTGCACCTCGGCCTTCTGGGGCTCGGCGTTAAGCCCGGGGACACCGTGGTCACGTCGACGATGACGTTCGCAGCCACGGCGAATGCGATCGTCTACACCGGCGCGCAGCCATTTTTTGTCGACTCGGAGCCCGACTCCGGCAACATGAACCCGTCGCTTCTGCGCAGAGCGATCGCCGAAGTGGCGGCGTCGGGCAGGCGCGTCGGTGCGATCGTTCCGGTCGACCTCCTCGGTAAGGCCGTGAACTACACGGAAATCCTCGCGATCGCCGAGGAACACGGCATCCCCGTCCTCTCCGATGCCGCCGAGTCGCTCGGCGCGACGCACCGTGGTCGAGCCGCAGGTTCCTTCGGCAAGGCCTCGGTCATCTCGTTCAACGGCAACAAGATCATGACGACGTCGGGCGGCGGCATGCTGCTCACAGACGACGTCGAACTGGCCGCGCGCACGAGGTACCTCGCCACCCAGGCGCGGCAGCCGGCGGTGCACTACGAGCACACCGAGGTCGGCTATAACTACCGCATGAGCAACTTGCTCGCTGCATTGGGCCGCGCGCAGCTCACCCGCCTCGACTCGATGATCACACGGCGTCGCGCGATGCGCGAGCGTTACCGCGAGCTCTTCGCAGCCGTTGACGGCGTTACCATCTTCGGCGGCACGAACGACGACGAAGACAACTTCTGGCTGACGTCGATCCTCGTCGACTCCGCCGTTACCGGGTGGACCACTGACGAGCTGAGCGCCGCGTTGCTCGAACAGAACATCGAGAGCCGGCCACTGTGGAAGCCTATGCATATGCAGCCGGTATTCGCGGGTGCTCCCCGGATCGTCGACGGCACGTCCGAGCACCTGTTCGAATCCGGCCTGACCATGCCCAGCGGGTCGGCCCTGGACGGCATCGAGATCGCCCGCGTGCTCGACACGCTGAACGCTTTCCTCGGCCAGCGCGCCGTCGTGGTCTAGCCGACATGCAGAGCGAGTTCACTGTATGGGACGCCAGCAAGCCCGTCGACCGAGACGCCTGGATCGCGGCGTGGTCGGCGACTGACAAGCGTGAGGTGTACAACCACCCTGACTACGTGGCCTTGTTCGCGGGAGGCGAGGACGCAGCGGTCTGCGCCTATCTCGCATCGGACGACGGCACGGTGCTCTACCCGTTCATCAGGCGCACTCTCGCCGCGCAGCTCGACGACACTCTGGCCGGAGTAAGCGACCTCATAACGCCCTACGGTTACGGCGGACCGCAGGCGTGGGTCACAGGCGCGGCCACCGAGCTCGCCGCGCAATTCTGGGCGTCCTTCGGTGAATGGGCGACCAGCCAGAACGTCGTCACCGAGTTCATCCGGTTCGGCCTGTTCGCCGACACGTTCCTGCCGTACCCCGGCGATGTCGTGACGCGCTCGACGAATATCATCATCTCGCTAGAGGGCACCGACGACCAGATCTGGATGGGCTTCGAGCAAAAGGTGCGCAAGAACGTCAAGAAGGCCCTGCGCAACGAGATCTCAGTGACGGTCGACGAGAGCGGCGAATTCCTCGACGACTTCCTCCGTATATACGCAGGCACTCTCGACCGCCGCGACGCCGATTCGGGATATTTCTTTCCCCGATCATTCTTCGAGACGATCATCGAACGACTGCCCGGGCAGTTCGCCTTCTTCCACGCCCGACTCGGCGGCACGATCATTTCGACCGAACTGGTACTCGTGTCCGACGAGTCCATCTACTCGTTCCTCGGCGGAACCGACAGCGCGGCTTTCGAGTTCCGGCCGAACGACCTGCTCAAGTTCGAGGTAGTCACGTGGGGGCGCTCGCAGGGTAAAAAGCACTTTGTACTCGGTGGCGGTCCGACTCCCGGAGATGGCATCGAGCGCTACAAACGCTCCTTCGCGCCGAACGGTGCAGTAGATTTCAAGTCAGGGCAACGCATACTTCAGCCGGCGTTGAACGCGCAACTGGTCGCCGCGAGGCGTGCGGAGTTCGAAGCCGCCGATCGCGAGTGGCCGGATGAATCACGCTACTTCCCCGAATATCGCTTGGTCTAGTGATCTCTTCCTCTCAGCCAGAACATCAAACGGAAGGACTCGTGCGTCCCTTGCGCATCCTCCTGCTTACCCAGTGGTTCGATCCCGAGCCGACCTTCAAAGGTCTGTTGTTCGCCAAGGAACTCATGCGTCAGGGTCACGAGGTGGAGGTCCTCACTGGCTTTCCCAACTATCCCGGCGGGAAGATATACGACGGGTACAAAATCCGTCTGTTCCAGCGTGAGACCGTCGAGGGTGTGAGCGTGCTGCGTGTGCCGCTCTATCCCAGTCACGACGGGTCGAGCATCAAGCGCGTCCTCAACTACGGGAGTTTCGCGGTATCCGCCAGTTTCGGTGTGCTCGCCGGAAAGCGCCCCGACGTCGCGTACGTCTATCACCCGCCAGCCACCGTCGGTCTCCCTGCCTTCGTTGCGAAGTGGTTGCGCGGTGTGCCGTTCGTCTACGACGTCCAAGATCTCTGGCCCGACACTCTCGGTGTGACCGGCATGCTCAACCGCCCGAAGATCCTCGGCGCGGTCGGCAAGGCAATGGCCGGCATCTATGGCTCGGCCGCGCGGGTCGCAGTTCTGTCCCCGGGGTTCAAGAAGCTGCTGATCGAGCGTGGCGTCCCCGAACGCCGCATCGACGTGATCCCGAACTGGGCCGACGAGAAGCAGATCGACGTGCGGGTACCTACCGATGCCCGGGCCGCCGAACTCGGGTTCGGCAAAACATTCACGGTGACGTTCGCGGGCAACATGGGTACCGTGCAGGCGCTCGACACCGTGCTCGACGCGGCAGCCCTGCTGCGCGACCAGCCCGAGATCCGCATCGTGCTCGTGGGCGGCGGGCTTGACGTCGACCGCCTCAAGCAGCGCGCCGAGACGATGGGCCTCGACAACGTCGCCTTCCTGGCGCGTCGACCAATCGTCGAGATAGGCGAGATCCTCACCCTGTCCGACGTCCTGCTCGTGCACCTGCGTAAAGACCCGCTGTTCGAGATCACCATTCCGTCGAAGACTCAGGCCTATTTGATGGCCGGACGGCCGATCTTGATGGGCGTCGGGGGCGACGCCGCCCGCATGGTCGCGAACGCGGGAGCAGGACTCGCTTTCGAGTCGGAGAATCCCGAAGCGCTTGCCGCCGCTATCCGGCGCCTGCACGCCCTCAGCCCGGAGGAGCGCCGCAGCATGGGCGAGTCCGGAAGCCGGTACTACCGCAAAAAACTGGCGCTTAAAGTTGGTGCCGCGCGATTCGCCGAATCCCTCGAACAGGCGAGCCTGCTCAAGCCGCGATTCCTCGCGGTCAAGCGTGCGACCGACGTCGCCGCCTCCCTCGCGGGCCTAGTCGCTTTCAGCATTCCGATGGGTGTCGTCGCGGTGGCCGTGCGCGCCAAGCTCGGTGGACCCGTCATATTCAAGCAAGCCCGTCCCGGAAAGGACGGGGAGCTGTTCTCGATGTACAAGTTCCGCACTATGACTGACGAGCGCGACGCGTCCGGCGATCTTCTCCCCGACGGTATCCGGCTCACACGCTTCGGTTCGCTCCTGCGGCTCTCGAGCCTCGACGAGCTGCCCGGTCTACTCAATGTGCTGCGCGGCGACATGTCGCTCGTCGGACCGAGACCCTTGCTCATGCGGTACACCGAGCACTTCACCGAAGAAGAGATGCTGCGTCTCGCGGTCAAGCCTGGCATCACCGGCTGGGCGCAGGTCAACGGGCGCAACACCGCGTCCTGGGACACACGGCTGGCGATGGACGTCTGGTACGTGCGTAACCTGTCTCTCCGGCTCGAACTACGGATCCTCGGACTCACCGTGCTGCGTGTGCTCAAGAGCAGCGGCATCGAGGTCGATCCCGAATCGAAGATGCTCAACCTCGACGATGAGCGTCGGGCGGCGAGGCAGAGTGGTTGATTACGTCTTTGGTCCGGTGCGTGCCGACGACACCAAGCAAATCGTCGACCTAGTGCGTAGTTCGTTCGACGAGTCCCGTGCCCCGTTCCTCGCCTACGCGCAGCCGGGCATGGCGGCGCACCTAGCCGTCGCGGTCACCCATCCCGCTGCCACACCCGATCGGGTGCTCGTCTCCGCGCGGGCCGTGGGCGACGACCGTCTGCTCGGCTTCGCTGACTTCCGCGTTCTCGGCGACGGCGTGGGCTTCTTGTCGTACGTTGCTGTCGACGAATCCGCGCGAGGCGAGGGCATCGCAACCGCTCTCATCAGCGAGTTCCTCGCCGCCCGACCCCACATCGTGACAATGAAGCTCGACGTCTTCCGCGACAACGAACCGGCCCGCCGCCTCTACGCCCGGCTCGGGTACGAGCACGAATCGACGAGCGCCTGGGCGACCCGCCCCGTCCCGTCCGGCGGGTCCGAGCCACAGGTCGCCGGGCTTCCGAACGCTCTCGCGGCCTACAGCGCCTACGGTTTCTGCGAACTCGCGGTCGCGACCGCCAGCACGAGCGCTACCGTCGGTCTGCTCGGACCGAGCATCCTTAACGCCCGCTCTCTCACGGCATTCCTTGACGACGACCTCCTGGCGGGCGTCGCGACGATGTTCCCCGATCTCAGCACGGTCTTCGTTTCCGTGCCAGAGGCCGCTCTCACCGAAATCACCGTTCACTACCGTCTCGAAGGGTTGAGCGACCGAATGTCGCTCGCCGTGCCGGGGCGCACTCCGCGAGGATCCGCATCATGACAACCATCACTAAGACCGCGGTCGACCCCCAGACGGAACTCCAACCCGCGCTGTTTTACGCATCGGCGCGTGAGGGCATGAAGGACTTCTTGGAGGCCGTCCTCGATGACCCTGAGGAGGGCGTACTGCTTCCGGCCTTTATCGGATGGTCGGCCAACGAGGGCAGTGGTGTATTCGACCCCGTGCTCAATGTCCAGGCGCGTGCCGGCTTCTACGGGCTGAACGGCGACCTGTCCGTCGACGTTGAAAAGCTGATCGAGATGCTCGAGACTCAGAAATTCCGCGTTCTCGTCGTCATCCACTACTTCGGCCGCACGGATCCCCGCATCGCCGAATTGCGCGAGCTCGCCGACCGGCACGAGATGCTACTGGTCGAAGACCTCGCTCACGGGTTCTACTCGTCGCGCGGAGAGGGCGGTGCCGGTTCTTTTGGCGACATGAACCTGTTCTCGCTGCACAAGATGTTCCCGGTCAGCGAGGGCGGCATGATCACCTACACCCGGGCCGATCTCGTTACGACCCAGCAATCGACCCGACCCGCTCTCGCCGGCACAATCTTGTCGTACAACTGGGCGTCTATTGCGAGCGCGCGTCGTCGCAACTTCGAATCGATTGCCGAATTGCTGCGGTCTCTCCCCGAGCACGGCACCGAGTTCACGCTGTTGTGGCCCGAACTCGGGGACGGCGACGTTCCGCAGACTCTTCCTGTGCGCATCACCGGCGACAACCGGGATGCCATCTATCGTGGGATGAACGAGGCGGGGTTTGGGATGGTCAGCCTGTACCACACGCTCATCGAGCCGGTCCGTAGCGGCTTCGAACTCGAGAACGACTTGTCCAAGCACATCATCAACTTCCCCGTGCACCAAGATGTTGCGGCAGGCGCCTTGGGTGCCTTGGTCGCCTCATTCCAGACGTGCCTCCACATCAAGTGAAAGAGAACACAATGAGCGACTATGCAGGCAAGCGAATCCTGGTCACCGGTGGAACAGGTTCCTTCGGCCACACGGTTACCAAGAAACTCCTTGAACGCGACGTTGCCGAGATTCGCGTACTCAGCCGCGACGAGGCTAAGCAAGACCAGATGCGTCACGACATCGACGACCCGCGCGTGCGGTTCTATGTGGGCGACGTGCGGGACTATCTCAGCGTCGAGCGTGCGACGCGCGACGTCGACTACGTCTTCCACGCTGCGGCGCTCAAGCAGGTACCGTCCTGCGAATTCTTCCCGATGGAAGCCGTGAAGACCAACGTCATCGGTAGTGAGAACGTGGTTCGCGCTGCGGAGGCATCCGGTGTCTCTTCCCTCGTCTGCCTGAGCACCGACAAGGCCGTCTACCCGGTCAATGCCATGGGCATGAGCAAGGCCATGATGGAGAAGGTGGCGCAGTCCCACGGGCTGAACAACCCCAACGCCGAGACCACTGTGTCGTGCGTGCGCTACGGGAATGTCATGTACTCGCGAGGGTCGGTCATCCCGCTGTTCCTTCGTCAGCTCAAAGCGGGCAAGAACCTCACGGTGACTAACCCCGAGATGACCCGCTTCATGATGTCGCTCGATAACTCGGTGAGCCTGGTCGAGTTCGCGTTTCAGAACGCGCTGCAGGGCGATTTGTTCATTCGTAAGGCCGAGTCGTGCTCGATCGGCGATCTAGCGCAGGCGGTCATCAACCTCTTCCAACCGTCCGCATCGGTCGAGGTAATCGGCACTCGTCACGCTGAAAAGTTGTCCGAGGCTTTGGCCAGTCGTGAAGAACTCGCGCGCGCGCAGGACATGGGCGAGTACTTCCGAATCTCGGCCGACAACCGTGACCTGAACTACAGCGTGTACTTCGAAAAGGGCGATGTCACCCAAACGCAATTCGAGGACTACGACTCGCACACGGTAGACCGCATGAGCGTGTCCGACATTGAAGGTCTACTTTTGACCCTGCCTGAGATCCGGCGGGAGCTCTCGGCGGCCGGACGCCCGGTCGAGAAGTCCACCGCCGCATGACTCGCTTCGCGGTGACGGGATCGAACGGGTTCCTCGGCTGGCACCTCCGTGCCGCGCTCCAAGAGTCGGGTGTCACGGTCGAACGAATAGCGATCGGTGACAACTTTGATTTGGCGGCTGCCACCGCCGCAGTTAGTGGCGCACCCCGAGTAATTCACATCGCCGGAATCAATCGCGCCCCCGACGACGAGGTGAGCACGGGCAACGTGCTTTTCGCCACGCAGCTCGCCAGCGCTATCCGCGCCGCAGAGGTGGCGCCGTCGGTAGTCTCATACGCAAACTCGACCCAGTCGGGCAACGGAACGGTTTACGGTGAGGCGAAGGCTGAAGCTGGCCGCATCCTCGAGGCCGCCGCGATTGAAGTCGGCGCTCGCTTCGACAACGTGCTGCTGCCTAACTTGTTCGGCGAGCACGGACGCCCGTTCTATAACGCTGTCACTGCCACTTTCAGCCATCTCGTGGCGCAGGGCGAGTCGCCCACGGTAGAGAACGACAAGTGGCTCACGCTACTCCACGTTCAAAACGCGGCCGATCTGTTGAGCGGAGCGCGGTCGCTATTCGACCAGCCAACGCTCGAGCGCGAGATTGTCGTGTCCGAATTACTGTCCAAACTGCAGGGGATCGGTGCGCTCTACCGAGCCGGCGAGATTCCTGACGTCGCGACGCCGTTCGACCGCGATTTGTTCAATACCTATCGCTCCTTCACCTTCCCCGAGCAGGCGCCAGTCAAATTGACGCGCCATGCGGATACCCGTGGCTCGTTTTTCGAGATTATCCGCACCCACGGTGGGCCCGGACAGTCGTCGTTCTCGACCACCGAGCCGGGCGTTAGCCGGGGCGACCATTTCCACCGACGCAAAATCGAAAGATTCACGGTGCTGTCTGGCTCAGCGACTATCGCGCTGCGCAAACTCTTCACCGCCGAGGTCATTGAGTTCGAGGTGACCGGCGACGCACCGGTAGCTGTGGACATGCCCACGATGTGGTCGCACAAAATCACGAACACCGGCTCCGAGACGCTTTACACGTCGTTCTGGACCAACGACATCTTCGACCCCGAATCCCCCGACACTATTGCAGAGGCAGTACAAGCATGAGCGAACGCCTGAAAGTTCTGACCGTCGTCGGAACGCGCCCTGAGATAATACGCCTCGCAGCGACGATCAAGCGTCTCGACAAGTACACCGACCACGTTCTAGTGCACACCGGACAGAACTATGACTACGAGCTCAATGAGGTCTTCTTTGAAGACCTCGGACTGCGCAAACCCGACCACTTTCTCGAAGCCGACACCAGCTCGCTAGGTGCCGTTCTCGGCTCGATCTTGCTCAAGGTGGAGCAGGTACTAAACCTCGAGAAGCCCGACGCTATGGTAGTTCTTGGCGACACGAACAGCTGCATTTCGGCCCTCATGGCCAAGCGCATGAAGGTGCCCGTGTTCCACATGGAGGCTGGCAATCGCTCGTTCGACGACAACGTACCCGAGGAAACCAACCGCCGCCTCGTCGACCACGTCAGCGATTACAACCTCGTTTATACCGAGCACGCACGTCGCAACCTCCTTGGCGAAGGCATCCACCCGTCGCGTATCCTCCTTACCGGCTCCCCCATGCTCGAGGTGCTCAACGGCAACAAGGACGCGATCGATTCGAGTAACGTCCTTGCGAAGCAGGAGCTTTCGAAGGGCGGGTACTTCCTCGTTAGCCTGCATCGCGAAGAGAACGTCGACAATCCCGAGCGACTGAACTCGGTGCTGCGCGCCTTGCAGGACTTGAGCGCGAAATATGAACTGCCCGTTCTTGTCTCGACGCACCCGCGCACACGTGCGCGTCTCGAGAGCCAGGCCGGCGAAGTGAAGGAGAACCTGATTTTCCACGCGCCATTCGGGTTCAACGACTACGTAAACCTCCAGATCAATGCTCGTCTCGTACTGTCCGACAGCGGCACGATTAGCGAAGAGTCGTCGACGTTAGGCTTCCCTGCAGTATCGCTGCGTGACGCCATTGAGCGTCCAGAAGCGATCGACACCGGGGTCACCATCACCACGGGCGTGGAATCGAAAGCGATTCTCGACGGCGTCGACATCATGTTGCGCCAATTTGACGAAGACGGACCCGCAGCGATCCCCGCGGACTATCAGATTCCTGACACTTCCCGACGAGTCGTCAACTTCATTCGCTCCACCGCCGCAACGCACCACGCCCGCTCGAGCATTCGGAAAATTCCGGTGCCCGAATGACGGAGTCGAATATGGCTCGGTCGAATCCCGCGTGCAGAATCTCGCTGTGATTCAGGCACTCACCGCACGACTGCCAATCGCTGCGCGCGCTCTCACGCTCGTGCTCAACGCTGCTCTCGCGGTGGTTATTGGTCGGTTGTTCGGAGCGACCGAATCTGGCGAGTTTTTTCTCGCGTTTGCCATAGTGAATTTGGGCGGGATGCTGGGGCGCCTGGGTTCGGAGAATCTCGCCATTAAGCTACTGCCGGCGCTTTTTTCTACCGGAAAGTTCGACGACTTCTGGGCAGAATTGCGTTGGCTACGCCGTGTGTGTCTTTGGGGCTCGATCACGATCGCAACTCTACTTCTGGGGGTGGGGCTCGGGTGGATCGCATTTGGCCCTTCGGGCAATATCGGAATCCATCTGGCAATTCTCTCGATTTCAGTCCCATTTACCTGCCTCGCGATCTTGCACTCGTCGGCTCTGCGATCAGCGGAGCGCATTT
The DNA here is from genome assembly GCF_046714715.1 of Conyzicola sp. Classification (GTDB taxonomy): domain Bacteria; phylum Actinomycetota; class Actinomycetes; order Actinomycetales; family Microbacteriaceae; genus Conyzicola. The sequence goes on along the minus strand of NZ_JBKKAD010000228.1, from coordinate 8,054 downwards.
CGATGGGCGCGTTCGCGGAGACAGGTCTCAGCCAGGGAGTGACAATCTTGGCGCTCGTTGGGATCTCGATTTTTGCTGCCGTCCCGTCTGCGGCTATCTCCGTTTACTACACCTGTGCGTCGATCCTCACTGCAGTCGTATCTGTTGTTTGGACCCACCGGTCGGTCCCCAAACCCACAACTGAAATACGACCAGTCACAAAAACCGGTGCTGAGGTGCGGTCGATGTTGCAGATGATGGGCTCATCGATGCTCTTTTTTCTGTTGTCGACGGGACCGCTGTACGCGCTTGGAATCGCAGGGTCAGTTCGCGAGGTGGGTCTCTACAACGCAGCGGCCCGGTCAAGCACGGTGATTTCCCTGATTCCCGCTCTGCAGACGACCTATCTTGTGCCCAGAGTCGCGCGTGCACTCGCCTCGGGCGACCTCGTGAATGCGAACTCGCAATTGCGCCGCGCAACGCGCATTGGTAGCGCACTGGGAATCACGCTCGCTCTCATCATGATCGCGTTTTCAGGTCCGATAACTCAAGTGTTCGGAGACGACTTCGAAGGATCACGTCCTACGCTGTTGGTTCTAGTAATCGGTCAGTCATTGATACTCCTGATTGGGAATGTGAACCCCATCATGTCGATCGCGGGTCTCGAACGGAGTTCTCTGGTTCTAGCTTTCGTGACAGTCGTTTTTGCGATCCCTCTTATGCTTATCGCTGCGGCGCTCGGGGGGGCGGTGGCGGTGGCGGGGGTCTTTATCGTTGCCACCATCTGCTACTCGCTCTCAAGCGCTCTTTTGCTTAGTTCACGATTGGGTGTCAGGTGTTTCATCAGTTGAAAGCCAATGATGGGCGTGGTCTCGCCTCACTAAGTGGCGTGTCCAATTTTGAAGCGCTGATATGGCGAGTCGGACTGGGATTGTCGTTCGCCGTGACTGTAGTTCGGTTGGCGTTGCCAGAGAGCGCCATCCCCGACGCGTTCTGGTCCGCCGGGCAATTCGTCCCGCTTCTCGCGAGTGGTGCTTCAGCTTTGCTCCTCGCGAAGACGGTCAGGTTCGGGTTGGTCGGATGGGCGCTCACCTCGGCGGCCGTGTTAGCTCTGTTGTCGTCATTCTGGAGTGTTGCTCCGGGTGTGAGCGCTCAGCAGGGCGCCGTGCTCCTCGGCGTGTTCGCTTTCCTGATTGCAACGAGTAGTTCTAGGTGGCTGGACCGAAGCGCGCTCCGGGGTGACTTCCGATTCATTTTCTACGTCATGTCGATCTGCATGATCTTGGGCGGGATCATCTGGTTGGTAGCACCGGCCGGCGTTATGGGGTATTTCGGCCGATATCAGGGCATTTTTCCGAATCCGAACTACGCCGCGTTGTTGGCTTCGGTCGGCCTGCCTATCGGTGTTTGGATAGTGCTCAGTGATCGGCGGAGGGCGCAACGAGCAGCAGCCGCGATTGGAATTCTCGCGCTAACCATAACTTTGTACTACACAGGTTCGAGAGGTGCTGCGGCCGGAGCAATTCTCGGAGTGGTGGTCTCGCTACTCGTGTCGAGATACAGGAAAATCGCTCTCTGGACAATCGCCGCTGCCTTTGCTGGGGTCGCCGCATTCGTGGCTATTTTCCCCGAAAAGTTCTTCGGGCGTGGAGGCTACCTAGATCGATCAGACCAGGGCTCAGATATAAGTTCAGGCCGGTTCGAAATCTGGGCTGAACTGCTGCGAATTTGGGAACAAAGACCGGTTCTGGGTACGGGATATCGCACCATTGAGCTCCTTCCGAGCTCAGATGGATTCACGGCACACAACATTTACCTTTCTATTCTGGTCGAGCTCGGAGCGATCGGGCTGCTCATCTTCCTTGGGGTCTTTGCTGTGCTGCTTGTCGGGGGAGTTCGCGCGTCTACGGCGACCGATCGGATTTTGGTTGGCGCGGTTGTAGCGATCCTGGTTGGCGAGTTGCTGGAGGCTTCGTTGTTTGGATTCGGGGGTCCCACCGCGGTGATTAGCTGGGTTGTAATCGTCGCTTTTGCTTCGTTCAGCGCTGCAGCGTTCGAGGGTCGTTTGGGTTCACCGAATCCGCTCGCTCGACCATGGGGGCGGAGGACTCGCGAGGCTATCTCTGCGCGGGATGCTCTCAGTCATCCGGAAGCACCCACACCAAACGTGAGCGTATGCATGGCGACCTACAACGGCTCCGCATACGTCAAAGCGCAAGTGGACTCGATTCTCTCGCAACTAGACCACGATGACGAACTAGTCATCGTCGACGACGCGTCTACTGACGACACTGTGCAAGTGCTTCGGCGAATTCTTGACCCTCGAATCAGGCTCATTGTGCTCGATGAAAACGTAAGGCACGTGCGCGCGTTCGAAAGAGCGTTATCGGAGGCGCGAGGCGACTACCTCTTCCTTTCCGACCAAGACGATATCTGGGTGGAAGGTCGACTGAGCCACATGCTCGCTGAACTCCAATCGTCGCGCGTCGTGGCTTCGAACTGGCGCCTTATCGGAGGGAATGCGCACACCTCGCCAAAATTCGTCGACGAAGAGGCGTCATCTCGTTCGAAGTTTTCGAACCTATTACTGATCTACCGGGGACGACTCCCCTATTTCGGTTGCGCAATGGGCATTCGGCGCGACGCCCTGTCCCTAGTGCTTCCATTCCCTCGGGCCACCGAGGCGCACGATTTGTGGATAGCAATTGCGGGCAACGTCGACGGCGGGATCTCGCACTTGGGCGGTGTAACAGTGGAGCGCCGAATACACGGAAATAATTTGACACCATTGAGTCGAAGGTCGTGGCGCCGTATCTTGAAATCGCGGGTGGGTATGATGCTTCTCACGCTGACTGCGTATAAGAGGGACGCGCTTCGCACCCTCAGGCGGGCGCCTTAAGAGACTAAATGTGGCTCGTGCGGGCATGGCCGCAATTGGCCTGCTAGGTGAACGATGAGATCGGGAAAGTTGAGTTGGACATGGCATCCAGATTTCGTCGACGACTTGTACTTTTCGCTTTGTTCATTTACACGATTTTCGTGCTCACTATTACCATCTCGCCTCAGATGCCGGGGACAGGGTTAGTCTCGCGGGCTGTCGACTGGTTACTTTACGAGCTTCACTCACGCGGCTTGTTAACGAGCGTGGGTTTTCTGCATATTGAGTTCGTCGGCAACATCATTATGTTCGTGCCGCTCGGAATCTTCGCCGCGCTCCTCCTGCCAAGAAAGGCATGGTGGCTCCTGCTGATTTTGGGAACTGCGTTCTCTGTCGGGATCGAGTTGTTTCAGAGCCAATTTCTTCCGGGCCGTTTTCCCGAAATCCGTGATGTGATTTCGAACACCACGGGATTCCTACTCGGAGCGGCCTTCTCAGTGACACTGCGTCTGATGGTTTCGTACCGCGATTCCCTCGTCGAGAAGGATCGCAAGAATGCTGAGGCGGCCGCACTCCGTGGAAGTGTGGCCGTTCAGCGACGTTGAGCGTTTTAACTGCATGAGCATGCTTTACTAATCGGATGTCCGCCACCGAAGAGCTCCGCGCCCCGGCGCATCGTCCTCCCCGAAAGCGGCTGGTACGCCGTTGGTGGTTCTGGCTGGTCGTAGTGGTGATTCTTGTTCTGGTAGCAGGCGGACTTTTCGCCTGGCAACTGGCTTCGCGCGTATTTGCGGCCCAAGATGAACTTGTTAGTGCTCAGGCGCTCGCCTCCGATCTCAAGACTCAGGCGGCGGCCCTCGACATGGATGGCGCCGTAGCGACCCTCGACAAGGTGAAGAAGCACACTGCTGCGGCTGCGGCAATCACAGAAGAGCCAATTTGGTCCTTCGGTGAGGGCATCCCGACATTGGGCAAGAACCTCACCGTCGTGCGGGAACTTGCCGGAGTTACAAACGACCTCATGACCGACGTTGCCTCCCCGTTGGTCGAGGCGGTATCTGCGGTTGACCCGGCCGCTCTAGCGCCCAAGGACGGGGCGATCGACCTTGAGCCGCTCAAGGGAGCGGCGGGCGCAGTTGCCGAAGCCGACGCGAGCTTTAAAGAAACATCAGCGACGCTCGCGGCAATCGACACGAAAGACACGGTCGATCAGGTCTCGAGCGCAAAGACCACGCTCACCGGCCTGCTCGAGAGCGTTGGGCCTCTCCTGCAAACCGCGAACACAATCGCCCCGGTTATCACGCCGACTCTCGGCTCGGACGGACCGCGCAAGTACGTGGTCATGTTCCAAAACCCCGCGGAATCGCGTGCGCTCGGTGGCACCGCGCTCTCGTTCGCGGTGATCAGCATTGACCAAGGTCGAATTGCGTTCGACGAGTCGATTCCAGCTGGCTTCAAGAACTTCACCACAAGTGTGCCCGTCCTGCCGCAGCCGGACGGTGTAGCAGAACTCTTCAACGGTGAGCTCGGCAACTTCATTGCCAACAATACTGCGCGCCCGAGTTTCACCACTGCCGCACTGGTTACCCAGGAAATGTGGAAACGGGACCAAGGTTATGCGGTAGATGGCATCATCTCTATTGACCCGGTTGCGCTCAGCTACGTCCTGCGCGCGACGGGCCCGATTCCGCTCTCGACCGGCGATGTTCTAACGAGTGACAATCTTGTCAAGTTCCTTCTTAACGATGTGTACCAGCGGTTCAACACGAGCAACACCGTAAAAGACAACCGCAATCAGGATGTCGTCTACGACGAGGCAGTTGGAGCCACATTCAAAGCTCTAACCAGCGGATCCCTTGACCCAGGCGCTTTGATCGGCGCCATTACCCAAAGTTTCACCGAGCGCCGAATGGCCTACTGGAGTGCGCACGAAGACGAGCAAGCTCGTCTTGTCTCGGTTGGCAGTCTCAATGCCGAGATACCTATCAGTGACGCCACAACCGAGCGCATGGGTGTGTACTTCGCGGATAACGTCGGCTCGAAGATGAACTTCTACTTGAATCAAACCATCGACATCGCACAAGCCACGTGTCGCGCCGATGGCCTGGAAAGCTACCGGGTAGCCACCAAGCTCACAAACACGCTTGATCCGACTGGCTTGAACAAGGTTTCTCGCTCCATCTTGGGCCAGTGGGAGCCCATGCAGCTCAAGAAGGGCCAGCAGCGCATGATCGTTCTGCTGTACGCGCCCCCAGGAAGCATCATCAATAACATCACGGTTAACGGAGGACCGCCCGCGTACACGGGTCACCATGACGGCGACTACCAGGTCGGACGTGTCGTCGTGACCGTCGATCCGGGCACGACTTCGACGATTAGCTACGACGTGATCGCCGGCACGCCAGGTGTCCGCACGCTCGAAGTCCAGTCGACGCCGATGGTGAACCCGACGCCGATCACGACGGTGCCGCTCGACTGCGCCACGGTGCCCGCTAAGTAGAGAATCGTAGGATGCAGCTGCGTCCGTTTTCGCCCGCCGACGAGTCATCCGTCATTCAGCTCTGGAGCGACTGCGGGCTCACGCGTCGGTGGAACGACCCCGTCAAAGACATCGCCCGCAAGCTGACGGTGCAGCCGGAGCTGTTCCTTGTCGGCGAGATCGACGGCGCGATCGTGGCGAGCGGCATGTTCGGGTTCGACGGGCTGCGGGGCTGGGTGCACTACCTGGCGGTCGCCCCCGGGCGGCAGGGCGAGGCGCTCGGACGTCAGCTAATGCGCGAGGGTGAACGGCTGCTCACGGCGATGGGCTGCCCGAAGATCAACCTGCAGGTGCGCACCGGCAACGAGCGCGTGATCGGCTTCTACCGGGCGCTCGGCTACGAAGCGGACGACACGGTGTCTCTGGGCAAGCGGCTCATCCCCGACGACTGAGCGAGCCGGCCTACGCCAGCGCCAGCATCGCGCCGGCTGCGACGGCGAGCACGAGGCCGACGATCTGCACGGGGGCGATGCGCTCTTTGAGTACGACGGCGGCGAGGATGATCGTTCCGGCCGGGTAGAGCGCGGTGAGAACGGCCATGACCGAGAGCTCGCCGAGGCGCAGGCCGATGAGCAGGCCGGTGTTGGCGACGGCGTCGACGATGCCGCAGAGGATGGCGAGGCGGAGGCCGGGGAGCCAGGCGGCTGCGGGGGTCTCGATACGGTCGCTTTGCGACCTACTCGACCGGCGCAGCGCCAGCAGCCCCACGACGGCAAAGAGGAGGGCCGCGCCCACGGCCCGGTTCACGACGAGGGGCACGAGCCCCGAGTCATCCGGGGTCTGATCGATGATCACCAGGAACAGACCGATGGCGGCCCCCGAACCGACGGCCATCAGCACGCCGCGCAGGCTGGGGCGAACAGCGCCCTTCTCGGGCACGAAGCCGACGAGCACCACGGCCACGAGCGCGAGGCCGAGGGCCAGATAGTCGATCGGCTGCAGGCGCTCGCCGCCGACGAGCCCGATCGTGAGGGGCACGATCGCCGACACCACGGCGGTGAGCGGCGAGAGGATGCTCATCGGCCCGATCGCGAGACAGGCGTAGAGCAGGCCGATCGCGACGGCACCGGTGACGCCGCTCAGGGCGCCGAGCAGCACGGCCTCGGTCGACCACGCGCCGCCGACGAAGGGGAGGGTGATCAGCAATGCGACGAGGCCGGCCGCGGCGGCGACGGCGGTGACGCGCACGGGGCTGATGCGGCGCGACGCGGTTCCGCCGAGAAAGTCGGCGGCGCCGTAGATGAGCGCGCTCGAGATGCCGATGATGACCGAGAGCATGTGTTCACGGTATCGGGTGAACCCCAGTTGACCGGCGGGTAACGTTCCGGCGCAAAACCTCGACAGTGTCACTGGCAATGCATAGGCTACGAACCGACCCCCATAGGGGGCACAGCCGACGAGTTTTGCTTGGAGACCCGCTGAAATGACGACGACGCCATCCGCCCCGATCCACTCCCTGGCGAGGCGCGCAGCCGCCCTCGCCACCGCCGGGGCGCTCACCTTCGGGCTCACCGCCGTGGTCGCGTCGCCGGCCGCCGCGGCACCGCCCACCGCGACCATCGCCGACGTGCAGGGTGATGGCGCGGCCACCCCCGTCGCCGGCAGCGTCGTCACCGTCGAGGGAGTGATCACGGGCGACTACCGCGCGGCGACCACCAGCGGCTACCGCGGCTTCTACCTGCAGACTGCGGGCAGCGGTGGGGCTTCGGATGCCACGCCCGGCCGCTCCGACGCCGTCTTCGTCTTCTCGGCGAACGCCAACCCCGCCGTCGCGCTCGGCGACCTCGTGACCGTGACGGGCACGGCGAGCGAGTTCAACGGACAGACCCAGATCAGCGCCACCGCCGACGCCAACTACGAGGTCGTCACCCAGGCCGCCGGTCTCCCGGCCCCAACGGTGCTTCCCAACAGCGTCGTCGGCGCTGCGCGTGAGGCCTACGAGGGCATGCTCGTCACGCCCGAGAGCGCCGTCCTCAGCTCGAGCCACCAGCTCTTCAACTTCGGCACGCTCTGGCTGAACGTGGGCGACCTGGCCGTGAAGGCCACCGAGACCACCGATGCCGGTGCCGCGGCGGGCGCCATCGCCGCCGCCAACCGCGCCAACCGGCTGCTCGTCGACGACGGCTACAGCATCCAGGTCTCCAACGCCGCGCACGTCGGCGGGCAGCCCTACTTCGACGCCGCCACCGTCGTGCGCAACGGCGACCGCTTCGTTGCTCCCGCCGCCGGCATGATCCTCGGCTGGGGCTTCGACGACTGGCGCCTGCAGCCGCAGCGCCCGCTCACCGACGCCTCGCCCGCCGAGACCGCGGCGCTCGAGCCCACCTGGCAGTCGCTCAACCCGCGCACCGCGGCTCCCGCCGAGGTCGGCGGCGACGTGAAGGCAGCCGCCTTCAACGTCTTCAACTACTTCACGACCTTCGGCGGTGACGCCCGCGGTGCCTCGAACGAGGCCGAGTTCCGGGTGCAGCAGTCGAAGATCGTCTCGGCGATCAACGCGCTCGACGCCGATGTTGTCGCTCTCATGGAGATCGAGAACTCGGTCAAGCTCGGGGAGCCTGCCGATGAGGCGCTCGGCAACCTGGTCGACGCCCTCAACGCTGGAGCGGGTTCGACGGTCTGGGCGTACGTGCCCACCCCCGCCTCGCTGCTGAATGC
>NZ_JBKKAD010000227.1:0-16502 GCF_046714715.1 Conyzicola sp. | reverse complement strand
CGAAGCGCACGCCCGCGGCGCCCGCGCCGACGAATCCGGCGTCACGCTCGGCGACGACCTGCTGCGCCTTCTGCTGAGCCTCCTCGGAGAACGAGACGGTGCCGTCGGCGATGTAGTTGTTGATCATCAGCGTCGGCGCGACGGGCACGTTCTTCGCCACCAGGTCGGCCCAGTGCTTGCTCGAGATGCCCGTACCGTGCTCGATCGAGTCGACGCCCTCGGCGAGCGCGATCTCGACCCCCTCAGCGGAGTGCGTGTGGGCCGCGACGGGCATGCCGAGGGCGTGCGCCTCGTCGATCGTGGTGCGGATCTCGGCGAGGGTCTGGTTGCGCCAGCCCACCTTGTCGCCCATCGAGAGCACGCCGCCGCTGAGGTAGATCTTGATTCCGGTGGCGCCGGCGCGGGCCCAGTGGCGCACGAGCTTGCGGCACTCGTCGGGGCTGTCGGCGACGGGGTCACGGTGCGGGTAGTGCGGGGGCACGAACAGGTCGCCGTGCCCGGCGGTCATGCCGACCTGGCCGCTGACCAGCAGGCGCGGGCCGGGCAGGATTCCCTCGTCGAACACCCGGGCGACCGCCATCTGGTTCTCGTCTCCGGCCAGGTCACGCAGCGTCGTGATACCCATCGCCGCGGCCTTGCGGGCGTTGGCCGCGATGTGCAGCGACTTCTCGACGGCCGGGGTCGTGATCGGCCAGCTCGACCAGTCGACGGTGCGCTCTCCGGCGTAGCCGCTGATGTGCACGTGGGTGTCGACCAGTCCGGGGATGATCCCGTATCCGGCGAGGGGCGCGGCGTCGACGTCGCTCGGTTCGACGGCGACGATGCTGTCGCCCTGCCAGCTGAGCGAGCCGGTTGCGAGCGCGGAGCGTCCGTTGAAGATCGCGATGCCATCGATGCGGCTCATTGTGGTGCCTTTCCAAGCGTGGGTGGTGTCGGTAGCGGTAGCGGTAGCGGTGGCGACGATGCCCCGCGCAGGAGAGTTGTTTCGACCGTATCGAGCCTCGGCAACACTTGTTGACAAGTTGGCCCGATTCGGCGGTTTCTTAATGAATTGGAAACAGAGTGAGTCGGAGGTGTGGTCAGCGAGCCCATCCCGCGACGTACGCGTCGAGGCGGGCGAGGTGGGCGTCGCGGTCGACAGCCGAGATCCAGGAGATCTCGAACGCGTTGCGCTGCAGCCGCACGAACTCGTCGCGGGTGAGGTCGGTCGTCGCCGCGAGCGCGAGCAGGTTCTCAGTGAGGTAGCCGCCGAAGTAGGGCGGGTCGTCGGAATTCACGGTGATCTTCACTCCGGCGCGCAGCAGCTCGACGATCTCCGGCGCCTTGCCGCCGTCGCTCACGACGGCGTTGGAGAGCGGGCACGAGGTGAGGCCGATCCCCCTGTCGCGGGCGAGGGCGACGAGGCGCGGGTCTTCGAGGATGTTCGTGCCGTGGTCGATGCGGTCGACGCCGATGTCTTCGATCGCCTGGCGGATGTGCTCGATGCTGTTCGGCTGGTCGACGTCGCAGTGCATCGTCAGCAGGTACCCCTCGGCGCGAGCCCGGGCGAATACCGCGGCGAACTTCGACGGCGGATTGCCGCGCTCGTCGGAGTCGAGGCCGACGCCCACGATCCAGTGCCTGTAGCTCAGCGACTCGGCCAGGGTGTCCATGGCCGACTCGGCGCTGTGGTCACGCAGGAAGCAGAGGATGAGCTGCGCGCTGATATCGAACTCGAACTCGGCCCGCACGACCGCGTCGTGGTACCCGGTGATCACGGTCGAGAACGGGATGCCGCGGCTCGTGTGCGCCTGGGGGTCGAAGAACATCTCGGTGTGCCGAACCCCCTGCGCCGTCGCCTTCGTCAAATAGGCGTAGGCGAGGTCGAAGAAGTCGCGCTCGGTCTGCAGCACGGCCATGTTCGGGTAGTACGACGCCAGGAAGCTGGTGAGGTCGGTGTAGACGGCGACGTCGTTCTCGGGCAGGGCGACCGCGTTGCGCTGCGCGAACTCCAGCCGCTGGACGGGTTCGAGCGTGCCCTCGAGGTGCACGTGCAGCTCGGCCTTCGGCATGCCGGCGATGAACGCGGCGGTGGCCTCGTCTGGCTCGGTGGGGGTTATCACCGGCTCAGTCAAGCAACCGTGCGACGCCCGCACCATAACGAGCAGAACAAAGAAACGGTGCATCCGCCCCGCTCGATTTAGACGATCGTCCGAACAGGTTTCACCCCGGTTACGGCCCGTGGTCGCCGTGTTGCGGCTTGGCGGATCCGCCGAGATCGGCCGCCCCAGAACGGGGCAAGGTTGGGCGATCCTCCGAATACCGCCCCCCGATGCTGTGGTTAGCTCGAAAGCCAGACACCACGAGTGCCTGAGAACCGAGAGGAACGAGCCAGTGCTCCCAGTAGCAGAACTCCACATGCACATCGAGGGATCGCTGGAGGCCGAACTCGTCGTCGCTCTCGCCCGCCGCAACGGCGTCGATCTGCCCACGTTCGATCCGATCGAGCTCAAGGCGCGGTACCGGTTCACCGACCTGCAGTCGTTCCTCGACATCTACTACGCGAACCTCGCCGTGATGAAGACCGAGGAGGACTTCTACGACTTGGGCACCGCCTACCTGACCCGCGCCGCGGCATCCGGTGTGCGTCGCGCGGAAATGTTCTTCGACCTGCAGACGCACACCCAGAACGGCGTTCCGCAGGAGGCCGTCTTCAACGGTTTCACCGCGGCGATCGCCGACGCGCGCGCGGCGACCGGTATCTCGGCCGACCTCATCCTGTGCTTCCTGCGCCACCTCGGCGGCGAGGCGGCCACGCAGACGCTGCGCGAGGCCATGCCGTTCCGCGACCGCTTCATCGGGGTGGGCCTCGACTCCTCCGAGCTCGGCTTCCCGCCGTCGCTGTTCACCGAGGCGTTCGGCATCGCCGGATCCGAGGGGCTGCACCGCGTCGCCCACGCCGGCGAGGAGGGCGGCCCCGACTACGTCTGGGAGGCCCTCGACCTGCTCGGCGTCGAGCGCATCGACCACGGCAACCGCGCCATGGAAGATCCCGAACTGGTCGCCCGCCTGCGCGACGAGCAGATTCCGCTCACGGTATGCCCGCTGTCGAACATCGCGCTGAAGACGGCGCCGCCCGAGCTCGCCGACCACCTGCTGCCGGCGATGCTCGCCGAGGGCCTGCTCGTCTCCATCAACAGCGACGACCCCGCCTACTTCGGCGGCTACGTCGACGACAACTTCGCTGCGATCACGAGCGAGCTCGCCCTCACCCCCCAGCAGCTCGGCACGCTCGCCGAGAACTCGTTCACCTCGTCGTTCCTGCCCGAGGCCGAGAAGGAAGCGCTGCGTCTCGACGTGCGGAAGGCGCTCGGCGATGATCAGTACTGAGATCACGACCGGCCGGCGCTTCGTGGTCGTGCTGCAGCCCGGCGACGACGTGCTGTCGTCGATCGCGGCGGTCTGCGCCGAGCACGGTGTCGAGCAGGGCTACCTGCCGGTGTTCCTCGGGGCGTTCACGCGGGTGTCGCTCATCGGCACCTGCTCGGTGATCGACGACCACGATGCGCCGCTGCCCGACTCGGTGCACCTCGAGGGCGTCGAGGGCACGGGTTCGGGAACCATCGCATTCGACCCCGCGACCGGCGCGGTGACCCCGCACGTGCACGTGTCGGTGGGCGTCAAGGCCTACTCCGCCAACGGCTACGCGGGCCATCTGCTCGCGGCCACGGTGCACTACGTGGCCGAGGTGGTCATCGAAGAGGTGCTGTCACCCCGGTTCATCCGAAAGCCGGATGTCGCGGCTCACGGGCTGGCGAACCTGAGTTTCATCGCTATCGCTGGTTGAGCAGGCCGCCCGCGGCCGTATCGAAACCGGGTTTCGATACGGCGCTGGCGCTCCTACTCAACCAACGGCTGCGTGGCCAGCGCCAGGAAGAAATCGACCCGGTCGCGCATGGTCGACAGGTCGCGCTGCGTGAGGTCTTCGATGCGGCCGATGCGGTAGCGCAGGGTGTTGACGTGCACGTGCAGTTCGGTCGCGGCCTGCTGCCACGCGCCGCTCGCGTCGAGGAACACCCGCAGCGTCTGCACCAGCTCGGAACCGTGCCGCACGTCGTAGTCGACGAGCGGCGCGAGCAGCGAACGGCCGAACGCCACGCGCACCCGGTCGGGAAGCATCTCGAGCAGCGCCTCGTACGACCGCGGCGTCGACCGCGTCGACCAGACGATCGCGCCCTCCCCCACGGCCGAGCGCATGCGGGCGCGCGCCGAGCCTACGGCGGAGCTCAACTGGCTGAGGCTCAGCGTGCGCTCGCTCACGCCGATGCGCAGGTGCCGCTCGCCGAGCAGCGCGCGCTGGCGGTCGGCGGCCGATTCGGCGCCGGCGATGAGTTCTTCGGGCGTCTCGGTGACCCCGCCGAGCAGCACGACGGCCTCGTCGCCGAGGTCGCAGCCGATCGCCACGCGGCCGGGGGCCGCGAGCAGCGAGGTGGCGGCGTCGAGCACGGCACGGGTCGGGTAGTCGGTGTCGTCGACCTGGGCGGCGATCACCGTCACCGGCAGCAGCGGGTCGATGCCCAGGAGCCGCAGTCGGGCGGACGCCTCCCCCGGTGAGAGCGTGTCGGTGATCAGCTGCTGCACGAACTCGGTGGCCTGCGCCTGTTCGGCCTCGCGCCGATTGGCGGCGAGCTCGAGCTCGACGCGCACCACGAGCAGCAGCGTGCGCACGACGCGCTCGAGGTCGGTGGGCCAGGAGCGATGGTCGCCGGCGCACACGAGGTAGCCGATCGACCGCACGGTCTCGGTCACGATGGGCCACACCGACGCGGGCCTGCCGCGTCCGTCGACGACGACCACGGCGCTCTCGGCGGAGCCGAGCATCCGGTTCCACACCGCGGCCACGTCGTCGACGCTCGGCGCGGATCCGACGACCGCCGACACGGCACCGCCCGATTCGAGCACCCAGCTCTCGGTGGCGAACTCCTCGTAGAACAGCCGCAGCGCGCCCTGCGCCCCCGCGCCCGAACCGATGCCGTCGAGCAGCGTGCGCGTGACGTTGCCGCTGCGGGAGGTTCCGGCGCTGTCGGCGGTCGCGACGGTCGACTCGATGTACTGGGTCACGGCCTTGAACGAGACGTCCTGCGACACCGTGAGCAGCACGATCCCACGGGCGCGGCAGGCGGCCACGATGTAGTCGGGGATCTCGCCGACGATGATGGTGCCGACCACGAGCACGGCGACGTGCTTGGCCGCGAGCGCGGACACGTAGGTCTCGGCGCTCTCGGGCCCGGTAGCCCAGATCGCGGCGGTGAGCACGAGGTCGCCCTCGGAGAGGAACTTGCCCGGGTTGGGCAGGTCGACGATGTACGACCCTTTGACGTCGCGCTCGAGCATCGCGGGCTCGGCCCACACGGTCGAGAGCCCCAGCTCGGCGCGGTCGAGCAGATCGAGAACTCGCACCGCCCCCACCTTCCGTTCGTCACAGGAGTTTACCGGGCGGCGGCGCGTCAACAGGATGGAACGTGCGGCCGGGGGCGCATCCGTCCTGTTGACGGTTCGCCCGGGCCTATCGGTCCTGTTGACCGGCGCGGCTCAGCCGCCGACGATCGATGGCTGCTCGAACGTGGAAACCGCCCAGAGCCAGCCCGCGATGCTGACCAGCATCGCGGCGGCGGGCAGGGTCCACGCCCGCCGTCGGAATCTCGTCGCGAGAAGTACCAGGGTGATCGGGATCGCCACCACCGCCGGCACCCAGGCCGCGAGGAAGGCGAGGGCCGGGCCCGATCCGAGGTGCCCGAGTTGGTCGATGGCGGCGACACCCGGGTATCGATAGGCCACGGCCAGAATCTGCGAGGTGAGGAAAGCCGCCAGCAGCAGTTGCGCGGCGACGAGGCCGAGCGCGGCTGCGACGGGGTGGGCTCTCACATCTGCAGTCTGGCGTACGTGTCGCGTTAGCCGCGTCAGTCGGGCGGATGACGCCGCGTCGACAGGATGGGAGGGCCCGTGCGGGCGCATCCGTCCTGTCGACGCGGCGTTCGAATCAGCTGATCCTGTTGGGCGACGGGGTTACAGCCACTTCTCGGCGAGGTGCTCGGCGACAACGCGACGCACGGTGCCCGAGCGTCCGCGCAGGATGATGCTCTCGGTGCGGATGTTCGGCCCGACCTTGCGCACGCCGTCGACGAGCTGGCCGTCGGTGACGCCGGTGGCCACGAAGTAGGTGTTGTCGCTCGTGACGAGGTCGCCCACCTCGAGCACACGGTCGAGGTCGTGCCCGGCGTCGATGGCGCGCTGGCGCTCGTCGTCGTCGCGCGGCAGCAGCCGGCCCTGGATGAACCCGCCGAGCGCCTTCAGGGCGCAGGCGGTGATGATGCCCTCGGGCGTTCCACCGGTTCCGACGCACATGTCGATGCGCGTGCCGTGCATGGCTGCGTTGATGCCGCCCGCGACGTCGCCGTCGAGCAGCATGCGGGTGCCGGCGCCCGAAGCGCGGATGTCTTCGACCAGCTGCTGGTGACGCGGACGGTCGAGCACGGCGATGACCATGTCGGAGACGTCTTTGCCCTTCGCCTTCGCGAGGGCGCGGATGTTCTCGCCGATCGGCTGGCGCAGGTCGACGATGCCGTGCCCCTCGGCGCCGGTGACGATCTTCTCCATGTAGAACACGGCGCTCGGGTCGTACATGCTGCCGCGGTCGGACACGGCGATCATGCTCAGCGCGTTCTGGCGGCCGGCGGCGGTGAGCGACGTGCCGTCGATCGGGTCGACCGCGATGTCGCACGCGGGGCCCTCGCCGGAGCCGACGTGCTCGCCGTTGTAGAGCATGGGGGCGGCGTCTTTCTCGCCCTCGCCGATGACGACGAGGCCGTCGAACTCGACGGTGCCGAGGAACTTACGCATCGCGTCGACGGCGGCACCGTCGGCGGCGTTCTTGTCGCCGCGGCCGATGAACGGCACCGCGCGGATGGCGGCGGCCTCGGTGGCGCGCACGAGCTCCATGCCGAGGTTGCGGTCGGGGTGGAGGTAGAGAGTGCCGGCTTCTGGGCTCACGTGTGGGTCGTCCTCAAGGTCGATTGCGTGGCGCTGTGGTGGGATTCGAGAGGCGAATCAACGTCTGTTCAACTGTAGCGCGGGCCCGCGCGGCCCGCGCTGGCTAGACTTTCCCCGACCGAATAGTTCGAAGAATTCAGCTCTGGAGGCCGTATGCCCATCGCAACCCCCGAACAGTACGCGGAGATGCTCGACAAGGCGAAGAACACCGGCTTCGCGTTCCCGGCAATCAACGCTTCGTCATCGTCGACGATCAACGGCATCCTCCAGGGACTCACCGAGGCGGGCTCCGACGGCATCATCCAGGTGACCACGGGAGGCGCCGACTTCTTCGCCGGCCACACGGTCAAGGCGCGCGCATCCGGAGCTCTCGCCTTCGCGGCGTTCGTCACCGAGGCGGCCAAGAACTACCCGATCACCGTCGCGCTGCACACCGACCACTGCCCCGAGAACGCGCTCGACGGCTTCCTGTACCCGCTCATCGCCGCCTCGGAGGCCGAGGTGAAGGCCGGACGCAACCCGATCTTCCAGTCGCACATGTGGGACGGCTCGGCGGTGACGCTCGACGAGAACCTGCGCATCGCTAAAGAGATCCTGCCGCGCATGAAGGCGATCAACTCGATCCTCGAGGTCGAGATCGGTGTCGTCGGCGGCGAAGAAGACGGTGTCGAGCACGACGTCGTCAACGAACACCTGTACACGACTCTGGATGACGCGATCCAGACGATCGAGGCCCTGGGGCTCGGCGAGCAGGGACGCTACATCGCTGCCCTCACCTTCGGCAACGTGCACGGCGTCTACAAGCCCGGCAACGTGAAGCTGCGCCCCGACCTGCTGGGCGAGATCCAGGCCGGCGTCCAGGCCAAGTACGGCACCGGCCCCAAGCCGCTCGACCTCGTCTTCCACGGCGGGTCGGGGTCGACCGACGAGGAGATCGCGACGGCGGTGTCGAACGGCGTCGTGAAGATGAACATCGACACCGACACCCAGTACGCCTACAGCCGCTCGGTCGCCGACACGGTGCTGAAGAACTACGACGGCTTCCTCAAGGTCGACGGCGAGGTCGGCAACAAGAAGGTCTACGACCCGCGTTCCTGGGGCAAGCTCGCCGAGACCGCCCTCGCCGCCCGCGTGGTCGCTGCCACGAAGCAGCTCGGCTCGGTCGGCCACTCGATCGGCTGACGCCCTTAACTGTCGGACCCCTCCGCGGGCAGCTGGAATCTCAGCAGGTCGCGTGAGGGGTCCCAGGTCAGCGAGTCGACGGTGGTCTGCAGCGTCAGGTAGTACGGCGCGAGCAGCATGGCCCGCCTGCCCTCGGGAAGCGAGAAGTCGAGGCTGAGGGCTACGGCGGTCGAGCCATCCGGTTCTCCGCGCAGTTCGATGAAGAGCGATCCCGCGGCCGCGCCCGGGTTTGCCGTCACGCTCAGCAGCAGCGCGCGCAGGGCCGTGCGCTGTGCGGGGTTCATGCGGTCGGCGAGCCTGTCGGGGTCGACGACGTAGATGCGCCCGAACAGCGCCACCGAGTCGAGCCAGGTGCGGTTGACCTGGCTCACGAGGTCGGAGCGCAGCTGCCGCGCGAGCTGCCCGGCCAGGGCGCGGTCGGCCGCCGTCACCTCGCCCGCGTCGGCGATTCCCTCGAGGAACGGCGCGACCCTGCTGCCGAGCCGCGCCAGCGTGCGGCGCTCGACCCGGCGCGCCAGCTCGTCGCTCGGCCCGTCGGGCGCGGGCGGTTCGGCGCGATTGCCGCGCAGCAGCGACTGCGTGCGCGACACGACCACGTAGCAGAAGGTGGCGGTCGCGACGGTCGCGACGACTCCCGCGCAGCCGGCGATGAGCGTGACGCTGAGCCCCGGCCACACCCGCGAGTCGGGCGCAAACGCCACGTAGCCGCACGCGGCGCTCACCGCGGTGAGCCCGGTTCCGTAGGCGAGCACCTGTCGCGCCGTCGAGAACGGGCCGAGCGACGCGATGACGCAGCCGACACCGATCGATGCCCACCAGTACTGCACGAGCGTGTCGGAGTCGATAGCGCTCACGGTCGAGAGGGCGAGTCCCGCGACGGCCAGAGCGAGCGGGGCGAGTGCCTGACGCGGCCCGAACATCGGCCGCAGCGGCCTGGTCGAGATCTGCACCAGCACGCAGGCGCTCGCGATGACGGCGATCGCCACGACGTCGAGCCACGGTTCGCCGACGATCGACCACTGGAAGACGGTGGTTGTGATACCGACGAGGGCGGTGAGCAGCGCGAACGCCACCGGGACGAGGGGCCGGGTGAACCAGCTGAGCGGGTCGATCTGCTGCGGTGTCACGGTCCACGGGTCATGAGACATGGGGCGCCCCGCTCGGCTGCTCGAACTCGGCGGCGGGCACGCTGATGAGCACCGAGGTGCCGCTGCCCGGCGTCGACCAGACCCGCACCGAACCGCCGTGCGAGCGGATGCGGGCGGTCACCGACGCCCGCAGGCCCAGTCGGTCGCCAGCGACGGCCAGCGGGTCGAAGCCGACGCCGTGGTCGATCACCATGATCGTGACGGCGCGCGGGGTGGTCGAGATCACGAGTTCGGCCGACCCCGTCTGCGCGTGGTCGAGGACGTTGTCGAGGCACGCCCGCACCGCGAGGACGAGGGAGGATGCCGCCTCCGGCGAGACCCGGATGACCTCGTGCGAATCCCCCGTCACGTCGACCGAGAGCCCGCGCCACTGGAAGTCGCTGACGAGCGTCTCGAGCGCGTTGCGCAGCACCGCGTCGAGGGGGGCCACGACGGGTGGTTCGGCCGATTCACGCAGCCACGCGGAATCGCTGAGGGTCGCGACATCCGCCCGAAAGCGCGCGCGAGCCCGCTCGTCGAGGGGACCGTTGGCGTTCATGATCGCGGTCAGATCGCTGAGCACGGTGTCGTGCACGATCGCCGCGGCGCGCTGCTCGAACTGGTTCTCGATGGCGAGGCGCCGGGTGTCCTCCTCCAGCCGCGCGAGGTCGGGGACCTGCTTGTCCTGGTTCGCCCGCACCGCGATGAGCGCGAGGTAGCAGCCGGCGTACACGACGAACGCGATCGTCGGACCCCAGCCGGGCACGAAGGCGAGACCCGTGACGGCCGAGGCGACGGCCGACACGGCGAAGGAGAGCAGGTAGCCGGCGAGACTCCACGCCGCGCCCACGAGCGGGCGCAGGGTGGAGACGCCGGCGAAGGCCAGGATCATGGCCGGCCGGTTGAGCACGAAGCTCGCGTCGTCGTTCAGGCTGGCGTCGGCGGAGAGCAACGCCACCTCGTAGACGATCGCCAGCGCCGCGCCACCGAGCACGTAGAGCAGCCGGGTGCGGGTGCTGGGCTGCCAGCCGCTCACACCGAGTAGCACGAGGAGACCGACGATGCAGAGCAGGGGAAGCCAGACCCGGTCGGCGAACCCGCGGTCGACGGCCACGTCGATCACGATCGGGATCGTCAGGAGCATCAGCGCGACCGACACGGCCCACGCTCCCCGGGAGATCGCGGTGACGAGGATGTTCGAAGCCACCCCGCGCGGCAGGATGGCGACCCGCGACGTCTCCGCCACCGTCGTTAGCTCGGTGTGCCGATGGTGGCGGCGAGCGCGGGATCAGAGACCATGGCCACCAGAAGCAGCACGAAGATCACGATCGCCGCCAGGGCGCCGCCGATCAGGGGAACGAAGAACGACAGCTTGCGCGCACGCAGCCGCATCAGGGTGACGATGACGGTCACGACGTAGAGCACCGACTGGCTGACCAGGATCGCGATGCCGATACCCCGTGCCAGTTCGAGCTCGGTGTAGTCGCCGTAGCCGCTCAGCTCGTACATCTGGTCGAGGGTGGCGCCGAAGTCGAGCAGGCTGGGAACCGAGGATGCCACGGAGTACGCCCCGAACACGAGGAGGCCGACCGTGAGCACGAAATCCCACCGGCGCGGGGTCGGCGGTGCGCCCGGCACGCGGGTCGCGGCGAGCGGAGGTGCGAGGGGCGTGACCGCGGTCGAAGGCTGCTCGTGCTCCACCCGGTAACCGCCCGCGGCGACCTGTTCGTCGACGCTCGCGTACTCGCCGTACTGGGGGCGGTCGCGCTGGTCGCTCATCGGTTCTTCTGCCAGTCCAGCTGACGCACACGGCCGCCGAGACCGCGCTCGTCGGCGTTGCCGTCGGCGTCTTTGCGCAGTTCCTTCGGCAGCGAGAACATGAGGTCTTCCTCGGCGGTGACGACCTGGCTCACGTCGCCGTAGCCGGCGTCGGCGAGGTCGTCGAGCACCTCCTGCACGAGCACCTCGGGCACGGAGGCGCCGCTCGTGACGCCGACGGTCACGACGCCGTCGAGCCACTCCTGCTGGATCTCGCTCGCGTAGTCGACCCGGTAGGCCGCCTTCGCGCCGTACTCGAGGGCGACGTCGACGAGTCGCATCGTGTTCGAGCTGTTCGACGAGCCGACGACGATCACGAGGTCGGCCTCTGCGGCGACCTTCCGGATCGCGACCTGGCGGTTGGTGGTGGCGTAGCAGATGTCGTCGCTCGGCGGGTCTTGGAGATTCGGGAAGCGCTGACGCAGCAGGCGAACGGTTTCCATCGTCTCATCCACACTCAACGTCGTCTGCGAGAGCCACACGACATGGTCGGGGTTGTTCACGACGATGTTCGGCACGTCGGCCGGGCTGCCCACGAGGGTGGTGCGTTCGGGCGCGTGGCCCATGGTGCCCTCGACCTCTTCGTGGCCGTGGTGCCCGATCAGCAGGATCTCGAAGTCCTGCTTGGCGAAGCGCACCGCCTCGCGGTGCACCTTGGTCACGAGCGGGCAGGTGGCGTCGATCGCGTCGAGCTGGCGGTCGGCCGCGCCCTGCACGACGGCGGGTGAGACGCCGTGGGCGCTGAAGACGATGTGCGAGCCCTGCGGGACCTCGTCGACATCGTCGACGAAGATGGCGCCCTTCTTCTCGAGGGTCGAGACGACGTGGATGTTGTGCACGATCTGCTTGCGCACGTAGACGGGGGCGCCGAAACGTTCGAGGGCCTTCTCGACGGCGATGACCGCCCTGTCCACCCCAGCGCAGTAGCCGCGGGGGGCGGCGAGCAGAACCCGCTTGGCACCGGTGACGGGGGTATCCTTTAGCCTGTTCCGCAGCGCGGGAACGCGCGGCATCTCGAGATGCACGGCGACGTTTCCATTAGTGATATTGCTCACGGGGCAATTCTACGCGGCGGGCGGTGCGCCTGTCTGGGAGGGGTCAGCTTGGTCGAGTTCACACCGGATGGTCCGGCCACCGTCGACTCCCCGTGGCCCGTCGGTCTTCTCTCGGCGAAGATCAAGGGCTGGATCGACCGCCTCGGCACCGTGTGGGTCGAGGGCGAGATCACCCAGTGGGGCGTGTCGGGCGGCAACGTCTACGGCAAGCTGAAAGACCTCGAGCAAGACGCGACCGTGGGGTTCACCATCTGGTCGTCGGTCAAGGCGAAGCTGCCGGCCGACCTCAAACAGGGCGACCGCGTCGTCGCGCTCGTGAAACCCAACTACTGGGTCAAGGGCGGAACGCTCACGATGCAGGTGTTCGAGATGCGCCACGTCGGCCTCGGCGACCTGCTCGAACGACTCGAGCTGTTGCGGCAGAAACTCGCCGGCGAGGGGCTGTTCTCCGCGTCGCGCAAGAAAGCGCTGCCGTTCCTGCCCGGCCTGATCGGACTCGTCACCGGCAAAGAAAGCGACGCCGAGAAAGACGTGCTGCGCAACGCGCAACTGCGCTGGCCGGGCGTGAGATTCCGGGTCGCACACGCCGCCGTGCAGGGCGAGCGGGCCGTGACCGAGGTGACCGCCGGCATCCGACTGCTCGACGCCGACCCCGAGGTCGACGTGATCATCGTCGCGCGCGGCGGTGGCGACTTCCAGAACCTGCTCGTCTTCAGCGACGAGACCCTCGTGCGGGCCGCGGCGGCCTGCGTCACGCCGCTCATCAGCGCGATCGGGCACGAGGCCGACCGGCCGCTGCTCGACGAGGTGGCCGATCTGCGCGCCTCGACGCCGACGGATGCCGCCAAGCGCGTGGTCCCGGATGTCGCGGAGGAGCTCGCCCGGGTAGCGCAGGCCCGATCGCGCATCGGCACGCGCATGACATCGCTGGTCACGCACGAGATCGACCGGCTCGAGCAACTGCGCACCCGGCCGGTGCTGGCGAACCCGATCGCGCTGGTCGACGCGCGCGCCGAAGAGCTCACCCGCTGGGTGGCCCGCAGCCACGAACTGGTCGACCGGGTCATCGAACGCTCGCTGACCCGCGTCGGCGAGCTCGCCGGGCAGTTGCGCGCGCTGTCTCCGCAGGGCACGCTCGACCGCGGCTATGCGATCGCACAGCTGCCCTCGGGGGCGGCGCTGCGCGACGTGGCAGACGCTCCCGTCGGCACCGAGCTTGTCCTCACCATCGCGCGCGGTCGCATCCGTTCCACCGTCGACGAGTCCCCCGTCGAGAGCTAGGTAGAATCGTCCCGTGGCAACTGCACCGAACTCCGACGTCAGCGCGCTCAGCTATGAGCAGGCGCGCGACGAACTCGTGCGGGTGGTGTCCGAGCTCGAGCAGGGCTCGTCGACACTCGAAGAATCGCTCGCCCTGTGGGAGCGCGGGGAAGCCGCCGCGAAGCGCTGCGAAGAGTGGCTGCTCGGCGCGAAGGCCCGGCTCGATGGTGTCAGAGGCGACGCCGCACGTTCCGCGAGCGCGCAGTAGCCGTGGCAGATAAGAAGCCCGCGCGCGACCGGAAGGCGCCGACCGACGTCGTGCCGACACGTGTTCCACGACCGAAGCCCGCCCCGATCGTGGCCGAACTCGGCCGGCCCGAGACGCCGGAGGAGACCGCGGCCCGCAAGGCCGAGAACTCGCGCAAGCACAGGGCGAACCAGACGCTGCGCAACCTCATCTGGTCGCTCGTCGCCTCGGTCGGCCTGATGCTCGTCATCGTCATCGTCGTGGTGCGGCCCGACCAGCCGGCGCGCGAACCCGTCGACTTCGCAGACGTGGCGGCGCAGGCGCAGCCCACGATCGACGAACCCCTCGCCGTTCCTGACGTGCCCGGCCAGTGGACCTCGAACAACGCCGACCTCGGCCAGGCGCGAGACGGCGTCTCCACCTGGTACATCGGGTTCATCACCCCCTCGAGCCAGTTCATCGCGCTGAGCCAGGGCATCGACGCCAACCCCACCTGGCTGCTGACCCTGCTCGACCAGCAGCTCGCCACCGGAACCGAGACGGTCGGCGGCCGCGAGTGGACGGTCTACGACAACCGCGACGGCGACGACCCCGGCAACCTCGCCTACGCGATGGTCACCGAGTCGGGCGACAGCACCTACGTTCTCTACGGAACCGCAGACACGAACGAGTTCCGCACCCTCGCGGGTTCGGTCGCAAAAGAAATTGACGCAGCAGAGGCAACGGAGGCCGAGTAATGCCCGATAAAGCTCCCGCGAAGGCCTGGGCCGAGATGGTCCGCGGCAACGACAGGTTCGTCTCCGGCGCACCGCTCCACCCGCGCCAAGACGTGGAACGCCGGGAGTCGGTCGCGTTGGAGCAGCGGCCCGACGCCGCCCTCTTCGGCTGCAGCGACTCGCGGCTCGCCGCCGAGATCATCTTCGACAAGGGCATCGGCGACCTGTTCGTCGTGCGCAACGCCGGCCAGATCATCTCCGAATCGGTCGTCGGCTCGCTCGAATACGCGGTCGCGGTGCTCAAGGTGCCGCTCATCGTCGTGCTCGGCCACGACGAGTGCGGTGCCGTGCGCGCCGCCATCGACTCGCAGGGCGACGACGCCCCGGCGCTGCCCCCGCACATCGGCCACCTGATCTCGAAGATCGTGCCGGCCGTGCGCCGCGTCGCCGGTGCGGCCGACGGTGCGCTCGCGCCCGGCGCGGTGGACGCCCTCGATGTGGGCCGCGAACACCTGCGCGACACGATCACCGAGTTGATCGAGTCATCCGAACTCATCAGCGACGGAATCGCCGCCGGTACTCTGGCTGTCGTGGGCGCGAACTACCGGCTGCTCGAGGGCCGCGCGGTCCCCGACATCCGCATCGGAAATCTGTAACACCCCCCACCAACGGAAGGCCCAATGACGTGACCACCTCCCCCGCATCGCCCCCCGTCGATTCGAGCGCATTCCGCGTCGAACACGACACGATGGGCGAAGTGCTCGTTCCCATCGACGCTCTCTACGGCGCCCAGACGCAGCGTGCGGTCGAGAACTTCCCCATCTCGGGCTCCGGCCTCGAGCCGGCCCAGATCGTCGCCCTCGCCCGCATCAAGCGCGCCGCCGCGATCGTCAACGGTTCGCTGGGGATCGTCGATCAGACCATCGCGGATGCCGTGGTCGCCGCGGCGGACACGCTCATTGCCGGCGAGCACCACGACCACTTCCCGGTCGACACGTACCAGACCGGTAGCGGCACCTCGTCGAACATGAACATGAACGAGGTGCTCGCCTCGCTCGCGACGACCGCCCTCGGCTCCCCCGTGCACCCCAACGACCACGTCAACGCGTCGCAGTCGTCGAACGACGTGTTCCCGACCTCGGTGCACGTGGCGGTCACCGGCGCACTGCTCGGCGACCTGATCCCGGCCCTCGAACACCTCGCCGCCGCCCTCGACGAGAAGGCCGCGCTCTGGGCCACCGCCGTGAAGTCGGGCCGCACGCACCTCATGGACGCCACGCCCGTGACGCTCGGCCAGGAGTTCGCCGGCTACGCCCGCCAGATCCGCCTCGGCATCGACCGGGTCAACGCGACGATCGTGCGCGTGGCCGAGGTGCCGCTCGGCGGAACCGCCGTGGGCACCGGCATCAACACCCCGGTCGGCTTCCCGCAGAAGGTCATCGCCCAGCTCGCCGCCGACAGCGGCCTGCCGATCACCGAGGCACTCGACCACTTCGAGGCGCAGGGTGCGCGCGATGCGCTCGTCGAGGCATCCGGAGCCCTCCGGGTCATCGCGGTGTCGCTCACGAAGATCTGCAACGACCTGCGCTGGATGGGTTCCGGCCCGAACACCGGCCTCGGCGAGCTGCACATCCCCGACCTGCAGCCCGGGTCGTCGATCATGCCCGGCAAGGTCAATCCCGTCATCCCCGAGGCCGTCATCATGGTGGGCGCGCGGGTGATCGGCAACGACGCCACAATCGCCTGGGCCGGCGCCACGGGCAACTTCGAGCTGAACGTCGCGATCCCGGTGATGGGAACGGCGCTGCTCGAGTCGATCCGCCTGCTCGCCAACTCGAGCGTGCTGCTCGCCGACAAGACGATCGACGGGCTGCGCGCGAACCTCGACCGCGCCCGTGCCATGGCCGAGTCGTCGCCGTCGATCGTGACCCCGCTGAACAAGTTCATCGGCTACGAGTCGGCCGCGAAGATCGCCAAGCACGCCGTCGCGACAGGCATCACGATCCGCGAGGCCATGATCGACCTCGGCTTCGTCGAGCGCGGCGAGATCTCGGAGGAGCAGCTCGAC
>NZ_JBKKAD010000226.1:0-19515 GCF_046714715.1 Conyzicola sp. | reverse complement strand
GGTCTTCATGTGGATGATGCCCTCGTGCTCGCTGCCGGCGAGGATGGCGTCCTCGATGGCCGCGACATCCGCGGGGTTCGCGCCTTCGCCCACCAGCAGGCTCTTCGTCTCGATGCCGAGCACGATCGCGACGAGCACAAGCAGGATTCCGATGGCCAGTGTGCCGAGGGCGTCGAAGACCGAGTCGCCGGTGATGATCGTGAGACCGACGCCCAGCAGGGCGAGCACGAGGCCGATGAGAGCGGCGAAGTCTTCGAGCAGCACAACGGGCAGCTCGGGCGCCTTCGAGCGGCGGATGAACTCCACCCAGCCCTGCTTGCCGCGCACGTGGTTCGACTCCCGGATCGCGGTGCGGAACGAGAAGCTCTCGAGCCCGATGGCGACGAGCAGCACAACGATCGGCAGCCAGGCGTTCTCCAGCTCGTGCGGGTGCTGCAGTTTCTCGACGCCCTCGTAGATGGAGAAGACGCCACCGATGGAGAACAGGATGATCGACACGACGAACGCGTAGACGAAGCGTTCGCGGCCGAACCCGAAGGGGTGGTCGGCGGTGGCCTTCTTCTTCGCCTGACGGCCGCCGAGCAGAAGCAGGCCCTGGTTGCCCGTGTCGGCCAAGGAATGCACGCCCTCGGCGAGCATCGAGCTCGAACCGGAGAAGGCGAACGCGATGAATTTCGTGATCGCGATTCCCAGGTTTGCTAGCAGTGCCGCGACTATTGCCTTGTTCCCACCCGATGCGCTCATAGGAGCAATCCTAGAATGCTCCTATGACCGTGACTCTCCCCACCATTGCCATTCTCGGAACCGGGTCGATGGGCGGCGCGATCCTCGCCGGGCTGCTCAACCCGAACGTCGTCGTCGAGGGCGGCATCCGGGTCACCAACCGGTCGGCGGAGAAGGCCGAGGCGCTCGCGTCGCCGACGGTGACCTCGCTCGCCACGAGCATCGACCCCGACGCCAACCGCGTCGCCGTAAAGGGCGCCCGCATCGTGATCGTCGGGGTGAAGCCCGCGATGGTGCCCGACCTGCTGCGCGAGGTGGCCGACAGCCTCGAGCCCGACGCGATCGTGGTGAGCGTTGCCGCCGGGGTCACCATCGCGACCATGGAGTCGCTCGTTTCCGGTGCCGTGTTGCGTTCGATGCCGAACACGCCGTCGGTGGTGGGCAAGGGTGTCACCGGCCTCGCGGCGGGCACCCGCTCGAGCGACGACGACCTCGCGATCGCGCGCGCGCTGTTCGAGACCGTGGGCGACGTGCTCGTCATCCCCGAGAACCAGATCGACGCGCTGGGAACCATTTCGGGGTCGGGCCCCGCCTACGTCTTCTTCCTGATCGAACGGCTCACGCGCACGGCCGTGAACCTCGGCTTCTCCGAGGAGCAGGCGGCCACGATGGTCAACGGCACCTTCATCGGCGCGACCGCGCTGCTCGAGTCGTCGGAGTCGACCCCGACGGAGCTGCGCGTGAAGGTGACCAGCCCGAAGGGAACGACCGAGCGGGCCATCGCCGAATTGGACGCGGCCGACCTCACCTCCCTGTTCGACCGGGCCACGGCCGCGGCCCTCGCCCGCAGCGCGGAACTCGCGAAGGGCGCCTGAACTGCCAGCCCCGTCATAGGGCTTCCATAGCGGGGATGGTCATCGTGGTTTCATGACCAATTCCGTCGTTGCATCCCCTGAACCGAACGCCACCCCCGCGCCGGCTGCCGCTGTCGCCGAGACGGCCCCCGCCGAGACCGCCCCGTCGCGGGGCCTCCCGAGCGTCGCGATCGCCGGCATCGCCGTGGGCGGCGTGCTCGTAGCCGGGCTCCTCTTCGGCGGGGGTGTCGCCCTCGGTGTCGCTCTCCCCATCGGCGACCAGACCGTCGGCACCAGCCAGGGCGGGTTTCCGGGTGGCGGCCCGGGCGGCCAGCAGGGCGCGGACGGCACGCGCCCGACGGCCCCCCGCGGCGACTCCAATCAGACCGTGCCCACGGCTCCGAACTCAGACGACACGGAGACGCAAGACGACACGCAGGCGGGTTAGCGGCGCCTAGCCCGCCACGACCGCGGGAACAACCCCCCGGTGCATCCGGAACCTGAGTGCTGCGCGTCATGCTTCCCGTTCATAATGATCTCGGTCCATCAAGAACGGAAGTACGACAGTGGGAATTCAGACGTCTCTAGACGAGCTCCGCGGCACGACCCACATCGTCGACGCCATGCGTGTCGCCGACGAGCTGGCGTTCGTCGCGAGCCGCAATGGCGGTACCCGCACCACGCGCGTGTTGGCGGCGACGCTGCACGGCGACGACCAGCTCACGGCGATCGCCGCGGTACACGCGCTCGCCCAGGTCTTCGACGACGATGCCGACGACGTGCTCGCCGGTCTGCTCTCGAGCGACCGGGCCTACCTGCGCGAGCACGCCGCCTGGGCGTTCTCCGCCCGTCTGCCGCGCTTCGACACGATCGCGCGGCTCATCGGCCTCGTCTCCGACGGCGGATTCAGCGGCATGCTCGCTCAGCGCACCCTGCAGCAGTGGGCGTCGTCCGCTCCCGATCAGGTGGCAATCGGGCTGGAGAGCGCGCTCGTCGGTGTGACCGAGCCGGCATCGCGCACCCGCCTCGTCGAGACGCTCGGCGTCGCACGCGGGCGCATCGCCACCGCGGCCCTCTTGCGCATCGCCTCCGACGAGCGCGAGTCGGTCTCCGTGCGCGTCGCCGCCGTCGCCGGCCTCGGCGACCGGGAGGCCGATGCCCGTAGCGTCGATCTCGTCTCCCGACTCGCGGCCGGCGGCGACTTCGTCGCCGAAGCCGCCCGGCTCGCCCTCGTCGACCTCACGGCGAGCGGCGCCGTGCGCGCACCGTGGCAGACCGGACTCACCGTGGCCCAGCTCTTCCTGCACGCCGACATCGACCCGCAGCTCACGCGTGCGGGCAGCGGCGACAACGGCGGCATCGCGACCCTGCTCGTGCGACTCGGCGACGCGCTCGTATCGGCGACGCCCGGGGCCTCGGATGCCGCGGCGGAGGCCACGACGGTGCAGCGGGTCGTCACCCTCTCCCGCGGCAGCGCGGCCGACGCCCTCGAGAGCCTCTCCTCGGTCGGCTCCACCGTGCGCGGACACGCGTACGCCTCGGTGCCGCTGTTGAGCGAACCCGTGTCGTCGGCGGACGCCTGGCAGCTGCGGGTCGCGGCGGAACGCGGCATCCGCAGGGTTCTGCGCGCCATCGGCACCGTCGACGTGCTGCACCTGCGCATGGCCGACGTGGGCAGCCTCGCCGCCGCCAACGTCGCCCGCGATCTCGGCATCTCCGTCGTGTTCACCGTCGCGCCCGACCCGCACGCGGTCATCCGCACGCTCGACCAGTCGGGCGACCTCACCCGCGCCAACTTCGGCGAGGTCGACGAACGCGAGCACTACTGGTTCCGCGCGCGGCTCGTGCAGCGGCTCGCGGCCGACGCGGCCCATACCGTGCTCTTTCCCCGCCCGAACCTCGAGGCCGACATGCGCGAGCTCGTCGGCATCGACATCACGGCACACCCCGAACGCCACTCGATCGTGCCGGAGGGCATCGACCTCGAGGTCGTCGACCGCGCCGTGCTCGAAGCCGGCGACCACGCGACGGGGGCTCCCGCCACAGCGCCGCTCCAGGCGTTGCGCACGCTGCTCGCCCAGCTGCCCGAGGAACGCCGGCACCTGCCGCTCATCACCTCGGTCGGACGCTTCCACCGCATCAAGGGAATGGCGACGATCGCCTCGGCGTGGGCCAACGGTCCGCTGCGCGACCGCGCGAACCTGCTGCTCGTGGGCGGTGACCTCGAAAACCCGTCGGCCGACGAACGTGAACAGCTCGATCGCATCGACCGCACGGTTCCCCGGGCGGAAGCCGCGGCATCCGGCCTTCTGCTCTCGGGCCACCGGCCCAACGACACCGTGGCCCGCTGGGTCGCGGCCACCCGCTTCGGTGTGCCCGGCTTCGCGGCGCCCGGCGGCGTGTACGTGTGCGGCAGCCTGAAAGAGGAGTTCGGCATCGCGATCCTCGAGGCGATGGCGGCCGGACTGCTCGTCGTCGCACCGGCCGGCGGCGGACCGGCCACCTACGTGGAAGACGGCGTCACCGGGTTCCTCACGCGCACCTCCGACGCGGCGCTGCTCGCGGCGTCGATGAGCGACGCGCTCGACGCGATGGAGCGCGAGGCCGCCGAGACGGCGACGACCGACGCGCGCCCGAACCGGTCGCGCGAGACCGTGTTGCGCGACTTCACCATCCAGGCGATGGCGCGCGCCCTCTCGGTGGTCTACGCCGACGTGAGCGACGCGGCGGCCGAGTCGCACGCGGGCAGCGTGGCCGCGCTGTGACCCTGCTGATCATCTCGCCCGACTACGCGTCGCACCTGCTGCCGCTCGCCACCCTCGGCACCGCGTGGCGCGACGCGGGGGAGCGCGTCGTGGTGGCCACGGGTGAGGCCACGGCGTCGATCGTCGAGTCGTTCGGCTTCGACCGCGTGCACCTGCAGCTGGGCCGCGGCTCCAACCCGGGCATCATCAAGGCCGAGGACCAGCCGAAGGGCGAAGACGACGCGCTGCGCGGCTTCTTCGCGGCGACCCGTCTCGGCATGGTCGAGACCCTCGCGTTCCAGGCCGCGGCGCGGGGGAACGACCTGCTCTGGGATCCGGTGAACACCGCCCGCGCCGTGCAGCGGGTGGTCGACGAGGTCAAGCCCGACCGCGTGATCGTCGACCACCTCGCGTTCAGCGCCCGTCTCGCACTGCTCGCGCACGGCACCCCGTACGCCGACGTCGTGCTCGGCCACCCCTCCGCGCTGCCGGTGGGCGGCGAGGTCTACGGGTACCCGCCGTCGTGGCCTGCGGCCTTTGATCCGGATGACGCGGCTCTCGCCGAACTGCGGGAGATCTGCGACGACGTCAGCGCCTCGTTCACGGCCGAATGGAACGCGGCGCTCGACGGCCTCGGCGCGTCGCACCTGCACAGCGCGAGCGCGTTCGCCGAACACGGCGACCTGCTTCTCTACAACTACCCCGCCGAGCTGCACGAACCGGCCCGCACGGCGCTGCTGCCCGCGCACGAGTTCATCGGCTCGTCGGTGCGCTCCGAGCCCGCCGACGCCGAGGTGGAGTCGTGGCTCGCGGCCAGCGACGACCCGTTCGTCTATGTGAGCTTCGGTAGCTTCCTGTCGGTGCGCGGTGACGTGCTCGCGCGCGTGCTGGCCGCGCTCGCCGGGCTGGGTCTGCGCGTCGCGGTGGCGACCGGATCGGCCGACCGTGCCGAGCTGGGCGAGCTGCCGGCCGACTGGCTGGTGCGCGGCTTCCTGCCGCAGGTGCGCCTGCTGTCGCGTGCGGCGGCGGCCGTGAACCACGGCGGCAACAACAGCGTGACCGAGGCGATGACCCACGGCGTGCCGCTGCTGGTGCTGCCATTCTCGACCGACCAGTTCGCCGGGGCCGCCGCGCTCGAACGCGAGGGGTTCGGCGTGTCTCTCGCTCCCAATACGGCGACGGTCGACGAGCTGCGCGTGGGGCTCCAGCGCGTGCTGGCCCTTCCCCGGGCACGGCTCGGCGCTCTGAGCGCCTCGCTGCTGGAGACGCCCGGCCGCGATCGCGCGTACCGCCGACTCGCCTAGCCGCGTTCTTCGCGCCGGCCTAGTCGAGTGCGACGTTCGACAGGATGGCCCCGCTCCTGGCAGGCGAGTTCTTCCTGTTGAGCGCGCTCGGGCGGCAATTCGTCCTGTTGAGCGTGCCGAGTGCGACTACGCGCCGAAGACCAGCGCCCGCATCGCCTCGGCCGAGGGCTCGGCGTCGCGGTAGCGTTCGCGCAGCGCGGCGTTGGCGTCGTACTGCTCACCCTCGCGCAGTTGCGTCTCGTGGTGCAGCGCGTAGACGTTGCCGTCGTGGCGCTGCGGCTGCGATCCGAGCAGGGTGGTGTGGGCGGCGAACCAGGCGGAGTCTTCGAAACCCCAGCCGCGAAAGCGCTCGTCTTGCCCGCCGTGCGACGCCCACGTGCGCGGCGTCGTGACGTAGACGCCCGAGCAGGCGCCGACGACGAGCGTCGCGTCGACCGACGTGATGTCGGCGCCGTCGAAGTATGCCGTCGTGCCCTCGCGGCCGAGCCACTGGTAGCGCGTGTACGGCAGGTGCACGAGGCCCGAGGTGGAGGCGGAGGCGACCGCTTCGAGCAGCGGCTCGAGACTGGGGATCGTGTCGGCGTCGCCGATGATCACCACTTCGTCGACGCCCGGGATCGACGCCATTCCCACGTTGCGGCAGCGCGCCAGGTTGAACGGAACGTCGCCGGAGTCGACAGTGAGGATCTCGGCCCCTGGCAGGTTCTGCCGGTACCACGCGCTCGTCGCGTCGAACGCCGCGAGCCGGGACGGCTGAGGGCGCCACGGAATGATGACTTTTACCACTCAGAGAGTGTAAGCGTCAGCTCGAGAGGCTCGCGAACCGTTCGATATCCGCCGAGTTGCCACTGACGATGATGAGGTCGTGATTCGAGATCACGGTCTCGGGCGCGGCGTACGTGAAGTCCTTGCCGGGCGCCTTCACCCCGACCACGGTGATGCCGTACTTGCGCCGCACCTGCGACTCGGCGAGCGGGATGCCGCGAATCGGCTTGGGCGGGTACATCTTCACGAGCGCGAAGTCGTCGTCGAACTCGATGAAGTCGATCATGCGACCGGAGACCAGGTGGGCGACACGCTCGCCGGCCTCGGCCTCGGGGTAGATCACGTGGTTCGCGCCGATGCGCGAGAGGATCTTGCCGTGCGACTGGCTGATCGCCTTCGCCCAGATCTGCGGGATCTTGAGGTCGACCAGGTTCGCGGTGATGAGCACGCTCGCCTCGATCGACGAGCCGACGGCGACGACGGCGATCGAGAACTCCTGCGCGCCGATCTGGCGCAGCGCATCGATGCTGCGGGCATCCGCCTGCACGGCGTGTGTCACCCGCTCCGACCACTTCTGCACGAGTGCTTCGTCGGCGTCGACGGCGAGCACCTCCCGGTCGAGACGGTCGAGCTGACCTGCCGTGGCGGCGCCGAAGCGTCCGAGGCCGATCACGAGTACCGGCGCGTTGTGCGCAATCCTGTCAACCAACGATGGGCCTCTCTTCTGCTCGCCTGAACAACTGGCGGCGCTGCGACGCCGCGAGTGCGGCCGCCAGAGTCACCGTACCGACTCGGCCGAGAAACATGGTCGCGGCGAGCACATAGACGCCGGAATCGGGCAGTTCCGCCGTGAGCCCGGTACTCAGCCCGGACGTCGCGAACGCCGAGATCACCTCGAACAGAACGAAGTCGAGGCTGGCCCCGGAGATCTGCAGAATGATGATGGATGACGCGGCCACCGTTGTCGCGCCCCAGAGCACAACACTGACGCCCAGCCGCAGAACGTCCGAGGGGATGCGGCGGTCGAAGGCCTCCATGCCCTCGTTGCCGCGCGCCTCGGCGAACGCCGCCAGGAACAGGATGGCGAGCGTCGTCACCTTGATGCCACCGGCGGTGGACGCGGAGCCGCCGCCGATGAACATGAGCATGTCGCCCACGAGCAGGCTGGCGCCGTTCAGCTCGCCGATGTCGATCGTGCTGAAGCCGCCCGAGCGCGTCATCATCGACAGGAAGAACGGCTGGAAGATGCGTTGACCGAAGTCCATGTTCGCGAACGTCTTGGCATTGCCGAGCTCGAGAACGAAGAATGCCAGGCCGCCCAGCACGAAGAGCAGGATCGTGGTGGTGAGGGTGAGCTTGACGTGCAGCGACCACTTCTTCGGCCGTTTGAGGTTGCGCATCAGCACGTAGATCACCGGAAAGCCGACGGCTCCGAGGAAGACGCCGAGCATGAGCACGCTGAGAAACCAGTAGTCGGAGGCGAACGGCACGAGACCGTCGGTCGTGGGCTGGAAGCCCGTGTTGGTGAATGCCATGGTCGAGTAGTAGAACGCCTCCCACGCGGCCGTGAGGGGCGCGTGCCCGGCGAGCAGCAGCCGGGGGAACAGCAGCAGCGCGATGCCGACCTCGATGACCAACACGCTCACCGCCACGGTGACGAGCAGCGAACCCACCTCGCCGAGGCGCACGGCCTGGCTCTCGGCCATCGATCCCTTGTGCATGCGCAGCGGGTTGGTGTCGCCCGCCGCGAGCAGGCGCTGCCTCAGGCCGAGCTTGCGGGAGATGATCAGGCCGAGGATGGACGCGAGCGTCAGTACTCCGATGCCGCCGATCTCCACGCCGACGAGGATGAAGACGTGCCCGAGCGGCGACCAGTACGAGCCCATGTCGACGGTCGAGAGGCCGGTGACGCAGATCACCGAGACGGCGGTGAACAGGGCGTCGGCGAAGGGCGGCACGCTGCCCGACGACGTCGCCACGGGGAGGGAGAAGAGAAGGGTGAAGACGAGCACGAGTGCCGCGAAGATGAGGATCGCGAATCGCGCCGGTGTCGCCGCGGCGAAGCCCTCGAGGTTGTCTCGCACGCGGCCCAAGGGAGAGGTGCGCCGAAGGGGCCTCGTGCGCATGCCGGACCCCATCTCGCCGATCGCCCTACACCGAATCTGTCGGAACAGGTTGTCATGGTACTACCCGCGCGGCTTCGCTAGCCTTTCGAGATGGCCGACACCTTCGACGCAATCGCCGACTCCACCAGGCGCGAAATCCTGCTCATCCTGCTCGAGCGGGGCGGAACGGGAGAAATCGCGGCCGCCGAGCTCGCCGAATTGCTCGGTGTCACCGTGCCGACCGCCACGAAGCACCTCGGGGTTCTGCGCGAGCAGGGCTACGTCTCGGCCCGCGAGGAGGGTCGCGCGCGGTACTTCCGCCTCGAACTGGCGCCCTTCGACGCGCTGCAGGCCTGGCTGGCGCCGTTCGTCGACGACGCGTTCGACGTCGGCCCCGTGTCATCCGCAACCGACGTCGCCCACGAGGCCGCAGCGTTCAACGCGTGGGCCGGCACCGAGGTGGGTGCGAACCTGGGGCGCGCGCTCGCCGACCGTTCGAACCAGGCGCGCACGGCCTTCCACGGGGCGTCGGAGAAGATGACGCAGGCGCTGCCCGGAGCCGTGACCCGGCGCTGGACGAATAGGCCATAGACAGCGAGTCACACCAGCCCCTAGTGTTACGTTTCAGCACTCCAGTAACACTGGTCACGAGTGTTCCAGAATCGCAAGGGGCACAGACATGTCAGGGGATCTCTCCGATGTGCGTTTTCTCACGGTCGCAGAAGTGGCCGACATGATGCGTGTCTCCACGATGACCGTGTACCGCATGGTGCACGCGGGCGAAATGCCGGCCATCCGCTTCGGCCGGTCATTCCGCATCCCCGAATCCGCCGTCGTCGCTCTCATCCAGAAGCCGATTTCGCACACCGGTTAGCGCTCGCGGCGCTATGCGCTAGACTTGTGCAGTACATTTTTCCGCGGTTCCGAATCGGACCGGGTCGGTCTAATTCAGTAACCAGTGAGGTACCCATGGGTTCAGTCATCAAGAAGCGCCGCAAGCGTATGGCGAAGAAGAAGCACCGCAAGCTGCTTCGCAAGACGCGCCATCAGCGTCGCAACAAGAAGTAGAGCTTCTTACACGCATCAGCGTCAGCCTTTCGAGGTTGGCGCTTTTTGCATTTCAGTAGACTTGGCCTCGTGCCACAGATCCAGCTCACCTTCGTCAGTAAGCCCGACTGCCACCTCTGCGAGGCGGCACGCGAGGTGGTCGACGGTGTCGTCGCCGATCTGGGCCCCGAGGCATCCGTTCACATCGAAGAGCTGTCGATCCTGGAGCATCCCGACCTGTACGACAAGTACGTCGAAGAGATCCCCGTGGTCCTGCTCAACGGCAAGGTGCACAACATCTGGCGCATCGATCCGGTGCGCCTGAAAACGGCAATTCTGGAGATTCGCGAATGATCCGTCACGTAGTCAGCTGGAAGCTCATTGGGGCGGATGCCGCGGCTCGCGCCGAGCAGGCCGCGACGATCACGGCGACGCTCGAAGCGCTACCCGCGCTGATCCCCGAGATCCTCGCGCTGCAGGTGGGCACGAACGTGGCCTACCCCGAGAGCAACTGGGACGTCGTGCTGATCGCCGACTACGCGTCGCTCGCGGACCTCGAGGCCTACCAGGTGCACCCCGACCACGTCGCGGCCACGCACGTGATCAAGCCGCTCGTGGCGAGCCGTTCGAACGTCGACTTCGAGGTCTAGAGCGCCGTTACTTCTTGTGCGGCTTCTTCGCGATCGCGTCGCGCTCGGCGGTCAGCGAAGCGACCGTCGACGTGTCCAGGCCGGGTGTGAGGGCGTCGCCGAACGGGCTCGTGAGCCCGGTCTTCGCTTCGACCTCGGCGGCGTACTTGATCGCGGCGAGGTGGACATCGGCGGCCGCACGCTGGGCCTTCTTCATCGACACGGCGGATGACCCGACGATCGCGGCGTGCTTCTTGAGGGCCTTCGTGAGGTCCTTACGTGCGGAGTCAATTTTCTTGGACATGACCGACATCCTGCCCTATGAAAGTTAACTTTTCAGCCGCGTGTCGATCAGGGCAGAAGTCGGGTAGGCCCGCGGAACAGGTAGGTCGCCTCGCGGATGTTCGGCAGGTGCAGCATCAGCATCAGCACGCGGCTGAGACCCATGCCGAAGCCGCCGTGCGGGGGCACGCCGTAGCGGAAGAAGTCGAGGTAGAAGTCGAGCTCCTCGGGGTCGAGGCCCTTCTCCTTCGCCTGCTCGACGAGCACGTCGATGCGGTGCTCGCGTTGGGCGCCCGTGGAGATCTCGACGCCGTTGAAGATGAGGTCGTAGGAGTTGGTGACGCTCGAGTCGCCCTCGTGGCGCATGTGATAGAACGGCCGGATGCTCGACGCGTAGTCGGTCAGGAAGACGAACTCGTGGCCGTAGGTGTCCTGCGCCCACGCCGCGATCTGGCGCTCGCCTTCGGGGTCCATGTCGTCGTCGGCGCGGGGAACCTCGTAGCCGCGTTCGGCGACGATGCGCTTCGCCTCGGCGAGGGGAACACGCGGGAACGGAACGGTCGGCACCGTGATCTCGACGTCCCAGAGCGCCTTGATCTCGTCGCCGTGCTTGTCCTTCACCGCCTGGAACCCCGCGACGAGAAGCTCCTCGTGCAGCTTCATCACGTCTTCGTGGCTCTCGATCCAGCTGAACTCGGTGTCGACCGAGGTGAACTCGGTCGCGTGGCGGCTCGTGAAGCTCGGGTCGGCGCGGAAGGCCGGCCCGACCTCGAAGATCTTGCCGAAGCCGGCGGGCTGCGCCATCTGCTTGAAGAACTGCGGGCTCTGCGCCAGGTAGGCCTTGCCCTCGAAGTAGTCGACCTCGAACAGTTCAGCCTTCGACTCGCTCGCCGACGCCATGAGCTTCGGGGTGTGGATCTCGATGAAGTCGCGCTCGACCCAGTAGGTGCGCAGCGCGTGCAGGAACGTGGTCTGGATCTTGAAGACGAGGGCGTTCTTGGGAACGCGCAGGTCGAGGAACCGCCAGTCCATGCGCTTGTCGCCGCTGGAGTCTTCGGCGATCGGCGTCTCGGGGATCGCCTCGGCGGCGATGGTCAGGGCGTCGACCTTGATCTCGACGCCGCCGAGCTTCACGCGCTCGTCGTGCTTGAGCTCGCCGGTCGCGGTGAGGAAAGTGCCCTGGGCGAGGCCCGAGATGATGTCGGCGATCGGGTCGTCGGCGGGCGTCTTGTCTTCGTTGAAATTGCGCGGATGAACCAGCTGCACGGCCCCGGACTCGTCGCGCAGAACGACGAACTGCACCTTCTTTTGATCCCTCACCGTCTCGACCCAGCCGGATACGGAAATGGGGCCGTCGGATGCCGCGGCCAGGTCTTTGATGAGGGTGCGTTCAGTCACCCCGCGAGTTTACAACCCATGCGGGTTGAGTAAGGCCGCCTGCGGCCTGTATCGAAACCGCCACAGCGAGGTTTCGATACGGTCGCTGAGCGACCTACTCAACCAGCACGAACGTAGACTTGTCCGGTGCCCGCAGACCTGATCCACCTCGTACGCCACGGCGAAGTCTTCAACCCCGAGGGGATCCTCTACGGACGCATCCCCGGCTATCACCTGTCGGAGCTCGGAGTGAAGATGGCGGCCTCCGCTGCCGCGAGTCTCGCCGGCCGCCACGTGACCGCGCTGTACGCGAGCCCGCTGCAGCGCGCTCAGGAGTCTGCCGCGCCGTGGTCGTCCGACTTCGGCCTGCCGATCGTGACCGAAGACCGCATCATCGAGCCCTGGAACAAGTTCGAGGGCAAGAAGTTCGAGTTCGGGCCGGGCGTGCTGCTGCGCCCGCAGGTCTGGCCGTGGGTGATCAACCCGACAAAGCCGAGCTGGGGCGAGCCGTTCGTTAGCGTCGAGGCACGCATGCTCGCCGCGGTCACCGACGCCTGGCAGAAGGCCGACGGCGGCGAGGTCGTGATGGTGAGCCACCAGATGCCCATCGTGATGGTCGCCCGCTCGGTGAAGAACATGAAGCTGTACCACGACCCGCGCAAGCGACGCTGCACCCTCTCGAGCATCACGACTCTCCGGCGCTCTCAGGGGCCGGATGGCACGTGGGGCAGGTTCGTCGAGGTCAACTATCAGGATCCTGCGAAAGACTTGCTGGCAGCATCCGTCGATTTTGGAGCAGTGTGAAGCGCGTCCTTTTCTCCGCCGCAGCAGCGGCCGTCGCGTTGACCCTTCTGGCCGGGTGCGCGAGCGACCCGCTGGCGGAGCAGTATTCGGCGGGCACCACCAAGAACTACATCTCGGGCGAGGGCACGATCAGCGAGTACAAGGTCGCCGATCGTGGTGAGCCGGTCGTGTTCGAGGGCGAGACCGACTCGGGCGAGCCCGTCAGCTCCGCCGACTACGCCGGCCAGGTGCTCGTGCTCAACTTCTGGTACGCCGGCTGCCCGCCGTGCCGGGTCGAGGCGCCCGAGCTCGAAGAGGTGAACCAGGCCTTCGCCGGTCAGGATGTCGCGTTCCTCGGCGTCAACGTCCGTGACCAGGCCGCGCAGTCGCTCAGCTTCGCCCAGACCCTCGGCGTCACCTACCCCTCGGTGATGGACGCCGACGACGGCAATCTGCTGCTGGCCTTCGCCGGCAAGGTCGCCCCGAACGCGGTTCCCACGACTCTCGTCATCGACAGGGAGGGTCGCGTCGCCGCGCGCTTCCTCGGCGCGATCGACGGCCCTTCCAGCCTGCGCACGATCATCAACGACACGCTCGCCGAGGGCGACTAACGATGCCAGGAGTCGGTGAGCTCGTCGGCGACGGGCAGCTCGTCATCGCGCTTCCGATCGCACTGCTCGCCGGCCTGCTGTCGTTCCTGTCGCCGTGCATTCTGCCGCTGGTTCCCGGCTACCTCGGCTATGTCGGCGGGCTGAGCGGCAACGGGGGCAAGCGTGACCGTTCGCGCCTCGTGCTCGGTGTCTCGCTGTTCGTGCTCGGATTCACCCTCGTGTTCGTCGCCACCAACGCGGCGTTCGGCGTCGTCGGCACCTGGCTGATCGTCTACTCCGACACCATCACCCGCTTCGCGGGCGCCTTCGTCATCCTGCTCGGGCTGGTGTTCATCGGCCAGTTCACCTTCCTGCAGCGCACCTTCAAGCCGTCGTGGATGCCGGCCACGGGCCTCGCCGGAGCGCCCCTGCTGGGCATCCTCTTCGGCCTCGGCTGGACGCCGTGCCTCGGACCGACACTCGCCGCCATCACGGCGATCAGCCTCTCGGGCGGCTCGGCGTGGCAGGGGGTCGTGCTCGGAATCGTGTACTCGCTCGGCCTCGGTATCCCGTTCATACTCGTCGCCTTCGGTTTCGGCTGGGTCGCGACATCCGTCGCCTGGATCAAGAAGCGCATCCGAATCATCAACATCATCGGCGGTTCGCTGTTGGTCATCATCGGCGTGCTGATGGTGTCAGGCTTGTGGTCGCTCTGGATGAGCGAGTTAGGAGCGGTGATCAATGTCTTCGTCACGCCCCTCTGACCACATCGACTCCCCGGAACCCGGCGACTCGGCGATAGCGCAGCCCAAACTCGGGGTCGTCGGCTACCTACGTTTCTTCTGGCGTCAGCTCACCAGCATGCGCACGGCGCTGTTCCTGCTGCTGCTGCTGGCGTTCGCCGCGATCCCCGGCTCGCTCGTCGCCCAGCGCTCGAGCGACCCCAACGGCGTCATCCAGTACAAGGTCGACCACCCCGACCTCTACCCGATTCTCGACGGGCTGCAGGTGTTCGACACCTACACGTCGGTGTGGTTCTCGTCGATCTACCTGCTGCTCTTCGTGTCGCTCATCGGCTGCATCATCCCGCGCAGCATCCACCACTTCCGCGCGTTGCGCTCGCGCCCGCCGAAGACGCCAGCCCGCCTGAACCGCCTCGCGGGATATACCTCGATCACGGGCCGGACGGATGCCGCATCCGCAATCGACAGCGCACGCGCCAATCTCAAGAAGCTGGGGTATCGAACCGAGCTGTACCCCTCCAATTCGACAGGCGCGGGGCGAGGCTCGTTCAGCGTCAGCGCGGAGCGCGGCTACCTGCGCGAGACCGGCAACCTCGTGTTCCACACGGCGCTCGTCGGCATCCTGGTCTCGGTCGCCATCGGCGGCAGCTTCGGCTACAGCGGCCAGCGCGTCGTCGTCGAGGGCCAGAAGTTCGTGAACGTGCTCGGCGACTACGACTCGTTCAATCCGGGCCGGTTCTTCGAGAGCGACTTCCTCGAGCCGTACCGCATCAGCCTCGACAAGTTCGAGGCGACCTACGAGCTAGAGAACACGCAGGCCATCGGGCAGGCCACTGACTACTCGGCCTATGTCACGACGACCATGCCCGACGGCGACCAGCAGAACGCCAACATCAAGGTGAACGAGCCGCTCGCGATCGGCGGCACCGACGTGTTCCTGCTCGGCAACGGCTACGCGCCGACGCTCGTGATCCGCGACCCCGAGGGAACCGTGGTCTGGGAGGACTCGACGCCGTTCCTGCCGCAGGACGCGCACCTCACCTCGCTCGGCGTCATCAAGGTGCCCGACGGGCTCGCCGAACAGCTGGGACTCGTCGGCTTCTTCTACCCGACCGCCGCCAAGCTGCCGAGCGGGGCGCTCACCTCCGGGTTCCCCGAGCTGCTCGACCCGCTGCTCACCCTGCGCGCGTTCACGGGCGACCTCGGCCTCGACGCCGGCGTGCCGAAGTCGGTGTACCAGCTGGCCACAGACGACATGACGGAGATCGCCGGCAGCAACGCCGACGTGCCGGCCCTCGAGCTGCGGCCCGGTGAGACCGTCGACCTGCCCAACGGGCTCGGCACGATCGAGCTCACCGAGGTGAAGCGGTTCGCATCGTTCGACATCCACCGCGACCCCTCGCAGGTGTGGGTGCTCACCTTCGCGATCCTCATCCTCGCCGGCCTGTTCACCGGCCTGTTCATCCCGCGCCGCCGCGTGTGGGTGAAGGCAACAGAAAACGCGGACGGCGGCGTGACCCTCGAGTACGCCGGCCTCGCCCGCGGCGAAGACCCCCGCCTCGAGGCGGCTGTCGGCGACATCGCGGCGACTCATTCAAAACAGCTCGGGCTTAAGGTGGAACCGTGACCCTCACTCTAGAGACGATGTCCCTCATCGCCGTGTACTCCGCGATGGTGGTCTACACGTTCGCATTCATCGCGTTCACGGTCGACCTCGCGCGTCGATCGGCTCCGGCACCCGTGGCGGTGGAGGCGTCCGTGGGGCAGTTGGCCGCGTCATCCGCCCGCACGTCGCTTCTCGAGAAGCTGGCGACGGATGCGCCCGACGACGGCGCAGCGAAAGTCTCGCGCGCGATGCGCCTGGCCCTCGGGTTCACCATCCTCGGCTGGGTGCTGCACGTCGTCGCCGTCGTGCTGCGCGGTCTCGCCGCCGGCTATGCGCCGTGGTCGAACATGTACGGCTTCGCGATCACCGCGACGGCCATCATCGTGGGTGTCTTCCTGTTCGTGCAGTTCTGGCAGGACCTGAAGTTCCTCGGCGCCTACATCGTGGGCTTCTGCCTCGCCTTCCTCGGCCTCGCCACCGTCAACTTCTACGTGGCTGTCGCCCCGCAGCCGCCGGCACTGCAGTCGGCCTGGCTCGTCATCCACGTGTTCGTGGCGATCCTCGGCACCGCGTTCTTCGCCCTCGGCGGCGGGCTCTCGGTGGTGCAGCTGCTGCAGGTGCGCCGCGAGGCTCGCGGCGGCGAGGGCATGAAGTTCCTCGCGACCCTGCCGAACGCCGAGAAGCTCGAGAACCTGGCCTACCGGCTCATCCTCGTGGGCTTCGTCTTCTGGACCTTCACGCTCATCGCCGGTGCCGTCTGGGCCGAGCGTGCGTGGGGCCGGTACTGGGGCTGGGACACCAAGGAGGTCTGGACGTTCATCATCTGGACCCTGTTCGCCGGCTACATCCACGCCCGCGCGACGCGCGGCTGGCGCGGCAGCCGGTCGGCCTGGCTCGCGATCATCGGTTTCGCGGCCGTGATGTTCAACTTCACGGTGGTGAACCTGTTCTTCAAGGGCCTGCACGCCTACAGCGGCCTGTAGGCCTCAGCTGCTGGTTGAGTAGGGCCGCCTGCGGCCCGTATCGAAACCGTCGTGCTAGCTGGTTTCGATACGGTCGCTAGAGCGACCTACTCAACCTGCGAGCAGGGTGTAGCAACGCTCGAGGCGCGCCAGCCACCAGGCCTCGCGGTCGGGAGAGGCCGCGTTCTCGGCGAGCACGCGCGCGTCCGGCGTCACCCGGCGCACCCCGATGGCGCCGTCGACGGGCAGCAGCGGCTCCGCGGCCACATCGAGCGACAGCAGGCTGACGGTCGCGAGGCCGCAGTCGTAGGGCAGCTCGGGCAGCGCGGCGGCGAGGTGTAGCCCCATCGAAATTCCCACCGAGGTCTCGAGCGCGCTCGACACGACCAGCGGCAGCCCCGC
Organism: Conyzicola sp.; assembly: GCF_046714715.1. Lineage (GTDB taxonomy): Bacteria > Actinomycetota > Actinomycetes > Actinomycetales > Microbacteriaceae > Conyzicola. The sequence goes on along the minus strand of NZ_JBKKAD010000226.1, from coordinate 2,599 downwards.
CTCGCCCGCGATGCCCAGCGCGTTCGTGATGCCGCCGAGCGGTTGCGCCTTGATCACCAGGATGTCGGCGGCCTCCTGGCGCGCCACGAGCAGCGGGTCGGCGGCCTTGCGCACGCTCTCATCGGCGGCGATGGGCAGGCCCATGTACTTCACGCGCTGCCTGATCTGCCAGAGTTCGTCGACGGAGGCGCACGGCTGCTCCACGTACTCGAGGTCGTACTCGGCCAGGGCGTGGATGGCGTGTTCCGCCTCGTCGACGTTCCAGCCGCCGTTCGCATCGATGCGGATGCGCCCCTCCGCGCCCAGATACTCTCTCGCCGCGGCGACCCTGGCCACGTCGTCGTCGAGCGTCTGCCCGATCTCGGCCACCTTCACCTTGACCGTGCGGCAGCCGGCGAACCGGCCGAGCACGTCGGCGACGAGCCCCGGCGCGATCGCGGGCAGGGTGGCGTTGACCCGCACGCTGTCGCGTAGCAGCGGGGGAGCGGCGTTCCAGCCGAAGTCGATCGCGGCCGCGAGCCACGCGGCGGCCTCCACGTCGTCGTACTCCACGAACGGCGAGAACTCCGCCCAGCCTTCCGGTCCCTCGAAGAGCACCACCTCCCGGGTGTCGATACCGCGGAAGCGTTGCCGCAACGGGATCGATACCACTCGGGCGGTCTGGAGGATGTCCGTCAGCGTTGCCAGCATGGCTACAGTCTCGCAAGTCCAGAGAGGAAACGCGCGAACCGGGCACAGATCGTAGGCTGGGGTCATGCCCGACGTCTCCGACCTTTTCGATCCGAGCGTGTGGAAGCCGGTCGACGGCTTCGAAGCGTTGACGGATGTCACGTACCACCACGACACCGCCGGGAGGGTCGCGCGCATCGCGTTCAACCGGCCGGAGGTGCGCAACGCGTTCCGCCCGCACACGGTCGACGAGCTCTACCGGGCGCTCGACGACGCCCGCCAGAACTCGCGCATCGGGGTCGTGCTGCTCACCGGAAACGGTCCGAGCGCCAAGGACGGCGGTTGGGCGTTCTGCTCGGGCGGCGACCAGCGCATCCGCGGGCGGGACGGCTACCTGTACGAGGCACCCGATCCCGCGGGGAATTTCGATACGCGGCCTCCTGCGTCGGGCGCTACTCAATCGGCGGGGGCGACCGGCCGCCTGCACATTCTCGAGGTGCAGCGCCTCATCCGGTTCATGCCCAAGGTCGTCATCGCGGTCATCCCCGGCTGGGCGGCCGGTGGCGGACACTCGCTGCACGTCGTCTGCGACCTGTCGATCGCGAGCGCGGAGCACGGCAAGTTCAAGCAGACCGACGCCGACGTCGGCTCGTTCGACGGCGGCTACGGCAGCGCTTACTTCGCCCGCCAGGTGGGCCAGAAGTTCGCGCGCGAGATCTTCTTCCTCGCCGAGGAGTACGACGCCCAACGCGCCCTCGAGATCGGCGCGATCAACGCGGTCGTGCCGCACGCCGAGCTGGAGACCGAGGCCTACCGCTGGGCGAACACGATCCTCGGAAAGAGCCCCACCGCGATCCGCATGCTCAAGTTCGCGTTCAACGCGGTCGACGACGGCATGGTCGGCCAGCAGGTCTTCGCCGGCGAGGCCACACGCCTCGCCTACGGCACCGACGAGGCCGTCGAGGGCCGCGACGCGTTCCTCGAGAAGCGGGCTCCCGACTGGTCGCCCTACCCCTGGCAGTACTGATGACGAGGGCGCTGCGCGCGACCGGCGCACACGACATGTTCGTGGCGCTGCGCGGGGCGCTCTCCGGCGAAGGCGCGGCCGTGTTCGCGGGCGAGCCCACCGGCGCCCTGCCGGCCACCGTGCCGCAGCGGGTCGCGGTCGTCATCGAGTCGAGCGGCTCCACGGGAACACCGAAGCGGGTGGCACTGTCGAGCGACGCGTTGTTAGCGAGCGCCGCGGCATCCGAAACCGCTCTCGGCGGCCCGGGACAGTGGCTGCTCGCCCTGCCGACCACCTATATCGCCGGCATCAACGTGCTCGTCCGGTCACTCACCGCCGACACGCTGCCGGTCGTCGTCGCGCCGGGGCACTTCGGCGCCGAGTCGTTCATCGCGGCCGCCGGAGCGATGGACCACGCCCAGCGCTACACCTCGCTCGTGCCCGCTCAGCTAGCGCGGCTCATCGACGAAGACGCCGCCCTCGCGGCGCTGCGTCGGTTCGACCGCATCCTCGTCGGCGGGCAGGCGACCCCGGTGTCGCTCGTCGCCCGCGCCCTCGAACTCGGCCTCAACGTCACCCGCACCTACGGCTCGAGCGAGACGAGCGGGGGCTGCGTGTACGACGGCGTGCCGATCGGGGGCACCGAGGCGCGCATCGTCGACGGCCAGATCGAGCTCGCCGGAGCCGTGCTCGCGGAGGGCTACCTCGAGGATCCGCAGAGAACGGATGCCGCGTTCCACACCGACCACGCGCGGCGCTGGTACCGCACGGGCGATGCCGGCGAGATCGTCGACGGCGTGCTGCACGTGATCGGGCGTCTCGACGACGTGATCATCTCCGGCGGTCTCAAGGTGTCGCTCGGAGCGCTGGAGCGGTTGGTGCGCGAGATCGACGGGCTCGGCGACGCGGTGATCGTGTCGGAGG
>NZ_JBKKAD010000225.1:0-12614 GCF_046714715.1 Conyzicola sp. | reverse complement strand
GGCACGGCTTCCATGTCGCGATCGAGAACTGGCAGCACGACATGAACATCGGGTCGATTGTGCGCAGCGCCAACGCGTTCGCCGCCGAAACCGTGCACATCATCGGCCGACGCCGCTGGAACAAGCGGGGCGCCATGGTCACCGACCGCTATCAGCACGTCATGAATCATCCGGATGTCGCGTCGTTCGTTTCTTGGACGCGCGAGGCCGGCCTCCCCATCGTCGCGATCGACAACATGCCGGGCGCCGTGCTGATCGAGACGTTCGACTTCCCGGAGCGGTGCGTGCTGCTGTTCGGGCAGGAGGGGCCGGGCCTCACCGACGCGGCGCTCGCCGCCTCCGACGTGCAGGTGGAGATCAGCCAGTTCGGCTCGACCCGCAGCCTCAACGCCTCAGCCGCGGCCGCCGTGGCGATGCACGCCTGGGTCACCCAGCACGTGAGCTTCTAGCGGTCGGGCTGGCTAGGCGCCGATCGGGCTCGGGCGCAGCTCGCGCAGGGTGCGGAACCGTCCCTGTTTGAGCGCGCCGAGCGCCGATGCAGCGAGTGAGATCAGCAGCCACGCCGCGAGCGGCAGCACCGACGCCCAGAAGGCCGCGGGCGATCCGCCGTACATCAGCTGCCGCACGCCGTCGACGGCGTGGCTCATCGGCAGCCCCTGGTGGATGAACGCCAGCGGTGCCGGCAGCGTCTGCCACGGGAAGGTGCCGCCGGCGGTCACGAGCTGCACCACCATCAGGATGAGCCCGATGAACTGGCCGACACTGCCGAGCCACACGTTCAGCGCCAGGATGATCGACGCGAACGTGATCGAGATGAACGCGAGGAACCCGAGCAGGCCGAGCGGGTTGGCCGAGTGCATGCCGAGCCCGAAGGTGACGATGGCGAACAGCCCGGCGACCTGAAGCACGCCGAGCAGCGCGGGGGTGAGCCAGCCGGCGAGTGCCGTGCGCACCGGACGGCGCACGGCGGTGAGCGCGCGACGCGACAGCGGCCGCACCAGCAGGAACAGCGCGTACATGCCGATCCACGCGGCGAGGGTGATGAAGAACGGTGCGAGCCCGGCGCCGTAGTTCTCCGCCTCGGTGAGCGACGTGCGCTTCACGAGCACGGGGTCGGCGATCGCGGCCGCGGCCTTGGAGCGCTCGGCGTCGGTGGATCCGGGGATCTTGACGACCGCGTCGCCGAGCGAGGTGCTCAGCTCGCTCGACCCGGAGGCGAGAGAGTCGATGCCGGTCGAGAGGTCGGTCGCGCCGGTCGAGAGCTGTGCGGTTCCGGTGGCGAGACCGGATGCGCCGGATGCCGCGGACTTCGCGCCACTCGCGAGGGTCGCCGCTCCCGTCGCCGCCGTGTGCACGGCGTTCGCCAGCACGGGGGCCTGGGCGTTGAGCGTGTTGGTTCCGGCGGAGACCTGGGCCGCGCCCGACGACAGCGTGCTGAGCCCCGGAGCGATCTTGGCCGTGCCGTCGCTCACACCGGTCGTGAGGGCGGCGAGTTGAGCGAGCTTCTTCTGGATGCTCGTGCTCTCGTCGGGTGTGACGATGCCGTCGGCGAACGCCGCGGCAGACTCGGTCTGCACCGCGGCCGACAGCTGGCTGGCCTGCGCGGCGGGAGTGACGAGCGCGGCCTCACCGGTAGCGGCCGTGCTGGCTCCGCTCGCGACGGATGCCGCCCCGGTCGCGAGGGCGGCGGTGCTGCCCGGCAGCGCGCCGGCCTGCGTGTCGAGCTGGCTGAGGCCCGTGCTGAGCTTGGTCGCGCCGGTCGACAGCGAGGCGTTGCCGGTGCTGAGGCTGGCCGCGCCCGAGGCCGCGCTCGCGGCGCCGTCGGCGAGGGTGTGCGCGCCGGTCGCCGCGGTCGCGGCACCGTCGGAGAGCTGCGTGGCGCCGTCGGCGGCGTCGATGAGCCCCTCGCGCACCTGCTCGAGCGAGTCGAGCAGCGTTCCGGCCGCCTCCTCGCCGAGCTGCTCGGCGACCGTGACACGCACGGCCTCGGCCGCGCGTTCGGCCAGCGTGGAGCTCAGGTAGCTGTTGGTGTCGCTCGTGGTGAGCGCGAGCTGTGCGGCCGTCGGGTCGTCGCCGCCCGCCGACACGAGGTCGGTGGAGAAATCTGCCGGGAAGGTGAGCCCGAAGTCGTACTCGCCCGAGACGATGCCCGCCTTGGCCTGTGCCGCGCTGACCTCGACCCAGCCGAAGTCCATGCCGTCGAGCAGTTCGTCTGCGGCATCCTGCCCGTAGTTGACGGCCACACCGTCGTCGTTCGTCGCGCCCGTGTCATCCACCACCAGGGCCGCGGGAATCTGGTCGAGTCGGCTGTACGGGTCTTGGTTGCCCCACAGGTAGAGACCGCCGTAGACGAGGGGCACGGTCATGAGGGCGACGAGCGAGAGGATGCCCATCTTGCTCGAGGTGAGCCGGGCGAGCTCGGTGCGGACGAGGGTGATGATCATGACTGGCTTTCTTCGGTCAACACGGGGATTGAGCTTGTCGAAATCTCGTCGACGGCGGGCTCGAGTTCGGAAATCGGCGACAGCGCGTCGCGCGCGCCATACGAGAGCAGGATGCCGCGGGTGGCGGCGTCGGTGACGACGACGATGGTGACCCCGCGCTGCGCGATGGCGGCGAGGCTCTCGTACCACTCGGCGGGGTCGCCTCCGTGGCGCTCGGGCGAGGTGACGATGAGGCCGTCGACCCCCGGGCGCAGCAGCGCGAGTTCGCTGAACATGCGGGTGCGCCGCGCGGGAGGCAGGGCGCGCACGGGCACGGCTCCGTACTCGCCGATGCCGGTGCGGTCGAGGAAGTCGCGTACCGCCCGGCGTGACGACGGCTTGCCCGCGAACGAGAACTCTTCGGCCACGATGCTCGCGAGGCTGAGGCCCGCGGTCGGCTCGGCGACCACGGGGGTGTCGACGAGGGCGGTGCTCCTGCGCAGTTCGTCGAGGTCGTCGCGGCCGTCGATCGTGACGTGGCCGGAGTCCGGCCTGATCCGCCCGCCGAGCAGCAGCGAGACGAGCATCGGGCGCTCGGCGGTTTCGACCGCGAGCACCGAGATCTGGCCGTCGGCGACGGTGGCGGTGAGCGGGGGCACCGAGGCGCCGAGGCCCTGCCCGATCGCGACCGATTCGAGTGCGATGCGCATCAGGATGCCGCCTTCCAGGCGAGTTCGGGGTGGGAGTCGACGAACCGGTTCGCGTCTCGCCAGCCGAGACCGATGCTGCCGAGGGTGGAGAGGATGACGAGCCGGTGGCCGTCGGCTTCGGGAAGCGGATGTTCCGTGGACTCCTCGAGCACCGAGAACATCGCGTCCTCCATGAGGCGGGCGAGCCGTTCGGCCGAGATGTCGTCGCGGATGGTGCCGGCGTCGCGGCCGGTGTGGATGGCGTCGAGCACGCCGCGCCGCAGCGGCTCAAGCGCCTCGTCGATGTGATGCTTCAGGCCGCTGCGCACGGTGAAGACGGTCATGACGCGCACGTCCTCCACCTCGTGCCAGAGGCGCGAGGCGATCAGGGCGAGCCGCACGACGGGGTCGGCATGCGTCACCGCCTCGAGTGCGGCGGCGACGCGACGCGACCCGAGCGATACCAGCTCGCGCAGCAGGTCGTCGCGGCTGGCGAAGTGCCCGTAGACCGAGCGGCGGCTGAGACCCGCCTCGGCCGCGATTGTTTCGAGCGAGGCATCCGGATTCTGATTCAGCACCACCTTGGCGGCCTCGATGAGGGCGGCCCTGTTCTGGGTCGCGTCGCGTCGCGGTGTACGGGTCGAGGTGTCGGTCACTCGTTCGATTGTAATAACTTGCACAGCGTTGTGCAAGATCGTGTTTCGCGACGGGCGGCTAGAATTGGGTGTAATCCCGTACAAACGAGAGGGCAACCCATGCCAGCTATCGTCATCATTGGCGCCCAGTGGGGCGATGAAGGCAAGGGCAAGGCCACCGACCTGCTCGGCAGCCGCATCGACTACGTCGTGAAGTTCAACGGCGGAAACAACGCCGGCCACACCGTCGTGATCGACGGCGAGAAGTACGCGCTGCATCTGCTGCCCTCCGGCATCCTCAGCGAAGGTGTCATCCCCGTCATCTCGAACGGCGTCGTCATCGACATCGAGGTGCTCTTCGAAGAGCTCGACGCGCTCATCGCGCGTGGCGTCGACGTCTCGCGCCTGATGATCAGCTCGAACGCGCACGTCATCACCCAGTACCACCGCACGCTCGACAAGGTCACCGAGCGCTTCCTCGGCAAGCGCCAGATCGGCACCACCGGCCGCGGCATCGGTCCGGCCTACGCCGACAAGATCAACCGCGTCGGAATCCGCATCCAGGACCTGTTCGACGAGAACATCCTGCGCCAGAAGGTGCAGGGTGCGCTGCACCAGAAGAACCACCTGCTGGTGAAGATCTACAACCGCCGCGCCATCGAGGTCGAAGAGATCGTCAGCAACCTGCTGTCGTACGCCGAGCGCTTGCGCCCGATGGTCGCCGACACCGCGCTGGTGCTCAACGACGCACTCGACGCGCAGAAGATCGTTCTGTTCGAGGGCGGCCAGGCGACGATGCTGGATGTCGACCACGGCACGTATCCGTTCGTCACCTCCTCGAATTCCACCTCGGGCGGAGCCTCGACCGGATCGGGTATCGGACCGAACCGCATCGACCGCGTGATCGGCATCGTCAAGGCCTACACGACCCGCGTCGGCGCCGGCCCGTTCCCCACCGAGCTGCACGGCGAAGACGGCGAGTGGCTGCGCCAGAAGGGCTTCGAGTTCGGAACCACCACCGGCCGCCCGCGCCGCACCGGCTGGTACGACGCCCCGATCGCCCGCTACTCGGCGCGCATCAACGGCGTCACCGACTTCGTGATGACCAAGCTCGACGTGCTCAGCGGGCTCGAGAAGATTCCCGTGTGTGTCGCCTACTCCGTCGACGGCGTGCGTGTCGACGAGGTCCCGGCGTCGCAGAGCGACTTCCACCACGCGGTGCCGATCTACGAAGAGTTCGACGGCTGGCAGGAAGACATCACCGGCGCACGCGAGTTCAGCGACCTGCCGCAGAAGGCGCAGGACTACGTTCTCGCCATCGAGGCGATCAGCGGCGCGCGCATCTCGGCGATCGGCGTCGGCCCCGGCCGCGAGGCGATCGTCGTGCGGCACGACCTGATCAACTGACTCATTACCACGCGATCCTGAGCGGCGCTTGGCTCTGACGCACAGCTACGAGGAGTCGACTGAAGTAATGGAAATCGCATACACGGCCATCGCCCACGCAACCGGAGGCGGCCGCGACGGCCACGTCCGCTCCGAGGACGACCTGCTCGACCTCGACACCCGTCCGCCCAAAGAAATGGGCGGCACGGGCGAAGGAACCAACCCCGAACAGCTCTTCGCGGCCGGCTACGCCGCCTGCTTCCTCAGCGCGATGCACGTCGTGGGTCGCCGGCTCAAGGTCGACACGAAAGACGCCGCAGTGTCGTCGAGCGTCGGCATCGGCTCGAACGGCGAGGGCGGATTCGGCCTCGAGGTCGAACTGCACGTCTACGCGCCCAACGTTCCCGTCGAGCAGCGCCAGGAGCTCGCCGACGCCGCCCACCAGGTGTGCCCGTACTCGAACGCGACCCGCGGCAACATCGAGGTCACGGTAACGCTGGTCGACTAGTCGCGACTGCCGGTTGAGTAGGTTGCTCTGCGACCGTATCGAAACCCCACCCGCGGTTTCGATGTAGGACGTAGATTCCTTCCTCGCAGGCTCGGTCGGCGCTGGGGTCGCGCAATCGCTGGCGCGATTGCCATCGCTCCACCGCGCTTACTCAACCGGCTCTGGCTGGCAGACTTGTGCGCATGACCGCTGCCCGCCCGCCCCGCACCCCGCTCGTCGGCGACTTCATCCGTCTCGATCCGCTGCTGAAGACCGACGTACCCGACCTCTTCACGGCCATCGCGCATCCGCTCGTCTTCGCCGGCGGATTCGGCGGCGGGCCGGCCGGCTACACCGACGACCTCGCCGACTTCACCGCGTTCGCCGACTCGTACTTCGCGTGGGAGCGCAGCAATGTGCACGCCGTGCGCCTGGTCGGCGGCGAGAACGACGGCCTGCTCGTCGGCACGTCGACGCTGGGCGATTTCGACCTCGATCTCGAGCACGCCCACATCGGCTGGACCGCCTACGACCCGCGCGTCTGGGGAACGGCCGTCAACGCCGAGGCGAAGCTGATGCTGCTCGGCACCGCGTTCGACAACGGGTTCGGCCGGGTGAAACTGCAGGCCGACGTGCTCAACGAACGGTCTCGTGCGGCCATCACGAAGATCGGCGCCCAGTTCGAGGGAATCGTGCGCCGCGACCGTCGCAGGGCAGACGGCACCTGGCGCGATTCGGCCATCTTCTCGGTCGTCGTCGACGAGTGGCCCGAGGTGCGCGCCGGGCTGCAGGCGCGATTGGCAGCATATGGTGCAGAACCCGTCCGTTTGCGTGCGGCGCGTGACGGAGGCTGACGGTATCGTCCATACGTGCCGTCGACGACAACCCCCACCCGCAGCCTGTCGATAGTCCTGCAGTTCGTGGGCATGGGGCTCGTCTGGGGTGCCAGCTTCCTGTTTATGAAGATCGCCCTCGACGGGGTCTCGTTCTACCAGGTGGCGTGGTCGCGCCTCGTGCTCGGCGGGCTCACCCTCGGCGTGATCGTGCTGCTCACGCGCCAGCGACTGCCGCGTGAACGGGCGGTCTACCTGCACTTCCTCGTGATCGCGTTCACCAACTGCGTCATCCCGCACCTCGCGTTCGCGTGGGCCGAGCAGTACGTGTCGTCCGGGCTCGCGAGCATCTACAACGCCGTCACCCCGATCACCACGGCGCTGATGGTCACGCTCGCGTTCCACGTCGAGAAGCTGAACCGCGGCCAGGTGCTCGGCATCGGTATCGGCATCGCCGGGGTGATCGTGATCATCGCCCCGTGGCAGCACGCCGCGTTCACGGGCGACCTTGCCGGGCAGCTCGCCTGCCTCCTCGCGGCCACCTGCTACGGCTTCAGCTTCGGCTACACCCGCAGGTTCCTCAGCCACCGGCCGATTCCGGGTGCGAGCTTCGCCTTCCTCAACATCGGGGTCGCCGGGGCCATCATGCTCGTGCTCACGCCGGTCATCGCCTGGCAGCCGGTCGAGCTCGATCCGGGCATCGTTGCGAGCCTGCTCACCCTCGGGGTGCTCGGCACGGGGGTCGCCTACATCTGGAACATCAACGTGCTGCGCGCGTGGGGCCCCACCAACGCGTCGACCGTCACCTACATCACACCGGTCGTCGGAGTGCTGCTCGGCGTGCTCGTTCTGGGCGAGACCTTCTCGCTCAACCAGCCCGCCGGAGCCGCTCTCGTGTTCGTCGGCATTCTCTTCACCCAGCAGCGCATCCGGCTGTCTCGTCGAAGTCTGGCCACCCAGTAGTCTCGAACAATGGCAGAAGAGACAGGTTCGGCCGAGCTCACGGGGCTTCGCCAGAGCATCGACAACATTGACGCAGCCCTCGTGCACCTGCTCGCCGAGCGCTTCAAGTTCACCCAGCAGGTCGGCCGGCTCAAGGCCGCGACCGGCATGGCGGCGTCGGATCCCGAGCGCGAGAAGGTGCAGATCGCCCGCCTCCGCGCCCTCGCCGAGGAGAGCCACCTCGACCCCGCCTTCGCCGAGAAGTTTCTGAACTTCATCGTGGCCGAGGTCATCCACCACCACCAGTCGATCGCCTCGACCGGCGCTATCGCGACGACCGACCTCATCAACGACCTGCCCGACGGCCTCTCCAGCGACACCGACCCCATCGACGCATGAGCTGGCTTCCCAGCCGTCTGCCCGATCGGCGCGGCCGGGTCTACGTCGTCACCGGCGGCAACGCGGGGCTCGGCTACTTCACCGCGGAGCAGCTCGCCTCGACGGGCGCGCACGTCGTTCTCGCTTCGCGCGACGGCAAGAGGGCGGATGCTGCGATCCGATCCATTCGCGCGCGGCTGGGCCGCGCGTCCCTCGACCGCATCACCGTCGACCTGTCATCGCTCGAATCGGCCGAGGCGGCCGGCCGAGCGATCGCCGACTTCGACAGGCTCGACGGTCTCGTGCTCAACGCCGGAGCCGTCACCGGGTCGCGCGAACGCCAGGAGAGTGTCGACGGCCTCGAACTCGTGCTGGCCACCAACTACGTCGGGCATTTCGCGCTCACGGCGCGCGCGTGGCCGATCCTCGCGCGCACGCCCGACAGCCGCGTCGTCGGGCTCGGTAGCCTGTCGACCGAGCTGGTCCGGCTCGACCCCGCCGATCTGATGAGCGAGCGACGGTACGGCTTCTTCCGCGCCTACGCGTTCTCGAAGCACGCGCTCCACGGCTTCACCCTCGAGCTCGACCGCCGCGCGCGGGCCGTGTCGGCCGGGGTAGCCGGCGTGCTCGCCCACCCGGGATACGCGATCGACGGGCTGACCCCCGTGCGTCCCGGGGTGGTGTCGCGCGGGGCGGGCGACCGTCTCTACGGCGCGACGACCGCCGTCGGGGCGCAGGGCAAGAACCGCGGCGCCGCGTCGACCGTGCGCGCTCTGCTCGACCCCACCGTCGTCGGCGGCGAGTACGTCGGCCCGGAGTTCCTGACCCGCGGCCGCCCGGTGCTGCAGCGGCCCGCGGCCTCGAGCGCGTCACCCGAGTTCGGCGCGTACCTCTGGGCGCAGAGCGAGCTCTGGACGGGTGCCAGCTTCGACGTCACCGCTGGTTGATCAGGTACCTACTGCCGGTTGAGCGCGGTGGAGCTATGGAAATCGCGCCAGCGATTTCGCGACCCCAGCGCCGAGTGAGCTTGCGAAGGAGGATTCAGCGCCGTATCGAAACCCCGGCACGGATCATCCGATTGCGTCGTTTGGGGCAGTCAACTCTCTCGACTGCCCCAAACGGCGCAACAGGCGCGACCTTCGACGGGGTCGGCTGCTCAGTACCCGACGATCGGCCCGAACGCGTCGGCGAGCGTTCCGCGGTGCGCGGCCTCGAGCTCGGCGATCGTCGCGGTGAACTCGCCCTGCACCTCAAGTTCGCTCGAGTTGTCGGTGACGCCGATGCGCAGCACCGGGTAGCCGCGACCCTCGCACAGGCCCTGGAAGCGCACGTCGTCTTCGCGCGGAACCGACACCAGCACCCGGCCGGTCGATTCGCTGAAGAGTGCCGTGGCCGCATCCACACCGTCTCGCTGAATGATCTCGGTGAGCCAGACGCGTGCGCCGACGCCGAAGCGCAGAACGGCCTCGGCGAGGGCCTGCGCGAGGCCGCCGTCGGCGAGGTCGTGCGCCGAGGCGATGAGGCTCTGGTCGCCGCCAGCGGCGATCAGTTGGGCGAGGCGCATCTCGGCCGCGAGGTCGACCGCCGGCGGGCGCCCGCCGAGGTGGTCGTGGATCGTGCCGGCCCACGCGGAGCCGTCGAGCTCGAGCGCGGTGGTGCCGAGCAGGTAGATGTTGTTGCCCTCGTCCTGCCAGCCGCTGGGGATGCGCTTGGCGACGTCGTCCATCACGCCGAGCACGGCGATGACGGGCGTCGGGTGGATCGGCACGTCGCCGGTCTGGTTGTAGAACGACACGTTGCCGCCGGTCACCGGGATGTCGAGCTCGAGGCAGGCGTCGCTGAGCGCCTCGACGGTCTGGGCGAACTGCCACATGACCTCGGGGTTCTCGGGGCTGCCGAAGTTGAGGCAGTCGCTGACGGCGACGGGGGTCGCGCCGGTGACGGCCACGTTGCGGTAGGCCTCGGCGAGGGCGAGCCTGGCGCCCTGGGCCGGGTCGAGCTGGCAGTAGCGTCCGTTGGCGTCGGTCGCGACCGCGAAGCCGAGGCCGCTCTCCTCGTCGATGCGCACCATGCCGCCGTCGTCGGGGAAGCTCAGCGCGGTGTTGCCCATCACGTAGCGGTCGTACTGGTTGGTGATCCAGCTCTTGTCGGCGAGGTTCGGGCTGGCGAGCAGGGTGAGCGTCTGGCTCTTCAGCTCTTCCCCGGACGTCGGGCGGGCCAGGGCGGCGGCCGTGTCGGCCTGCAGCGCGTCGATCCAGGTCGGGTAGGCGACCGGGCGGTCGTACACCGGGCCGTCGACCGCGACCGTGCGCGGCAGCACGTTGACGATCTCCTCCCCGTTCCAGTTGATGATGAGGCGGCCGGTGTCGGTGACCTCGCCCAGAACGGACGTCTCGACGTCCCACTTCTCGACGACCTTCAGGAAGCCCTCGAGCTTCTCGGGGGTCACGATCGCCATCATGCGCTCCTGGCTCTCCGACATCAGAATCTCTTCCGCGGTCATTGACGGGTCGCGCAGCAGTACCTTCTCGAGCTCGATGAACATGCCGCCGTCGCCGTTGCTGGCCAGTTCGCTCGTGGCACACGAGATGCCGGCCGCACCGAGGTCCTGGATGCCCTCGACGAGCTTCTGCTGGAACAACTCGAGGCAGCACTCGATGAGCACCTTCTCGGCGAAGGGGTCGCCGACCTGAACGGCGGGACGCTTCGTGGGTCCGCCCTCGTCGAAGGTGTCGGACGCGAGAATGGATGCTCCGCCGATGCCGTCCGCGCCGGTGCGCGCTCCGAAGAGAACGACCTTGTTGCCGACTCCGCGCGCGTTGGCGAGGTGCAGGTCTTCGTGGCGCAGAACGCCCACGGCCAGCGCGTTGACCAGGGGGTTGGCCTGGTAGACGCTGTCGAAGTAGGTCTCGCCACCGATGTTCGGAAGGCCGAGGCAGTTGCCGTAGTGGCTGATGCCGGCCACGACGCCGTGCACGACGCGGGCCGTGTCGGGGTGGTCGATCGCGCCGAAGCGCAGCGCGTCCATCACGGCGACCGGGCGGGCGCCCATCGAGATGATGTCGCGCACGATGCCGCCGACGCCGGTCGCGGCGCCCTGGAACGGCTCGATGAAGCTCGGGTGGTTGTGGCTCTCGATCTTGAAGGTGACCGCCCAGCCCTCGCCGACGTCGACGACTCCCGCGTTCTCGCCCATGCCCACCATGAGGTTCTTCTTCATGCTCGGGCTGACCTTCTGGCCGAACTGGCGCAGGTAGTTCTTGCTCGACTTGTACGAGCAGTGCTCGCTCCACATGACCGAGTACATCGCGAGCTCGCCGCTCGTGGGACGCCGCCCGAGGATCCCGCGGATCGCGAGGTACTCGTCTTCCTTCAACCCGAGGGCGCCGTACGGCTGCTCCTTCTCGGGGGTGGCGATAGCGTTCGAGACGGTGTCGGCGACGCCTCTGGAGGGGGTGGTTACGGTCACGATTGAGAACTCCCAGAGTTGACGGATGCCGGAAGCCCCCAGTCTACCGGCGGCAGGGCCGGGGTGCTGGGCCGCCCGTGGCCGCGGCCTGCCCCGCCCCGCCCTGCGCCCGCGCAGGTTTTGGTCGCTAGGTGCGCATCTCGGCAGCGGGAAGAGCATCTGGCGACCAAAAGTGTGTTCAGCCGGGTCAGCCGGCGGCGCGCAGGGCTCGTGTGACCCGTTCGACGGCCTCGTGCGGGCGGCCGAACAGCTGGCCCTTGCGCACGCGCACCGTCGCGTAGCCCGCCCGGTGGAAGTTCTCTATGCGCGTCTCGTCGCGGTCGTACTGCGCGCTGCTGGTGCGGTGTTGCTCGCCGTCGTACTCGCTGATCACCTTCCACTGGCGGAACAGCTGGTCGGCACGGCCGAGCCACTTCCCGGCGTCGTCGTAGATGTCGACGCCGACCTCCGGTTCCGGCAGACCCGCTCGCACGAGCAACAGCCGCAGGTGTGTCTCCGGTCGTGACTCGACGCCCTCCCGAACATGCTCGATCGCGGATGCCGCGGCCCGCGCACCCCACCCGGAGCCGCCATCGACCGCCGCCCTCAGCTCGGCGATCGTGGCGTAGGGGCGCGCGTCCGCGGGGTCGAGCACGAGGGGGTCGAGCACGAGGTGGTCACCGACCGCCACCATGTCGTCGAGCCCGAGCGGCCTTCCCAGCGAGATCCAGGTGCTCGCCGGATCAGCGATAGGCAGGCCGAACCGATCGAGAATGCGCGAGGTGGCCGGCGCCTGGTGCCCACTGATTCCGGCGCTTCGCGGGGCGCGCCCCGGCGAGAGCGTCGAGACGTCGAGTGGCTCGGCGTCGGTGAACGGGGTAGGCAGCGGAGCTTTCCAGAGCCGGGCGGCGGTCGTGTGGCTGAAGAACTGGCCCGCGCGCAGCAAAGGAGCGTATGACCGGCACCGGGCGATGACCGCCGCGAACTCTTCGGCGGCCCGTGTGCTCGGGAAGACGCCGAACCGCGATAGTTCGACCCGTCCGGCCGAGTCGACACGCACTCCGCGGTACGGGGCTTCAAGGTCGCGGCCGCGCAGGCGGCCCGCCGTGATCCCGGCCGCTCGAGCCGCGCCGACCGCGAACGGCTGCTCGCGCCACCGTGGTGGAGGTTTCTTGCGGCTGCCCATGACCCCAGCGTGGCGCGGCGAGCCAGCATCCGCAGATCTTCTCCACAGCTCGCGCGCCGGCCCAACTTCTGGTCGCTAGATGTACTCGGCCATCACATTGGTGACACCCGGTTGATGGGGGCGGTTCCGATGCCGGTGTGGATGCGTTCAGTGTTGTAGTAGTTGAGCCAGGGGGCAAGGGCGTCGGCTCTCTCTTGTCCGCTGGTG
>NZ_JBKKAD010000224.1:0-32936 GCF_046714715.1 Conyzicola sp. | reverse complement strand
AAGCTCGACGGCGACGCCCGCGGTGGAGCGGCGCTCTCCGTGGCATCCGTCACCGGCCGTCCCATCATCTTCGCGTCGACGGGCGAATCGCTCGACGACTTCGAGCCCTTCTATCCCGACCGCATGGCGAGCCGCATCCTCGACCTGGGTGACATCCTCACCCTGATCGAGCAGGCGCAGAAGAACTTCGACGAAGAAGAGTCGATGGCGATCGCGGAGAAGTTCGCGACCGACAGCTTCACGCTCGAAGACTTCCTCGGCCAGATGCAGCAGCTCAAGAAGATGGGCTCGATGAAGGCCATGCTCGGCATGCTGCCGGGCGCCAAGGGCATGCGCGAGCAGCTCGACAACTTCGACGAGTCGGAGATCACCCGCACCGAGGCGATCATCCAGTCGATGACGCTCGCCGAGCGTCGCACCCCGAAGCTGCTCAACGGATCGCGCCGCGTGCGTATCGCCCGCGGTTCGGGAACGACGGTCACCGAGGTCAACGCCCTCGTCAACCGCTTCGACCAGGCCGCGAAGATGATGAAGACCGTGGCGAAGGGCGGCGTGCCGAACATCCCCGGCATGGGCCCGATCCCCGGACAGAAATTCGGCGGCAACAAGCAGCAGCAGTCGAAGAAGAAGGGCTCGAAGTCGGGCAACCCGGCCAAGCGCGCCGCCGAGAACGCGGCACTCGCGGCCGGACCGGCACCCACGGCGGCCAAGGGCAGCGGCTTCGGCTTGGGCGGCGGCAAGCCCGGCGCGGCCGGCGCGCCGAGCGAAGAAGAGCTCGCCTCGCTGCAGAAGTTCCTCGGCCGCTAGCGACGCTGCGCCATCGGCGCGCGGCTGCCGCGGTACCCGCAGCGGCGCGCCGATGCGACAGCGCCCACGGGCCCGGGCGCGCATAGGCTGGCGCTATGACTACCGCTGCCAACCGCCCCGTCCGCATCGGGGTGCAGATCGCGCCCCAGCACGCCGGCTACGCCAAGATCCGTGAGACCGCGGCCGAGCTCGAAGAGCTCGGGGTCGACGTGATCTTCAACTGGGACCACTTCTTCCCGCTCAGCGGGGCTCCGGATGGCCTGCATTTCGAGTCGTGGACGATGCTGGCGGCCCTCGCGGAACAGACGAGCCGGGTCGAGATCGGCGCCCTCGTGAACTGCAACAGCTACCGTAACGCCAACCTGCAGTCCGACATGGCCCGCACGATCGACCACATCAGCGCCAAGGACTCGGGTGTCGGCCGTTTCATCTTCGGCACCGGTTCGGGCTGGTTCGAGCGCGACTACGACGAGTACGGCTACGAGTTCGGCTCCGTCGGCGGTCGCCTCGATGCGCTCGCCGAGAACCTGCCGGTCATCACCGACCGCTGGACGAAGCTCAACCCGGCGCCGACCCGAAAGATCCCCGTGCTCATCGGCGGGGGAGGCGAGAAGAAGACGCTGCGCATCGTGGCGCAGCACGCCGACATCTGGCACAGCTTCAGCGACGCGCTCACGCTCGAGCGCAAGCTCGCAATCCTCGAGCAGCACGGCACGGCCGTCGGGCGCGACACGGGCGAGATCGAGATCTCGACCGAGGTCGCCAAGCGCTCCGTCGCCGAGGCCGAGGAGCAGTACGACCTCGGTGCACGGCTGTTCACCGTGGGCATCTCCGGTCCGCACTACGACCTGGCGCCGGTGCGCGACTGGCTGGCGTGGCGCGGGGCGAAGAACGCCTAGTTCTCACAGGCCGTCGCGCAGCTCGGTCACGAGCGACGCCACCACGGCCTTGAGGCTGCCGCCGGTGTCGTTCGCGACCGCCAGCTGCCGCTGGTAGCTCGCGCCGCCCTCGAGAATTCTCTCGATGCCCCAGAGTTCGTCGAGGCAGCCGAGCGCGGATGCGATCGGCGTCAGCCGCTCGAGGATAGCGCGCAGGTCGTCGGTCACGAGGTTCTCGTTGCCCGCCGCATCCTGGATGATGATGGCCTCCATGCCGTACCGGGCGGCGCGCCATTTGTTCTCGCGCACGAACCACGGCTGCAACGTGGGCAGCTGCTCGCCCCGGTCGAGCTTCTGCGACAGCTCCTCGACGAGACACTGCGCGAGGGCGGCGACCGCCGCCACCTCGGCGCTCGTCGACAGGCCGTCGCAGAACCGGATCTCGACGGTGCCCCACTTGGGCGACGGTCGCAGGTCCCACCGCAGCTCGGAGTAGTCGTCGATCACCCCGACGTGGGTCAGGTCGGCGACGAGGCTCTCGTAGTCGCTCCACCGCTCGAGCTGCGGCGGCAGCCCGGCCGTGGGCAACTGCTGGAACAGCATCGCGCGGCTCGACGCGTAGCCGGTCGACTCGCCGGCCCAGAACGGGCTGGAGGCGGAGAGCGCCTGGAAGTGCGGGTAGTAGGGCAGCAGGCCGTTGACGATCGGCAGAACCTTGCGCGGGTCGTCGATGCCCACGTGCATGTGCACGCCCCAGATCATCATCTGCCTTCCCCACCACTGGGTGCGGTCGATCAGGGTGGCGTAGCGCTCCTTGCCCGGCGTGACCTCCTGCTGGAACCACTGGCTGAACGGGTGGGTGCCCGAGCACATCAGGTCGACGCCCATCGGGTCGGTCACCTCGCGCACGCGTTCGACCAGCAGACGCAGGTCGTCGATCGCGCTGCCGACACGGGCGTGCGGACCGCTCACGAGTTCGACCGTGTTGGTGAGCAGCTCGCCGGTCACGTGCGGGAAGACGTCGGACGGGTCGTTCAGCCGCGCGAGCACCTCGGGGCCGGCGGGGGTGAGTTCGCCGCTCGCGTGATCGACACACGCCAGCTCCCACTCGATGCCCACGGTCGAGCGCTGCGACGTGGCGAATTCGATGTCCATCAAGCGATTGTGGCAATATTTCAGGCCATCCGCTGCCCGACCCGGCCAAGTTACGTAGATGTACTGCCAAGAGTGCGGATGACGCGACCCCGTGTCAGACCCCGGCGCTACCGTGATCACATGCCGACCTCGCCCTCGCTTCCGCTCGTCACCCGCCCCGCGGGTCCCACGCCGGCGGTGATCGTGGCGATCGTGGTCACGGTGCTCGCCTGGGCCAGCGCGTTCATCGTCATCCGCGGAACCGCGCCGTCTTTCGAGGGCGGCGCGCTCGCGCTCGCCCGGCTCGTCGTGGGAGCCGCCCTGTTGTCGCTCCTGCTCATCGGCAAACGATGGGTCGCGCCGACCGGGCGCGAGTGGCTGCTCATCGCCGGCTTCGGTGTCGTCTGGTTCGGCGGCTACAACGTGGCGCTCAACATCGCCGAGAAGACCCTCGACGCCGGCACCACCGCCATGATCGTGAACATCGGCCCCATCCTCATCGCGCTCGGCGCCGGGGTGTTCCTGCGCGAGGGCATTCCGAAGTGGCTCGCGATCGGGGCCGGCGTCGCCTTCCTCGGCGTCGTGCTGATCGGCATCGGCACGAGCGGCGAGGGTCTCGGCGACGGCAGCGGAGTGGTGTGGGCGCTGGTGGCTGCGGTCACCTACGCCGCCGGCGTGCTCATGCAGAAGCCCGCGCTGAAGCGCCTGCCCGCGGCGCAGGTCACCTGGCTCGGCTGCGTCATCGGACTCGTCGCCTGCCTGCCGTTCGCCGGCCAGCTCGTGACCGACCTGCAGACGGCGTCGCCCGCCGCGATCGCCGGTGCCGTCTACCTCGGCGCCGTGCCGACCGCGCTCGCCTTCAGCACCTGGGCCTACGCCCTCGCGCGCATGCCCGCCGGCCAGCTGGGCGTCACGACCTACATCGTTCCGCCGCTCGCGATCGTGCTCGGGCTGCTGGTCTTCGGCGAGATCCCGGCGGGCGCCGCCATCGTCGGCGGCGCGATCTGCCTCGTCGGCGTGGCCCTGAGCCGTCGGCGTCCCGCGGCGCGCGTCCCCGGGTGAGGCCGCAGCGTAGGCGCTGTTCCCGCATCCGCCATTTATCTGGCAGAATGGTGTGTTGAGTCCTTTCGTCGCC
Organism: Conyzicola sp.; assembly: GCF_046714715.1. GTDB lineage: Bacteria > Actinomycetota > Actinomycetes > Actinomycetales > Microbacteriaceae > Conyzicola. Next base: position 28,982 of record NZ_JBKKAD010000224.1, on the reverse strand, counting down.
CGACCCTCTAATCAGGCGCGAGAAGTATCCCTTAGAGCTTTTGTGCCGAGTGTGCCCCCACGCTCACGGCTAGCAGTTCGCCACCAAAACATTTATCTCAGGAGAATTGTGGCTGTAAAGATTCGTTTGAAGCGCATGGGCAAGATCCGTGCACCGTACTACCGCATCGTCGTGGCCGATGGCCGCACGAAGCGCGACGGCCGTTCGATCGAAGAGATCGGCAAGTACCACCCGACCGAGGAGCCCTCGTTCATCGAGGTCGACTCTGCTCGTGCGCAGTACTGGCTGTCCGTCGGCGCCCAGCCGAGCCCGCAGGTTGAGGCAATTCTCAAGCTGACCGGCGACTGGGGCATCTTCAAGGGCGACAAGAACGCTGTTTCGACCGTCAAGACGAAGCAGCCGAAGGAGGCCTTCGTCTCCGACGAGAAGAAGAAGCCCGTTCTCAAGCCCAAGGCCGAGAAGCCTGCTGACAAGGTCGAGGAGGCTCCCGCAGCGGACGCTCCCGAGGCCGCTGCAGAAGCAACCGAAGACAAGGCCTAACAACTATGCTCGCTCCCGCTCTTGAACACCTCGTGAAGGGGATCGTCGATCACCCCGAAGATGTGCAGGTAGCAGCAAAGAGTTCGCCACGCGGCGAGGTCCTCGAGGTGCGTGTGCACCCCGAAGACCTCGGTCGCGTGATCGGCCGCGCAGGCCGCACCGCGAAGGCGCTCCGCACCCTGATCGCGGCCCTCGCCGACGGTCGCAAGGTGCGCGTCGACGTGGTCGACACCGACTTCTAAACCGGTGGCAGCAACACAGTCCAGCAAGTCGCAACTGCGAGTCGGGCGCCTCACGAAGGCGCACGGCCTCAAGGGCGGCATCAAAGTCGAGATGTTCACGGATGACCCGGACGGTCGTTTCACCCCCGGTGCCGTGTTCACGCTCCAGGTTCCCGACTCGTCGGCCTGGCACAACAAGACGATCGAGCTCGTCGAGCTCAAGTGGTACAACAGCCACGCCGTCGCCTTCTTCAAGGACGTACCCGACCGCTCGGTCGCGGAGACCCTTATCAAGGCGATCCTCTGGGTCGACCACGACCTCGCCGACCTTCCCGAAGAGGAAGACGCCTGGTTCGACCACCAGCTGCTCGGACTCTCCGTTCTTCGCGAGGGCACCGTCGTCGGCACGGTCACCGCGATCGACCACTTCCCGGCACAGGACCTGCTGACGGTGAAGACCGACAACGGCGACGTTCTCGTTCCCTTCGTGAAGGCGATCGTCGCGTCGGTCGACGTGAAGGCCGGCACCATGACGGTGACGCCCCCCGACGGCCTCTTCGAAGAGCTGCCCGACGAGGAGCAGCCCACGGCCGAGAAGCTCGTCGAGTACCTCGACGACTCCGCCGACTCGTCGAGGGACGACACGCCCGCCTCGTAACGACGCCGTCACGGGCGCATCACAGCGCGCTCCGCCCGGTGTGAGGAGACGGTTACGGAACCTTAACCGCCCCGCTCCCTCGCCCGAAACACGCCCTCAATAGCTTCGTCGTATCACCCTGTTCGGGTGCCACGTCGCGAGTGAGGGAACCATGACAGATCTGCGGACCACGCCGGAGCCCACGACCGCCCCGTCCCCCGAAGCCGAGGTGGTGCTCGTCCACCGTCCGGGTCGCTGGATCGACGGCTGGGACGCCGAGAACACCGTGTTCTGGGAGTCGCAGGGCAAGAAGATCGCCTCGCGCAACCTCAAGTGGTCGATCTTCGCCGAGTTCCTCGGCTTCATCGTCTGGCAGTTGTGGAGCATCGTCGTGGTGTTCCTTCCCGCGGCCGGCTTCCAACTCGACACGAGCCAGATCTTCTGGCTCATCTCCATGCCGAGCCTCGCCGGCGCGACCCTGCGCATCCCGTACACGTTCATGGTGCCCAAGTTCGGCGGCCGCAACTGGACGATGATCTCCGCGGCCCTGCTGCTCATCCCGACGATCGCCCTCGCGATCTGCGTCGGCAATCCGGAGACGCCGTTCGGCGTGCTGCTGGTCGTCGCCGCCCTCGCCGGATTCGGCGGCGGCAACTTCGCCAGCTCGATGTCGAACATCACCTACTTCTTCCCGCAGCGCGAGAAGGGCTGGGCGCTCGGGCTGAACGCCGCCGGCGGCAACCTGGGCGTCTCGGTGGCGCAGTTCGTCGTGCCGATCGCCGTGGTGATGACCGCCGGCGCCACGCTCAACCTGCCGATCGCCGGCTGGATCTGGATCCCGCTCATCCTCGTCGCGATCTTCGGCGCGTACCGCAACATGGACAACCTGTCGGCGGCCAAGGCCGACTTCGCCGGGTCGCTCGCCGCCGTGCGCGAACCTCACATGTGGCTGCTCGCCCTGCTCTACATCGGCACGTTCGGCTCGTTCATCGGCTTCGCCGGGGTGTTCCCCAAGCTCATCGCCGACCAGTTCCCCGACTTCTCGACCTTCCAGGTCGGATCCGCATCGATCTCGCTCGCGTTCCTCGGCGCCCTCGTCGGTTCGCTCTCAAGGCCGTTCGGCGGCCGTCTCGCCGACCGGTTCGGCGGAGCGAAAGTCACGGTCACCTCGTTCGCGGCCATGGCGGTCGGAACGCTCTTCGTGATCGCGACCCTGCCGCTCGGGAGCTTCTGGCTCTTCCTGCTCGCGTTCATGTTCCTCTTCATCGCCTCCGGGATCGGCAACGGTTCCACCTACCGAATGATCCCCACCGTCTTCGCGGCCCGCGCCGGCACCGCGAACGCGCACAACACGGGCGGCTCGGTCACCGTGCAGCGCAAGACGGCCGCGGCCCTCGGCCTCATCTCCGCCGTCGGCGCCTACGGGGGCTTCCTCATCCCGCAGGCTCTCGGCATCTCGAAGGCCACCAACGGCGACTACACGCTCGGGTTCCTCTGCTTCGTGGCGAGCTACATCGTGATGCTCACCCTGACCGCCGTCTTCTACCTGCGCAAGGGCGTGGGCGCCGACGGGCAGCGCGTATGACGCTCGCCCCCGTCGCGCCGGTCGCCGCCGCCACCCACTGTCCGTACTGCGCGCTACAGTGCGCCATGGGCCTGGGGCCCGCCGTGACGCGCCAGGCAGACGAACCGCGCGTGTCTGTGGCCGGCCGCGACTTCCCGACGAACCGCGGCGGGCTGTGCAAGAAGGGCTGGACGTCGACGGTTCTGCTCGACTCGCCCGACCGCATCGCGGAGCCGATGAGGAGAAACCCGGATGACACGTTCTCCCCGGTCTCGTGGCAGGACGCCCTCGACGACATCGCCGATCGCCTCCGCGTCGGCCGTGCGCGGTTCGGGGCCGACTCAGTCGGGGTCTTCGGCGGCGGCGGCCTCACCAACGAGAAGGCCTACCAGCTCGGTAAGTTCGCCCGCATCGCGCTCGCGACATCGCGTATCGACTACAACGGCCGGTTCTGCATGTCCTCGGCCGCGGCCGCCGGAAACCGCGCGTTCGGCGTCGACCGCGGCCTCCCGTTCCCGCTCGCCGACCTCGGTGCCGCCGAGACCATCCTCGTGCTCGGGTCGAACGTCGCCGAGACCATGCCGCCCTTCATCGCCCACCTCGAGAACGCCCGCGCCGCGGGCGGCCTCGTGATCGTCGACCCCCGCCGCACGGCGACCGTGCGACTCACCGAGAACGGCGGTGGCACCCACCTGCAGCCCACGCCGGGAAGCGACCTCGTGCTGCTGCTCGGTCTCATCCACATCGTCATCGCCGAGAAGCTCGTCGACGAGCGCTACCTAAGCGACCGCACCACCGGCTTCGACGCCCTCGCCCGCAGCGTCGGTGCGTGGTGGCCGCAACGGGTGCAGTCGGCCACCGGGGTGCCCGCCCACCAGCTGCGCGAGGTCGCCCGCCGGCTGGCGTCGGGGCGCGGCAGCTACATCCTCACCGGCCGTGGCGTGGAGCAGCACGTCGACGGCACCGACACCGCGACCGCGGCCATCAACCTCGCCCTGATCCTGGGCCTGCCGGGAACACCGAACTCCGGGTACGGCACGCTGACCGGGCAGGGCAACGGCCAGGGCGGGCGCGAGCACGGGCAGAAGGCAGACCAGCTGCCCGGCTACCGGAAGATCGTGGATCCGGCCGCCCGCGCCCACGTCGCCGCAGTGTGGGGAGTCGACCCCGACGATCTTCCCGGCGCAGGCCTCCCCGCCGTCGAGCTGCTCAACAGCCTCGGCCGGCCGGGCGGGGTGCGCTCCCTGCTCGTGCACGGTTCCAACGTCGTGGTCTCGGCGCCGAACGTCACCCGGGTGCGCGCGGGCCTCGCCGCCCTCGACCTGCTCGTGGTGTGCGACTTCTTCTTCTCCGAGACGGCGAGCCTCGCACACTACGTGTTGCCGGTGACCCAGTGGGCCGAGGAGGAGGGGACCATGACGAATCTGGAGGGACGTGTCATCCGTCGTCGCAAGGCGGTCGACGCACCCTCCGGCGTTCGCAACGAACTCTGGGTGATGCGCGAGCTCGCGAGCCGGCTGCGGTCGCCGGGCGTGTTCAGCGAGAACCCCCGCGAGGTCTTCGACGAGCTGGCGCGCGCATCGGAGGGTGGGCTCGCCGACTACTCGGGAATCGACTACGCCCTGCTCGACAGCGGAGCACCCGTCTACTGGCCGTATCCGGCGGGCTCCGGCGGTACGCCGCGGCTGTTCCAGACGGAGTTCGCGCACCCGGACGGCCTCGCCCGGATAGTGCCCGTCGCGCCCCGCGCCGCCCCCGAGCCGCTCAACACGTCCGGATCGCTCACGCTCATCACGGGCCGCCTGCTCGAGCACTACCAGTCGGGCTCACAGACCCGACGGGTGCCCGAGCTCAACGACGCCAAACCGCACGCCCGCGCCGAACTGCATCCGACGACCGCCGCGGCGCTCGGTGTCGTCGACGGCGACCTCGTCGAACTGAGCAACCGGCGCGGAAGCGTTCGCGCCCGTGCGCTCGTGGGCGCAACCATCCGGCCCGACACCGTGTTCCTCCCCTTCCACTTCGCCGGAACCGAGTGCGCCAACCTGCTCACGCAGGACGAGACCGACCCCATCTCGGGCATGCCCGAGTTCAAGACGACCGCCGTCTCGGTGCGCGCCGTGCGCGAGGGGGTGACGGGGTGATCCCCGCGCCGCGCATAGTGCTCGTCGGCTACGGCCCGGTCGGGGCGCGTTTCGTCGAAGACCTGCTGCCCGCAGTGCGCGGCGGCGCCGTCACGCTCACGGTCGTCGGTGCCGAAGACGAGACCGCCTACAACCGCGTGCTCGTCGCGGAGTTCGCCGTCGGGCGCACGGACCGCTCGGCGATGGAGGTCACCGACACCGCGGCCGCGGTCGAGGCGGGGGTGCGGTTCGTGCGCGGCACGCACGTCACCGGAATCGACCGCGAGGCCAGCGTCGTGTCGCTCGACGACGAGAGCGTGCTCGGCTACGACCGGCTCGTGCTCGCCACCGGAGCCCGCGCGAACGTGCCCACGCTCGACGGCGTCGATGCGGTCACCCGTGACCTGCGCTCCCTTCAGCGGCTCGACCACTCCGAGCAGGGTCGCGACCAGCGGTTGCCCGACGGGGTCACGGTGCTGCGCGACCTCGCCGACGCCGCCACCGTGCGCGCGGCCGTCGAGGGACGCAAACGCATCGTCGTGCTCGGCGCCGGCGTGCTCGGCCTCGAGATCGCCCTCGCCGCGGCCGAGCAGGGTGCCGAGGTGTGCGTCGTGCACCACGGCGGCTACCCGATGGCCCGCAACCTCGACCGGGGCGGCGGCACCATGCTCGCCCGCTCGGTCGTGCGGGCGGGGGTGGCCCTGGTCGCGCACTCCCGGGCGGAGGCGGTCACCTACCGCACCGACGACGAGGGGACGCGCCACTTCGACGCCCTGGTCTGCGCCGACGGCAAGATCATCGCCGGCGACCTGCTCGTGCTCTCCTGCGGGGTGAGCGCCCGCGCCGAACTCGCCACCCTGGCCGGACTGCCCACCGCGACGGGCGTGCTCGTCGACCACGGACTGCGGTCGTGGGACGACCCGCACGTGTTCGCCATCGGCGACTGCGCGCACGTCGCCGAGCGACCGGCCGACTACCTCGTCGGCGCCCGCGTCGCCGGGGGACCGACCGGCCTGATCGGCCCCGGCTGGCGGCAGGCCGAGTGGCTCGCGGCGCACCTGAGCGCCGAGTTCGCCGCCGCCCCCGTGCCCGCCCCGCTCGCCGCGCCCCGGCCGGCCCTCGTGATGCTCAAGTCGGAGGCGGTCGACGTGGTCACGGTCGGCGACGTCGAGCTCGAGCCTTGGGACACCGATCCGACGACCGTCGACGCGGCCGGCGAACGGGTGCCCGGCCGCCAGGTCTCGCAGTGGGTCGACCCCGAGCACGGCCGGTACCTCAAGATGGTCACGCGCCGGGGCGTGCTCGAGGGTCTGGTGTGCGTCGGGCTGCCGCGCACGGCCGCCGAGCTCACGCTGTTGTTCGAGCGCGGCAGCGAACTGCCGGCCGACCGCTCGGTGCTGCTGCGCAACGACGGGCCGGACTACGCGCCGGCCACCGATTCCGACGCCTTCGCCCCGGATGCCACGGTCTGCTGGTGCAACGGCGTCACCGTCGCGCACATCCACGAGTCGGTCGCCGCGGGAGACGCCACCGTGGCGTGTGTCGGCAAGTCCACCCGCGCCGGAACCGGCTGCGGCGGCTGCAAGGGCCGCATCGGCGAGCTGATCGAGCGCTTCCTCGACGCCGAGGCAGCGGAGCTGGCCGTCTAACTGCTACCTACCGCGCCGCCGCGCCTGCCGCTCGACAGGACGGAGTCGGGTCGGCGCACCTTCGACAGGATGGATCGGGGCCCTCGGATGTCGCCGCTCCTGTTGACCGGTGCGTCGGGTGGCGGGGCGGCGAGCCGGGCGGGGCGGTCGGGTGCCGCTTAGGCCCAGGGCGGGCGCAGCGCCGTGACCCGTTCGCCCGCCGCCATGCCGGCGGGCGGCACCACCAGGACGGTGTCGGCGTTGGCCAGTCCGATCAGCATCGCGGCGGACTGCTTCTCGCAGGCCGTCGCCACACCGTCGTGCACGGTGGCCGCGACGAGGCGAACGCCGTGGGCGGCCCCCGCGACGGCCTCGCCCGCGATTTCGCTGCCGAGCGCCGTGAGCGGACGGCCGAGCAGCCCGTCGATCATCGGCAGTCCGATGCTGAGCAGCGCCAGCATGCCGGCCGCCGGATTGCCGGGGAGGCAGAGCACCAGCCGTCCGTCGCCGAGAACGCCGAGCATCACCGGGTGGCCGGGCCGCATCGAGACGCCGTCGACGAGTATCCGGCCGCCGCACGCGAGCAGCGCCGAGCGGGCGTGGTCGGTGGTGCCGCGCGAGCTGCCGCCGGTCACGACGACGAGCTCGCCGGCGCCCTCGTCGAGGGCCGCGGCAGTGCGCGCGGGATCGTCGCCGACGTGCCGCACGCTCTCCGGCCGAAGACCGAGCGACTCGAGCGTCGAGGGCAGCTGCGGACCGAAGGCGTCCCGCACGAGTCCCGGCATGGCGACGCCCGCGCCGATGATCTCGTCGCCGAGCACGACGATCCGCACGCGGGGTCGTGCGCGGACGGCCACCTCGTCGTTCCCTCCGGCCGCGGCGAGGGCGAGGCGCGCCGGGGTGAGCACGCTGCCCGAGGGCACCAGGCGCTCGCCGATTCGGGCCTCCTCGCCCTCGAGACGGATGTGGGCGCCGTCCACCGGCTGCCCTGGCGAAACGTGCGCAGCGACCGACAGCACGGGCCCCGCCGGGGTCGGGCTGACCACGCCGTGCTCGCAGCGCAGGATCGCCCGGGTTCCGGGCGGGATCATCGCGCCCGTCGCGATCGGGCGGCCGGTTCGCGGGCGCAGCGTGGAGGCGACGCCCACAGTGCCGGCGGTGATCGCCGAGCCGAGCAGCCACGGTCCGTCGCCGGCGATCGCCCAGCCGTCCATCGCCGACGACGAGAATCCGGGCAGGTTCGAGCGCGCGACCAGGTCGTGGGCGAGGGTGCGACCCGCCGCCGCGGCGAGGACGAGCTGCTCGACGCGGGCCGGAACGCGGGAGCCGGCCGCGTGGGCGATCAGCCGCGCGGTAGACCACTCGGCGTCGACGACGGGCGCGGATTCTCCGGCCACGGCATCGGTCGTCCTCGGTCCGTCAGTCGGCGTCGGGCAGGGCTGCGGCGAGGGCCGCGAGGCGGTCGACGGCTCGCGCGATGTCGGCATCAGATCCGCCCGCCAGCCCGGCCGCGTAGCCCGCCAAGAATGTCGTGAGCGGCGCCGCGGGCCGCACCACACCGTGGGCGGAGATCCGGGCCAGGTCGAGCAGCGCCGCCACATCGATCGTCACGTCGGTCGGAAGCTCGAGCTCCGCACGCGCGGCTTCGATCCAGCGTTGCATCCGGTCTGCTTCGTCGCTCACCCTGCGTCTCCTTCGGTCGTACCGTGCGGCCCCGCCAGAGTAGCGCAGCGCCGACGCGGCGGTGAGCCGTCGGCAACGCGACCGAAACCGGGGGTAACAGCGCCGCAACGTCGCGCGGGTATCGTGCGATGCACGCGCGACGACGACCGGGGGTGGCAATGCGACTGGAAGCGATAGTGCTCGCCGGCGGACGGTCGAGCCGCATGGGCGCACCGAAGTCGGCCCTGGTGTTCGAGGGACGATCCTTGGTAGAGATCGCCGTGGACTCGGCCCGAACCCGCGTCGGGCGAACCGGCACGGTCGTCGTCGTCGGGCCGAGAGAGCTCGCCCCGCCGGGAGTGCTGACCGCCCGGGAAGAACCCGCGTGGGGCGGCCCGGCCGCCGCGCTCGCCGCGGGCATCGAGGCGCTGAGCGCCGAGGCGCTGGCCCTCCGGCCGCCGGACGTCACGCCCGCCGAATGGGTGCTCGTGCTCGCCTGTGACCTGCCGCGCGCGGCGCTGGCCGTCGACGCGCTGGTGGCCGCGGCGATGCCGCACACGGGGGCGGGCGTCGACGCGGTGGTGGCGGTGGATGACTCGGGCAGACGCCAACCCTTGCTGGCGCTGTACCGCACCGACGCTCTCGCGGGCGCCGCGGCATCCGCGAGCCTTATCGACGACCTCGCCGGCCTGTCGCTGCGGCGGCTGCTCGCCGGCCTGACCGTGGTCGAGGTGGCGGTCGACGGCGCCCTGTGCGTCGACGTCGATACGCCCGAGCAGGCGCGGGCGTTCGGAATCGATGTTCCGCCGGTTTCGCGCGCCGCCATCGTCTAGACGTCGAGCCGGTAGCCGCGCTTGACCACGGTCGCGATGAGGCCGGGGGTGCCGAGCGAACGGCGCAGGCGGCTGAGGGCCACCTCCATGGCGTGGTCGTCTTGAATGCCGGGCAGCGCCCGCGCGAGTTCGGTGCGCGAGAGCACCGTGCCCGGTGTGGCCGCGAGCTGGCGCAGCAGGGCGAGCGAGGTGGGCGGCAGCAGGGTGCGAACACCCTGGATCTCGACGAGCTGGCCGCGCAGCGACAGCTCGCCGTGGCGGGTGGGCACGCGGTGCACGCCCTCTGTCTCGAGGTACTCGCAGACGAGGCGGATGAGGGCGCCCATGCGGTAGCGCTCCGGCTGGATCGGCCGCACCCCGACGGCGAGCAGCGGGGCGGCGGTCACCGGGCCGACCGCGGCCGCGAGCACGTCGGTCTGCAGGGCGCCGACGAGGTCGTCGAGCGCGCCCAGGGCCTCGGCGGCGACGAAGAGGGCGTCGACCGAGGGCGCGCTCGTGAAGGTGAGGGCGTCGAGCTGCCGGGCGCAGGTGGCGTCGAGCAGCCGTTTCACCCGCTCGTTGTCGGCGCCGACCATGGCCCAGCGGTACGGCGCAACGGTGAGCACCGTGTGCCGGGCGCGCAGGCGGTCGAGCTGTTCCTCGTCGGTGTAGCCGTGCACCTGCACGGCGATGGTGCGCCCGGGCTCGAGTTCTTCGAGGGCCTTCGTCACGAGCGATGCCGTGGTCTCCACCTCGCTCATGCCCGCGTCGTTGAGACCGGCCGCGCGGATGCCGCCGCGGGCCTTGGGTCCGCGCACGAGGATGTGCGAACCCGACAGCGAGTCGGTGAGCGCGTCGCCGATGCCGGCCGCGTCGGCGACCTCGAACCAGCGGCGGATGCCGTAGCCGGTGGAGGCGAGCAACACGTCGGGCCGGCGGGCGATGATCTCGCGGGTGTCGGCGATGATCGGATCGTCCTGCTGGGCGTTGGTGATGCGCAGCGTGGGCGCGTGCAGAACGGACGCGCCGCGGCGTTCGAACGCGTCGATGAGATCTTCCGAGCGCCGGTCGGAGGTGACGCCGATGCGGAAGCCCTCCAGCTGGTTGGCGCGGAATCCGGCGACGCGCGGTTCGTCCGCGTCGCTCATGCGAGATCCGCCAAGGCCTCTGCGCGGGCGAGGAGAACGGATGCCTCGGAGTCGCCGTCGTACGCGAGGCGCACCACCTCGCCGATGACGAGCACGGCCGGCGAGCTGACACCGGCTGCCGCCGCGTCGAAGACGATGGAGGCGAGCGTGCCGATCGTCGTGGTCTGGGTCGGGCTGTACCCGCGCTCGATGATCGCGACCGGAAGCTGCGGATCGACGCCGAAACGCACGAGCCCCTGGGTGATGCTCGGCAGGGTGCCGATCCCCATGAGCACGACGATCGTCCCGCCGAGGCCGGCGAGATGTTCGAGCTCGGTCTCGGTGAGCGGCGCGTGGCCGGAGACCACCGTGAAGAGGCGGGTCATCCCGCGGTGGGTGAGCGGTATGCCGGCTGCGGCGGGCACGGCGACGGCGCTCGTGACGCCGGGGATCACGGTGACGGGCACGCCTGCGGCGTGGCAGGCGAGCACTTCCTCGCTGCCGCGGCCGAACACGTAGGGGTCGCCGCCCTTGAGCCTCACCACGTTCGCTCCCGCGAGGGCGTGACGCACGATGAGCGCCTCGATGTCTTTCTGGCTGACGGGGTGGTGGCCGGGCGTCTTGCCCACGTCGATCAGCTCGGCGTGGGGCGCGAGCGTGTGCAGGGAGCCGTGCGGTGCGAGGCGGTCGAACAGCACCACGTCGGCGAGTCCGAGGGCGCGCGCGCCGGCGACCGTGAGCAGGTCGTCGCTGCCTGGCCCGCCGCCGACGAGAGTGACATCGCCGACGGTGCCCGAGCGGTCGCCACCGAGAGCCCCGGTGCCCGCCTGCTCGTTCATCACATGTTCCCTCTCACAGGGATCGTCGGCCCCGTTACGAATACCGTAGCGGGGTTGGCCAATTCTGCCTCAGTGGGGGGCCTGGTCTGACCCCGCTCCGCAACGCGGGGTAATCCGACGTCGGGCGAGTCGGGCGCGTTCACGAAGGTGCGGAAGCGGCGCAGGCGTTCCGGGTCGCGCAGCGTGGCCGCCCACTCGTCCTCGTAGTTGTCGACGTGCAGGGCCATCGCGGCCTCGAGGTCGTCGGCGAGGCCGAGCGAGTCGTCGACCACGACCTCGCGCACGTGGTCGATGCCGCCGGGCAGCTCCTCCATCCAACGCGCGGTACGTTGCATCCGGTCGGCCGTGCGGATGTAGTACATCATGTACCGGTCGATGTACCTGATGAGCGTCTCGTCGTCGAGGTCGGAGGCGAGCAGCTGACCGTGCGCCGGCTGGAACCCGCCGTTGCCGCCGACGTACATGTTCCAGCCGAGCTCGGTGGCGATGACCCCGACGTCTTTGCCCCGGGCCTCGGCGCACTCGCGCGCGCAGCCGGAGACGCCGAACTTGAACTTGTGCGGGGCGCGCAGTCCCCGGTAGCGCAGCTCCAGTCCGATCGCCATGGCGACCGAGTCCTGCACGCCGAACCGGCACCAGGTGGAGCCGACGCAGCTCTTCACGTTGCGCAGCGCCTTGCCGTAGGCCTGTCCCGACTCGAAGCCGGCGTCGACGAGCACGCGCCAGATGTCGGGCAGCTGGTCGAGCCGCGCACCGAACAGGTCGATGCGCTGGCCGCCGGTGATCTTCGTGTACAGCCCGTAGTCGATGGCCACCTGGGCGATCACGGCGAGTTTCTGCGGCGTGACCTCGCCGCCGGGGATGCGCGGCACGACCGAGTAGCTGCCGTCCTTCTGCATGTTGGCGAGCGCGCGGTCGTTGGTGTCCTGCAGGCCTCCGCGGCCGCCGTCGAGAATGTAGGCGCCTCGTTGGCTGGCCAGAATGGATGCCACGGCCGGCTTGCAGATGTCGCAGCCGCGTCCGGTGCCGAGCCGCCCCACGATCTCGTCGAAGGTGGTCAGTTCGAGAACGCGCACCGACTCGAACAGCTCCTGGCGGCTGATCGGGAAGTGCTCGCACATGGCCCGCGACATCTCGATGCCCGACTTCGCCAGCTCGCTGCCGAGCAGCTTCTTCACGAGCGGTACGCACGAGCCGCACTGGGTGCCGGCGCGGGAGCAGGTCTTCAGCGTGCCGAGGTCGGTGCAGGCCTCGCCGTGGTCGCCGCGCACCGCGGCCCGCACCGCACCCGCGTCGACGTTGTTGCACGAGCAGACGAGCGCGTCGTCGGGCAGGTCGTCGCCCTCGGGCGCGCCGCCGCCGAGACCGGAGAGGTAGGCGCCGGGCTCGCTCGACAGCTCGCGCCCGAGCATGGGGCGCAGTGACGCATACGGTTCCGCATCCCCGACGAAGATGCCGCCGAGGAGGGTGCGAGCGTCGGCCGACATCACGAGCTTCTGGTAGAGGCCGCGTGCCGGGTCGGCGTAGACGATCTCGAGCGCGCCCTCCTGCTCGCCTCGGGCATCACCGAAGCTCGCGACATCCACGCCGGAGAGTTTCAGCTTGGTCGCGTCGTCCACCGTCGTGAACTCGGCCGCGCCGCCCAGGAGGCGGTCGGCGACGACCTCGGCCATCGCGTTCGCCGGCGCGACGAGCCCCGTGCACCGGCCCTCGAAGTTGGCGACCTCGCCGATCGCCCAGATGCCGTCGTGCGAGGTGCGGCAGTCGGTGCCGATCACGATGCCGCCGCGCTCGCCGGTGACGACGCCCGCGTCGCGAGCCAGCTCGTCACGCGCGGAGATGCCGATGGAGAAGATCACCATGTCGACGTCGATGCGCTGCCCGTTGGTGAACTTGACTCCCGTGACGACGCCGTCGGTCTCCTCGATCAGCCGGGGACGTGTGCCGAGGTGCAGCCGGATGCCCTGCGCGGTGATCAGTCGTCCGAGCGCCTGTCCGGCGCCCTCGTCGAGCTGCGCCGACATGAGCCAGCCGCCGGAGTGCACGACCGCGGTTTCCGCGCCGAGCTTCTGCAGGCCGCCCGCGGCCTCGAGTCCGAGCAGCCCGCCTCCCGCGACGAGCACCCGCGCCGGGCGGCCGAGCACGGAGGCGAGTCGCACGACCTCGCCGGTGAAGAAGTCGACGTCGTCGATGGTGCGGTAGACGCGGGAGAGATGCGCGCCCGGGATGTCGGGAACGGGGGCGCTCGAGCCGGTGGCGAGCACCAGGTCGTCGTAGCGCAGCACCGTGCCGTGCGCCGTGGTCACGGTCTTCGCCGTCGGGTCGATCGAGGTGGCGCGCTCGCCGGTGCGTAGGCTCACGTGTTCGGCCGCCCAGTGCGAGCTCGGTTGCAGGGTGAGGTCTTCGGCGCCGGCGAGCCTGCGGCTGAGCGCGACGCGGTCGTAGGGGAGGTGCACCTCCTCGGCCACCACGGTGACGCGCACGGCGTGCGCGGTATCGCGCGACTGGATGGCGTCGACGAAGCGGTGCGCGGCCGGCCCGCCACCGACGACGACGATTTCGCGCGGGCCGAGGTGAGGGGGACGAGCGGAGTCGGTCAGGCTCATGGGCTGGTTCCTTCGGATCACGGGAGTCACGCGGTCGGTTAGCTCAGCCTAGGAAACCGCGGTTTCGCCCCCGTTGCCCCCGTGTATCTCCGAAGTCACAAACCCCGCACACCCGCTCGCTCGAATTGTGAGGCAGGTTTTATGCCGACGAAACACGGAGAGACTGCGATGAAACATGCGGCACCTAACGTGGACGTTGTTCGGCACCTGGTCGATCGGCATCCGGGAGAGAAGGTTCGCGCAATGACACTCACGACGACCGATACCACCGTCGAGTCGACCGCCGTCTGGGAGAAGGCCTGCCCCGTCGACGAGCTCGAGCCGTCGTGGGGCGAGGCCCTGCTGCTGCGCATGAGGCAGATCGCGCTGTTCGTGATCTCCCCGCAGGAGATCTACGCCGTCGACCACCGCGACCCCGCGACCGACGCGTTCGTTATGGCTCGCGGCATCGTGGGCTCCAAGGCCGTCGCCGACGAGCACCGCCCGACCGTCGCGTCGCCCCTTCTCAAACAGGTCTACGACCTCGGCACCGGCGAGTGCTTCACCGACCCGACGCTCTTCCTCCAGACCTACCGCACCCGTGTGGTCGGCGGCTTCATCGAGGTCGAGATCGAGGATGTCGCGTGACGATGCTGCTCGAACAGCGCGCAGCCGACGAGCGCACGGCGGCGACGACCCGGCCGGCCCTCGTCGCGATCTCGCACGGCACCTCGTCGCCGATCGGCCAGCGTGCCGTCGCGTCGCTCGTGTCGGCCGTGGCGGTCGCCCGCGGCGAGCTCGTCGTGAGCGGCGGGTTCGTCGACGTGCAACAGCCCGACGTCGAAGCCACCCTCGATTCCCTCGACGGCGATACGCCGGCGATCGTCGTTCCCTTGCTGCTCTCCGCCGGCTACCACGTGCACGTCGACCTGCGCGACGAGCTCGCCGTCGCCGGCCGGCCCACCGCCCTCACCGCGGCCCTCGGCCCCGACGACCGGCTCGTCACGGTGCTGCGCAGGCGGCTCGTCGAGTCCGGATTGCGGCCGGGCGACGGTGTCGTGCTCGCCTGCGCCGGCTCGAGCGATGCCCGCGCCGTGGCCGACTGCCACGAGATGGGCGCCCGCCTGTCGGCCGTGCTCGGCGTCACCGTGCGGGTCGGGTTCATCTCGGCGGCAAGCCCCCGACTGGCCGAGGCGGTCGAACTGGAGCGCGCGACATCCGACCGGGTCGTCGTCAGCACCTACCTGCTCGCGCCCGGCTACTTCGACGACCTCGCCCACTCGACGGCCGCGGATGTCGCGACCCCGCCGCTACTCGCGGCCGGCCAGGCGCCCCCGCCCGAGCTCGTGGAGCTCGTGATCGACCGCTACGAGGCGGGTTCGTCGGCCTTCTGACACGCGTCTACGCTGTACAGGTGCGCATCGACATCATCAGCATCTTTCCGGAGTTCTTCGGGGTGCTCGACATCTCCCTGCTCGGCAAGGCGCGCGAACGCGGCCTGATCGAGCTCGGCGTGCACGACCTGCGCGACTACGCGCACGACCGTCACCGCACGGTCGACGACACCCCCTACGGCGGCGGGGCCGGAATGGTCATGAAGCCGGAGCCGTGGGGCGAGGCCTTCGACGAGGTGCTCGCCGGCCCTACTGCGGGCGCCGAGTCATCCGTCGTCGTCTTCCCGTCTCCCGCCGGCGAGCGGTTCACACAGGCGACCGCCCGCGAACTCGCCCTCGAGCCGCACCTTGTCTTCGGCTGCGGACGCTACGAGGGCATCGACCAGCGCGTCATCGCGCACACGGCGACGCGGCCGGGCGTGCGCGTGCGGGAGATCAGCCTCGGCGACTACGTGCTCAACGGGGGAGAGGTCGCCGTGATGGCGATGATCGAGGCGATCGGCCGGCTCGTGCCGGGCGTCGTCGGCAACCCCGCGAGCCTCACCGAGGAGAGCCACGAAGACGGACTGCTCGAGTACCCGAGCTATACCAAGCCCGCATCGTGGCGGGAGCTGGACGTGCCTCCGGTGCTGCTCAGCGGCAACCACGGCGCGATCGCCACGTGGCGGCACGACCAGCAGGTCGAGCGCACGCGCCGGGTTCGCCCCGACCTGCTGCCCGACTAGGAGGTTTCGATACGGTCGCTGGGCTACCTACTCAACCAGCTGGTTGAGTAGCGAGCGACGAAGGAGCCCGCGTATCGAAACCGGTGCCTAGCTGCGAGCGGTCAGCACCCGCGGGCCGTCGGCCGTGATGGCCACGGTGTGCTCGACGTGGGCGGCGCGGGATCCGTCGGCGCTGCGCAGCGTCCAGCCGTCTTTGTCGGTGTAGATCTTCGACGTGCCCAGCATCAGCCAGGGCTCGATCGCGAAGACCAGGCCCTCGCGTAGCGGGAATCCGCGGCCGGGCCGGCCGTCGTTGGGTACGTGCAGGTCGCCGTGCATGGTGCGGCCGACACTGTGTCCGCCGAAGTCGAGGTTGACGTCGAAGCCGTCCGCGCGTGCGACGGCGCCGATGGCCGCGGACACGTCGCCCATGCGGCCGCCCGGCTGCGCGGCGGCGATGCCGGCGTCGAGGGCGCGTTGCACGGTGTCGATCATCGCGAGGTCTTCGTCGCGCGGGGTGCCGACCACGAGGGTCAGCGCCGAGTCGGCCACCCAGCCGTCGACGGATGCCGCGAAATCGAGACTCACGACGTCGCCGTCACGCAGCACGTAGTCGAACGGAAGCCCGTGCAGCGCGGCGTCGTTCACCGACGTGCACAGCACCTTTCCGAACGGCGAGGCGCCGAAAGAGGGGTGGTAGTCGATGTAGCAGCTCTCGGCCTTGCGCTTCCGGATCATGCCGTGGGCGAGCTTGTCGAGGGCCAGCAGGTTCACGCCGACCGCGGTGGCGGCGGCGGTGGCTTCGAGCACGTCGGCCACGAACCTGCCCGCTTCGGCCATCTGATCGACTTCGGCCGGGGTTCGCAGTTCTATCATCGTGCAGCCAGTTTAGGCGAGGCTGCGGCGCACTACCGGGCAGCACCGGCTAACCGCCGGCACAGACTACTGATCTTCGCGACGGTAGGGCTCGAGCACCTCGCGCACAACGATGCGCGCCTTGGCCAGATAGCGCTCGTCGCCGTCACGGTCGATGCGGAATGCCCGCTGCATCAACGCGGAAGCGATCTCGATCGCCACATCGAGATCGAGCTCGAATTCCTCGGTCTGCGGCAGCTCGTAGCGAGCGGTCAGGAACTGAACCAGGTTGGTCGCGAGCTCTTTGTTGGCGTTGGTCTGGCCGTCGATGAAGCGCTCGTCGATGACGCCGCCGAAGTGCAGGGCGCGGAAGCCGGGCTCGCTGCGCGTGAGGTCGGCGTAGATGTCGAGGATGGCGTCGAGCTCGGAGAGCCAGCCGCCCGGGTTCTCCTCGATCGTGACGAAGACCGCACTGAGGAACCGCTGCATGTTGCGGGCGGCGAGGGCGCGCAGGAGCGACTGGATGTTGGGGAAGTAGCGGTAGACGACGCCGACGGACGAGTGCGAGCGCGCGGCGACGTCGCTGGTGGTGAGTCCGTCGATGCCCTTCTCGTCGATGAGGGCCGCCGCGGTGTCGAGAAGCAGGGTGATGCGCTCGCTGCTGCGTTGCTGCACCGGTTCGGTGCGAACGGAGGCCGAGCTCGGAAGGAGTGCCGTTTGGTCTTTCATTGCTACAAATACCTCGTATTCGTTATGCGCAAGCTGAGGCTACCCTAAAAACATGGTTCTTCGTCGCGCGTTCTACTATTGGCAGTTTATCGGCGCCCTGGTCTTGCCGATCTGGGTGTTGATCGGCCGGGGCATTGTGCAGGCAGATCAGGGCTGGGACTTCGTGTTCTACCTCGTGGTGTGCCCGGTGCTCTTCTTCGTGATGCTCGCGGTCGCCGGGCTGACCGTCGCGCGCAAGAAGGTTCGGGTAGCGCGGGCGGTCTCGTGGCAGGACGCCGCCATCGTCGGCGTCTGGCACATTTCTATTATCACGTATGGATTCCTCGCTTTTACCGGCTTGGCGGCGGTCATCGTGGTGCTGAGCCTGATCGCGTTCTGGAGCGCCGCCTGGCTGCTGTTCACCGAGACGCGGTCGCGGGTCAAAGAGGCGTTGTCGCTCGGCGCGATCGACGCAGGAACCTATGTCGCCGACACCTACGATCCCGCGGTCGACACCGGCCGGGTGATCATCATCAACCCCGACGGCAGTAAGGAGGACCCGCCCACACGGTGAGCCGGGCCCCACAGTGGCCGAGCGGTGCAGAGTGGCCGAGCGGTGCGCCGATATGCAACAATTGATCTTTGTGCTTCCGCACGTTTCTGCCACAGGGGAATCGTGACCGCGAGAAACACACCCCCTTCTTCACGACTTAGTTAGAACGCGATCGACCTGTGGCGGTCGCGAGGAGCGAATACCATGCATATTCTCGACGCCGTTGACGCGGTCTCCCTCAAGGACAACATCCCGGCCTTCCGCGCCGGCGACACCGTCAAGGTGCACGTAAACATCATCGAAGGCACGCGCTCGCGTATCCAGGTCTTCCAGGGTGTCGTCATCGGCCGCTCGGGCGAGGGCGTCCGCGAGACATTCTGCGTGCGCAAGGTCAGCTTCCAGGTGGGCGTAGAGCGCACCTTCCCGGTGCACTCGCCGGTCATCGACCACATCGAGGTCGTCACCCGCGGTGCCGTGCGTCGCGCGAAGCTCTACTACCTGCGCGACCTGCGCGGCAAGAAGGCCAAGATCAAGGAGAAGCGCGACAACTAGGTCACCCTCTCCGCTTCGGGCTTCCCGCCCGATGTGAGACTTTCCTGAGCTCCCTGCCGAATACAATTGGCAGGGAGCTCAGGGGTTTAATGACAAGCGAAATACAGCCGGCCGCGGAATCGCGCGCCGAGGCAGACGGCATACGCGACACGGGTACGCCGCGGCTGTCTGAGAAGCAGCGCAAGGCACGGGGCGTAAAGCTGTTCCTCCGTGACATCCTGTTCATCTTCCTCGCGGCGCTGCTCATTTCGTTCCTCATCAAGACCTTCCTGATCCGCTCGTTCTACATTCCCTCCGAGTCGATGATGGACACGCTGCACGTCAACGACCGCATCATCGTCAACCTGCTCGAACCCGATGTGGTGCCCATCGAGCACGGCGACGTCGTCGTCTTCACCGACCCGGGCAACTGGCTGCTCGGCACCGAGAAGCCCGTTCAGCAGAATCCGTTCAT
Source organism: Conyzicola sp. (assembly GCF_046714715.1). Classification (GTDB taxonomy): domain Bacteria; phylum Actinomycetota; class Actinomycetes; order Actinomycetales; family Microbacteriaceae; genus Conyzicola. The sequence goes on along the minus strand of NZ_JBKKAD010000224.1, from coordinate 10,024 downwards.
CGCCGGCGTCGACGCCGTGCTCGGTTTCGTCGGGCTGAGCGCGCCCGACAGCGACGACCACCTCATCAAACGCGTCATCGGCCTGCCCGGCGACGTGGTCGCCTGCTGCAACGACTTCGGCCAGCTCACCGTGAACGGCATCCCGCTCGAGGAGCCGTACATCGAGATCGGCGACCGCACCAAGGCCACCGAGAAGGACTTCACCGTGACGGTGCCCGAGGGCTACCTCTGGGTCATGGGCGACAACCGCTACAACTCGGCCGACTCGTCGTACCACTACTCGGGCGACCCCGACGCGCCGGGCACCGCCTTCGTGCCCGTGGACAACGTCGTCGGACGCGCGGTGCTCGTCACCTGGCCGCTCGACCGCTGGACCTGGCTCGACAACTACCCGCTGGTCTTCCGCGGGGTCGACGCCGCGAAGGGCTGACATGGCCGTCAGCGATCCGACGCTCGAGATCGAAACGTCGATGCACGCGGCCGGCGCCCGTTTCGTGATCGGCATCGACGAGGTGGGGCGTGGAGCGATCGCGGGACCGGTGGCCGTCGGGCTGTGTGTCGTGGATGTCACGGTCGGAGCGCACCCCGAGGGGTTGCGCGACTCCAAACTGCTGAGCGAAAAACGCCGCGTCGCCCTCGCCCCGCTGACCGCGGAGTGGGCGGTGCACACCTCGGTCGGGCTCGCCTCGGCGCTCGAGGTCGACCGCATCGGCATCGTCGCGGCGCTCGGGCTCGCTGCCAAACGCGGCCTCGTCGCGCTGCACGAGGCCGGGGCCGACATCGGCGCGAGCGTCGTGCTGCTCGACGGGTCGCACGACTGGCTCAATCCGGCACTGTCGTCGCCGCTACGGGTACAGACGCGGGTGAAGGCCGACCGCGACTGCTCGTCGGTGGCCGGTGCATCCGTCGTCGCCAAGGTGCACCGCGACTCGCTCATGATCGACGCGGATGCCCGGCAACCCGGCTACGGCTGGGCCGGCAACAAGGGCTACGGCTCCGCGGACCATTTCGCCGCGATCGCCCAACTGGGCGCGACCGATCTGCATCGGCGCACGTGGCTCAAGACTTCGGTTTAGGATTGACGCACGATGGACGAAGACGAGTTCGAAGACTATGACCGCGAGGTCGAGCTGGCCCTGTATCGCGAATACCGCGACGTGGTCGGCCAATTCCGTTATGTGGTCGAGACCGAGCGTCGGTTCTACCTCGCGAACGAGGTCGAACTCGTGCGCCAGGACACCGAGCACGACTTCTACTTCGAGCTGACGATGAACGACGTGTGGGTGTGGGACGTCTACCGTTCCGACCGCTTCGTGAAGAGCGTGCGGGTGCTCACCTTCAAAGACGTGAACGTCGAAGAGCTCTCGTCGAAAGAGCTCGAACTGCCGAAAGAGCTCGCGCTCGACGAGTAGGACCCCCGAGTTTCAGCCCGGATGCCGCAACGGCACCCGGGCTTTTTCGTTGTGCCCGCGGGCTCCTGACTCGGGACGGGAATTCGCAACTCAGGCAGGATGTCGGGCGGATGACGCGGGGCACTGTAAACACGCGGGTGCGGCCGCGACGCCGAGGGTTTCTGCCTGAGTTGCGAGATCGGGGAGCGGGTGTGTTCGTCATTCAGGAGGAGTCGGCTGGCGCGGGGTGGTGTCCCGCGAGGGTGGGCGGGGTCGGCGCCGCGCGGGGCGCATCCGTCCTGAATGACGAACTAGGCGGGGTTTCGTAACTCAGGCAGGATCCGGGGCGGATGACGCGGGGCACTGTAAACACGCGGGTGGGCCGCGCTGCCGACGGTTTCTGCCTGAGTTGCGAGACCGGCGAGCGGGTGTGTTCGTCATTCAGGAGGAAAAGCTGCCGTGGAGCGGTGTCCCGCGAGGGTGGGCGGGGTCGGCGCCGCGCGGGGCGCATCCGTCCTGAATGACGAACTAGGCGGGGTTTCGCAACTCAGGCAGGATCCGGGGCGGATGACGCGGGGCCCTGTACACGCGGGTGGGCCGCGCCGCCGACGGTTTCTGCCTGAGTTGCGAGATCCGGGCTTGTGCTGACGATAGGTACCGATATATCGTTAACACATCGTCGATCACCGGTTCGGCGAACCACACGAAAGGACGGAAACGCTATGCACAGCGACTTCCACAACCAGAACCAGCACGACCGCGGCCAGCGCCACGGTCACGGCTTCGGCCCGGGCGCCCGCGCGTTCGCCGCCGGCGGCCCCGGCTTCGGCTCGGGCTTCGGCGGCTTCGGCCCCCGCGGCTTCATGCCGCCCGGACCCCAGCGCAAGCGCCGCGGCGACGTGCGCTCGGCGATCATCTCGCTGCTCAACGAGAAGCCCTTCAACGGCTACGGCCTCATCAAGGAGATCGCGGAGCGCTCCGGCGGCAACTGGACGCCGAGCCCCGGCTCGGTCTACCCGACGTTGCAGCAGCTCGTCGACGAAGAGCTCATCGAGGCGATCGGCGAGGGCCGCCGCACCGAGTTCCGACTCACCGACGAAGGCCGTGCCTACGTCACCGAGCACGAGGACGAGCTCGCCCGCGTCTGGGCCAGCGTCACCGAGCACAACCACGCCGATGCCGGCCTGCACGAGAGCATCGCGAAGCTGATGGGCGTCGTGCACCAGTTCCGCTTCGCCGCGACAGACGAGCAGCGGGCCAAGGCGGTCGCGCAGCTCGACGAGACGCGTCGCGCCCTCTACGGCATCCTCGCCGACTGACACCGTGGCCTCCGGCCGACGGTCTCACCGGGGGAGCAGCGCATAACATGGCGTTGCTCCCCTTTCCGTTCCCCCCTCGCCCTTGGATACCGCGTGCTGCTCACCCCCGCGAACATCGCCCCGACGCTCGACCCCGCGACGCTCGAACGGTCGGCTGAGGCGGCCCTCGCGCTCGAGAACTTCCGCGCGGAGTTCACCGCCGACGATGCCGTCTTCGCCGCGGCGTTCGCGCGGGCCGAGGCGGCGGCAAGCGCGGCGCTCGCGGGTTTCGAGGCGGATGCGCGGCAGACCGGGCTCGCCCGGCTCGGCCTGGCGGCCCCGGTCGAGGCGCGGAACGCGGCATCCGTTCTGTCCGCGACCCTCGTGGCGCTCGACGCGCCCGGCGACGTCGCCGCGGTGCACGACGCGATCGACCCGGGCGACGACGAGGCTCCCGACGCCCTGGAACTCGACGGCCGCACCCTGCTCGTGCCCGCCGCGCTCGACCACGCCTGGCTGGTGGCGCGGCGCCCGTTCTTCCTCGGCAACGCGCGCACGGCCCGCGCGATCCACGCGGCCCGACTCAGCACGCCGATCGTGCCGTTTCCGATTTCGAGCGGCTGGCTCGCGGATGACACGGGCTACCGTACGGCGCTGGCGGCCTACGAGCGGGGCGACGCCAACCCGATGGTGCTCGCCCAGGCGCGGGCCATCGACGCCGCCATCGACAACGCGCGGCAGCTCGCAACCGCGCTGGCCATCACGCGCGACGACTGGCACCAGAGCATGGTGGGCGTGCGCTCGCACGCCGGCTCGCGCGAACTCGTGGGCGTCGCGCTCGAGCAGCCGGTGATCGACGCGAAGCTCGCCGTGTCGACGCTCGGTGTGACGCTCGCCGCCGCGTACACGTCTATCGAGACGCTCGTGGAACGCGGCATCCTCGTCTCCCGCGGTCCCGAGCGACGCAACCGTGCCTGGTTCGCGCCGGGAATCCTCGACGCGGTCGACGCGTTCGTCGACCGCGCGCGCCGGAGCGTGTAGGCCTCAGCGCTTGCAGCGGCTAGGCCTGCTGCGGCCCCGACACGAGGATGTCGCGCACCTTGCGGCGCTCGACCTTGCCCACGAGCGAGCGCGGCAGCTCGTCGAGCACCACGATCTTCTTCGGCACCTTGTAGGCGGTGAGCCGGGTGCGGCAGAAGTCGCGCAGCTGCTCGGTGTCGACGGTGGCGCCCTCGCGCACAACGACGGCCGCGGACACGTCCTCCGTGCCCGACGGGCGGCGGATGCCGACGACGGCGGAGGCCGTGATGTCGGGGTGGGAGAGGAGCACCTCCTCCACCTCCGACGGCGACACGTTGAAGCCGCCGGTGATGATGAGCTCCTTGATGCGGTCGATCACCGTGACGTAGCCGTCGGCCGACACCGTGACGATGTCGCCCGTGCGCAGCCAGCCGTCGGCGAGGAGCGACTCGTCGGTGTCGACGGCGCGGTTCCAGTAGCCCTGGAACACCTGCGGACCGCGCAGCAGTAGCTCGCCGGCCTCGCCCTCGTGCCGGTCCTGGCTCGGGTCGGCGGGGTCGACGACGCGGATCTCGGTGCTCGGGAACGGCACACCCACGGTGCCGGGGCGACGGCTCGGGCCCATCGGGTTGCCGACGGCGAGCGGGCTCGTCTCGGTCATGCCGTAGCCCTCGACGAGCAGGCCGCCGCTGGCCTCCTCCCAGCGCTCGACGGTGGCGACGGGGAGGCTCATGGCGCCGGAGATCGCGAACCGGATGTGCGAGAGACCGGCGCGGCGGCGCTTGGAGACCCGGGTCAGCGCGTCGTAGATCGGGGGCACGGCGGGCAGGAACGTGGGCGGCGACTTCTTCGCGGCATCCAGAACCATGTCGACGTCGAACTTCGGGAACAGCACCAGCTTCGCCCCGATGCTCATCGCTACGGTGAGGCAGAGGGTGAGGCCGTAGGCGTGGAAGATCGGCAGCACGCCGTAGAACGTCTCCTTGCCGAGCTTCAGGCCGGGCACCCAGGCCTGGCCCTGCGCGGCGTTCGCGCGCAGGTTGCTGTGGGTGAGGATGGCGCCCTTGGGAGTGCCGGTCGTGCCGCTGGTGTACTGCAGCACGGCGATGTCGTCGACCGAGGGGCGCTCCCGCTTGCGCAGGATGCGCGGGGCCTCGAGCAGCTTGTCCCACGTGAAGACCCGGCGGGCCGAGGGCGTGGCGGTCATGCTCGCGCGGGTCGTGCGCGCCTTCGCGATGGGTAGGCGCAGGGCGATGCGCTTGCCGAGGGGCAGGGCCGTCGTCATATCGACCGAGATGATCTTGTCGAGCCGCACGTCGTTCGGGAAGCCGGAGACGACGTCGTGCACCTTGTCCCAGACGATCGCGACGCGGGCGCCGTGGTCTTCGAACTGGTGGCGCAGCTCGCGCGCGGTGTAGAGCGGGTTGTGCTCGATCACGATGGCGCCGAGGCGCAGCACCGCGTAGAAGGCCGCGACGTGCTGCGGGCAGTTGGGGAGAACGAGGGCGACACGGTCGCCCTTCTTCACGCCGAGACGGCGCAGGCCCTCGGCGGCGCGGGCCACCTGCTCGGCGAGCTCGTCGTAGCTGGTCTCTGCCCCGAAGAACTCGAGGGCGGTGCGGCGCCCGTACCTCTTCACGCTCGCGTCGAGCATGTCGACGAGCGATTCGGTGGGCACGTCGATTTCGTGCGGCACGCCGGGGGCGTAGGCCGAAAGCCACGGCCGATTTTCATAAACGTTCACTGCGTCCTCCACAAGAGCGAAACTCCAGTATCCGATACAAAACCGGATGGGCCTCCCTGTCCTCACCCATTGACTTCGGTACCGATCCCTCCACGGACTGGTCGGACCCCCGCACGGCCGTTCCGCGGCGGGGGATTCTCGTAGTCGGAGGTGGTCATGGCCGCGAAAGACGAGCTGGGAAAGAAGGGCGAAGCGCTCGCCGCCGACTTCCTCGCCGAGGCGGGGATGCAGGTGGTCGAGCGCAACTGGCGGTGCGCGCAGGGCGAGATCGATCTCGTGGTGCGCGACGGCGACGAGCTCGTGTTCGTCGAGGTGAAGACGCGCTCGAGCCTCGGCTACGGGCATCCGCTCGAGGCGATCACGGTGGCGAAGCTCGCGCGGCTGAGACGGCTCGCCGGGGCGTGGTGCGCCGCGCACCCCGGGCAGCACGGGCTCGTGCGCATCGACGCGGTTGCCGTCGTCGCTCCCGTGTTCGGGGCCGTCGTGGTCGAGCATCTGAAGCGGGTGTTCTAGTGCCTATCGGGCGAACGCACGCGGTCTCCTTGATGGGCCTGCGGGGGGCGATCGTCGAGATCGAGGCCGACATCTCGGCGAATCTGCCGAACTTCGTGCTCATCGGGCTTCCGGATGCGGCCCTCGGAGAAGCCAGAGACCGGGTTCGGGCCGCTGCGACCAACTCCGGCGTCGGATTCCCGCACCAGAAGGTCACCGTCAATCTCTCGCCCGCGGCTCTGCCGAAACACGGCTCGGGTTTCGACCTGGCCATCGCCCTGGCGACCCTCGCCGCCGACGGAGCGATCGACGCGGCGTCGATCGACAGGGTCGTGCACCTCGGCGAACTCGGGCTCGACGGCCGGTTGCGGCCGATCGCCGGAATCCTGCCCGCGGTCGTCGCCGCGCGGGCCGCCGGGTTCGAGACCGTCATGGTTCCCGCCGGCAACCAGCACGAGGCGGCGCTGGTGCCCGACGTGCGGGTGGTCGGAGTCGCATCGCTGCTCGACGCCGTCATCTGGCACGGCGGCGAGTTCGAGCAGGTCGCGGTCGACCCGATCCTCGCCCCGCCGCTGCAAGCCACGACAGACGACGACACCGACCTCTCCGACGTCATCGGCAACGAGGAGGCGATCGAGGCGATGCTGGTCGCGGCCGCCGGCGGTCACCACGTGTTCATGCTCGGGCCGCCGGGCGCGGGCAAGACCATGCTCGCGGCGCGGCTGCCCGGCCTGCTGCCCGACCTCGACGCGACGGCGGCGCTCGAGGTGAGCTCGCTGCGATCGCTCTGCGGGCTGCCGATCGGGCGCACCCTCGCGCTGAGGCCGCCCTTGGAGAGCCCGCACCACACAGCCAGCTCTGCGGCGCTCATCGGCGGGGGTAGCGGGCAGATCCGGCCGGGTGCCGCCGCGCGGGCGTCGCACGGGGTGCTGTTCCTCGACGAGGCGCCGGAGTTTCCGTCGAGCGTGCTTGACGCCCTGCGGCAACCGCTCGAGTCGGGTGTCATCAGCATCCACCGGGCCAACGCCGTCGCGCACTTCCCCGGCTCGTTCCAGCTCGTGATGGCGGCCAACCCGTGCCCGTGCGGGCAGTACGGCGCCCGGGATTCGGAATGCACGTGTTCGCCGATGGCGCGACGGCGCTACCTCGGCCGCATCTCGGGGCCGCTGCTCGACCGCATCGACATCCAACTGCGGGTGAGCCGCATCACCTCGGCACAGGTGCGGCTCGCCGACGAGTCCGTGCGGGTGTCGACGGCGGCCGCCCGGGCCCGCGTCCGCGAGGCACGCGAGACGGCGGGTGCCCGGCTGGCGTCGACCCCGTGGACGCTCAACGCTCACGTGCCCGGGCAGTGGCTGCGCAGCAAGGGCATGCGTCCCGCGCAGGCGACCACCGCATCCATCGACCGCGCCCTCGAACGCGGTGGCATCACCATGCGCGGCTACGACCGGGTGCTGCGGCTCGCATGGACGCTCGCCGACCTCGACGGCGATGCCCGACCCGACGCCGACCACGTCGGCCGCGCGCTCTACCTTCGGAAGGCGATGAACTCATGACGATGTTCGGACTGAGCGAGAACGACATCGAACCCCTCGTCACGGCGATCGCCGCACGTGACCTCACGCGCGACGCGCAGCAGGAGGTGTTCGCGCGCGCCGCGTGGACGGGGATCGCTGAGCCGGGCGACCGGCTCGCCGGTGTGCTCGTCGAGAGGATCGGGGCGGCCGAGGCCCTGCGCGCGATGCTCGCGTCTCCGTCGGCCGACTCCCTGTTCGCCCTGCTGGCCGGTAGCGAGGTCGAACAGGACCACGTGACGCAGGCCCTGGAGCGGTGGCGACCCCGCCTCGACCTGTCTGTGGCGGTGAACGCCATGCGCCAGGCGGCGCGCGTCGAGGCTCGGCTGCTCGTGCCCGACGATCCGCGCTGGCCGACCGGTGTCGACGACCTCGGCCCACACGCACCGCTCGCGCTGTGGGTGCGCGGCAACGACGGCGCGCTCGCGGCCCTGTCCCGCTCGATCGCCCTGGTCGGCGCCCGGGCGGCGACGGGCTACGGGGAACACGTGACGATGGAGGCCGCCGCCGGCCTGGTCGACCGGGGCTACGCGATCGTCTCGGGCGCCGCCTACGGCATAGACGGCATGGCGCACCGGGCGGCCCTCGCGAGCCACGGGCAGACGGTGGCATTCCTGGCCGGGGGAGTGGACCGTTTCTACCCGAGCGGGCACGACGCGCTGCTCACCCGCATCGTCGACGAGGGCGCCGTGATCTCCGAACTGCCGTGCGGCCAGGCGCCGACCAAGTGGCGCTTCCTGCAACGCAACCGGCTGATCGCGGCGGCGAGCTTAGCGACCGTCGTGGTGGAGGCGGGCTGGCGGTCGGGGTCGCTCAACACCGCCGCGCACGCGTCGACGCTCGGCCGGCCGCTCGGGGCCGTCCCAGGCCCCGTGACGAGCGCGGCCTCCGCCGGCTGCCACCGTCTCATCCGCGACTTCACCGCGGTGTGCGTGACGAACCCCGACGAGATGGCCGAGCTCGCCCCGCTCGAAACGGCGCCGGCGCTGTTCGGGCCCGGCGATCTCGACGACCGCTCGCCCGACCGCACGCGGCTGTTCGACGCCATCAGCGTGCGTTCTCCGCGGCACGTCGCCGACATCGCCGCGCGTGCCGGGCTGTCGCTCGACGCCGTGCGGTCGCTGCTCGGAGCGCTCGAGCTGGAGGGCGAGGTCGCCGAACGGGAGAGGGGGTGGGTGCGGGTGGGGAGAGACGGCGGGGCGCCGGGATAGCTGAGAGGCCGGGCTAGCTGAGGGGCGGGGCCGGCTGAGGCGCCGGGCGTCCGTCTAACCGTCGCCGGGCTAGCTGTCGACGACGCCGGCTATTTGTCGACGACGCCGATGAAACGGCCGGCGATGTCGTCGAACTCCTCGCGATGCAGGCCTGCGGCGGGGTCGGGCAGATCCCAGATGGCGTGGTCGTCGCAGCTCAGGTAGGTGAACTCGGGCCACCACTTCTTGGGTCGGGCCTGCTCGGTGTAGCCGCAGATGTCGCAGGTGAGGGTGACCCAGACCGGGCGGGCCTTCGCGCTGCGATTAGCGCGGGACTGCACGAGCCACGGCGGCGGGTTCTGCTCGAGCTCCGTGACATCCTTTTCCGACATCTTCGCGGGCAGCTCGTGGCGCACGGCCATTTCGACGGGGATGTCGAGGCGCTGGGCCACGTCTCTTCTGCTGATCACCCGTCAACGATAGGCGCTCGCCGCGGAATCGGTGCCACCCCGCGGCATCCGTCGGCCACTCGGCGGGCATCGCTGCGGGCGCCGCCGGCTACTCGGCGGCCTTCGCGACCGGCCTGATGAGTTCGGGCCCCTCGCCCTGATGCGGCAGCGGCGCGACCTCGCGGATCTCGAGCCCGCCCGCGACGGGCAGCGCCGCCTGGACCGCCGCGTCGACGAAGTCCTGGTCGCCGACGGTCGCCGGATCGAGCCAGCGCCCCCACCAATCGCGGGGCAGCGGCACCGGGTTGCGGTCGTGGATGTCGAGCAACTCGTCGACGGCGTCGGAGGTGAGGATCGTCGCGGTGAGGTTCCACGACGTGGGGTCGTCGGCGTCTTTGCTGTGGTCTTTCCACCAGGAATAGAGTCCAGCGAACGCGAGGGTCTCGTCGGTCTTCGCGTGGATGTAGAACGGCGTCTTCTTCTTGCTCACCGGATCGGTATGCCACTCGTAGTAGCCCGACGCCGGGATCAGCGCACGCTTGCTCTTCACCGAGGCCGAGAACATCGACTTCGATGCGGCCGTCTCCGACCGCGCATTGAACGTGGGGAACTTGGTGGTGAGGGTCTTCGACCACCCGGGCACGAGCGACCAGCGGGCGGTCTCGAGCCTGCGCACCAGCTCGCCCGCCTTGACGCTCTCGATCACCACGGGAACCTGCTGCGTCGGCGCGAGATTGAAGCTCGGCGCCCAGTCGTGAACGTCGCCGCCGGCCGCGACGAACTCCTCGATCAGTTCGTTGGTGTCTTTGTCGACAGCGAATCGTCCGCACATAGCAACATTGTGCACCCGGGCGCCGACACGCGCC
>NZ_JBKKAD010000223.1:0-4223 GCF_046714715.1 Conyzicola sp. | reverse complement strand
GCCACGAATCGTGCACGATGCGGCGCACTCCCGAGACGGCGGTGCGGTCGCCGACCACCGCGTCGTGGGCCTGGGCGAGCCGCTCGCGGGTGGACCGGTCGAAGGGCTCGGTGCTCCAGGGAGCGGTCAACGGCGCCTCCGATCGTCATTAATCGAGTGGCCTCATGCTACTCCGCCGACCGCACCGGGCGACGGTTACTCGGCGTGCAGCAGCGAGCCGTCCTTCTGCAGTACGTTCTTCTCGCCGGCCTCGATCGGCACGGCGAAACGGTTCTGCTTCGGCGGCATCGGGCAGTTGAAGTTGTAGCTGAACGCGCAGGGCGGCAGCACGGCCAGGTTGAAGTCGAGGGTGATCGACCCGTCGGGACGCGGTGCGACGAACAGGAACCGGCCGACGCTGTACGTGCTGTCGCCGCTCGTGGCGTCGGCGAAGACGAGCTGCAGAGCGCGGCCCGACTTGAACGCGGCCAGGTCGTAGTCGACGCCGTCTTTTGTGAACGTGATCTCGCCCGGAACGACCTCGTCGCGGGTGTTGCCGTCGTCTTTGAGGTGCTCGAAGCCGACGGTCTTGCCGCCGGGGATCTCGGTGAACTTGGCCGTCACGACCCAGTCGGGGTTGTAGGGGAAGGCGTCGATCGAACCGAACTTCTGAATCTCTTCGGAGTTCGCGTCCCAGACCCGCAGGGCGTAGCCGCCCGCCTCGCTGGCGATCACGAAGCCGGTCTTGCCCGCGCCGAAATCGATGTCGCCCGGTGCATCCGAATCCTTGCCGCGCACAACGGCCTCACCGTCGACGAGAACGCCGTCGACCGTGATGTTGTCGGCAGCGACCGCCGTGACAACGAGACCCGATTCGCCGGCGGGCCGCGGCGCCCAGGTTCCGGGAACACCCCAGATGGTCTGTTCCGAGTCGATCCACTGCGTGTTCACGAGCGCCAGGCTGCCCTTGGGCTGCACCACGCTCAGTTCACGACGCTCGTGGTAGGTCGCGAGCAGGGCTTCGGGTGTGGGCGTAGTCGTGTCGGTCATTGGTCCATCCTTGTCGAGGTGTCAGGCATAACCAAAAACGACACGACTTTATTGCAAGCCCCGGGCCGCGCTCACGGGTCGTGTTAGCGTCGCCCCATGACCGACATGACTGACGACGAAAAACGTCGCGACCAGCTGCTGCGCCTCTCCGGATCGACCGAGGAAGACGCGGCCCCGCGCATCACCGTCGAGGAGACCGAAGACGGCGTGAAGCGCATCGACATCGCCGAGACCGCCGCCGTGCGTCCGGGCGATCCCGAGAACAAAGAGTAAGCGCCCGCCCGTCGCGGTGCCGCGCGGGAGGCCTCAGCGCGTGAGGCGCGACTCGGCGGTCTGTCCGCGGCGCGAGACCCAGAGCACCGCGGCGGCGACGAGGGCGATAGCCGCGGCGATGACGACCACGTAGATCGCCACCGAGAGGTAGCCGTCGGCCGACGTCACGGGGTTGAGGAACGGGTACGGGTACCAGAAGTCGTTGCCGAAGATCGCGTCGGTCACGAACGGGCCGCGGATGAGCGTGTAGCCGACCCACACGATCGGGTACACCAGCACGAACCAGATCGTCCGGGCCGCGATCGCCGACCGGCCCGGCGCGAACAGCCAGTCGACCAGGAGGTACACCGGCGCGACCACGTGCAGGATCTCGTTCGACCAGCCCACCGTGGAGCCCTGCGGCAATTCGATGCCGCGAAGCAGCAGGTTGTAGACGAGGCCCGTGACGACCATGTAGGTCGTGACGCTCGCGCGGGCGAGCGTGTACCCGGCCGAGTCCGGGCGGCTCCGCATGATCAATTGCACGGCGCCGATCACGAGCACGACGGCCGAGGCGATGTTCGACTCGATGGTGAAGAAACTGAAGAAGTTGACGACCTGGATCGTCGGGTCGGTTATGCCGCTCTCGCGCCAGAAGCCGAGACTCTCGCTCAACTGGGCGATGATGGCCACGGTGATCGCGACGGCGACGGCGACCCTCAGAACGACGAACAGCGGTCTCACGGCCTGCCTCCCATTCGGCGTTACGGTGTGCATCATCTTGGCACGTCCCGGCCGGGTACGAGGGATAGCACGTCGTGTCGTGCTGGTCGAGGCCTTGGTGGCGTCGGACGCCGAACGTAGCCTGATCACTGTCATGCCGCACCTCCCCGTGAACCACGTGTCCTTCCGACCGTCTCCCCGATCCGCCGGGCCGCTGACGACCCTCGCGGCAGAGCTCGCACCCTCCACCGTCGATGAGTCTCTGGATGCGGCCACGCTGCTCGGCGCTCGAGCGCACTCCCCGGCAGCGGGTTCGACGACCGACCTCTGGGAGGCCCTCGCCACCCTCGCGGCACACGACCTCGGCGCCGCACGCACGGTCGAACCGCACCTCGACGCGCTCGCCATCCTCGAGCAGGCGAGCCTCGACGAGACCCCGGATGACACGGCCACGGCGACGGGCACGTGGGGCGTCTTCGCGGCGGAGGGCGGCGACGATCCGCTCGTCGCCACGAAGGTCGGCGACTCCTGGCTGCTGAGTGGCACGAAGCCGTGGTGTTCGCTCGCCGGCCGGCTCGACCGTGCGCTCGTGAGCGCGCACGTCGGTGACGGCGCCCGCCGTCTGTTCGCCGTCGAACTCACCTCCCCCGGAGTCGACGTCGTCGACGACGCCTGGCACGCACGCGGCCTCACCGAGATCCCCAGCGGCCCCGTGCGCTTCGACGCGGTCGTCGGCGAGCCGGTGGGCGACGCCGGCTGGTACCTGTCCCGGCCCGGGTTCGCCTGGGGCGGCATCGGCGTCGCCGCGTGCTGGTTCGGCGGAGCGGTGGGCATCGCCCGCACGGTGTTCGCCACGGCCGCCGACGACAGGCCCTTCGCCGTTATGCATCTCGGCGCGATCGACGAACTGCTCGAGAGCGCGCGGCGCGCGCTCGCCGAGGCCGCACACCTGGTCGACACGGGCGACGACACGATCGACCCCGGCGTGCTCGCAGCCCGGGTGCGGTCCACCGTGGCGCGTGCCTGCGACGAGATCGTCGACCGGGCCGGTCGTGCGCTCGGGCCGGCGCCGCTCGCTCTGGACGCGGTGCACGCCAAGCGGGTCGCCGACCTGCGGCTCTACGTGCGCCAGCACCACGCGGAACGCGACCAGCACGCGCTCGGCAGCTCCCTGCTGCGGCTGGGGGTCGCACCGTGGTGACCTTCGACTCCAACGAGCCCGGAACGCCCGCCGAACTGTGGCTCGGCGACGACCGGGTCGGTCATCTTCCGTCCGCGGACCTCGCCGACGTCGAACACCTCGTCGTGGTGGCGGCGCACCCCGACGACGAGACGCTCGGGGCGGGTGCCATGATCGCCGAGTGCGGCCTGCGCGACATCCCGATCACGGTGGTCATCGTCACCGACGGCGGCGCCTCACACCCCGACTCCCCCACCATCACGCCCGACGAGCTGCGCCGACTGCGCGCCGCCGAGGCGCGGCTGGCCGTGCACCGGCTCGCGCCCGACGCCGCGGTGCACCTGCTCGGCTTCCCCGACGGCGCGGTAGAGCGCAGCCGGGCCGCCATCGCGACCGCGCTGGCCGACCTGCTGCCGGAGACGTCGGCGCTCGTCGTCGCACCCTGGCGCGGCGACGAACACGTCGACCACCGTGTCGTCGGCGAGATCTGCGCCGAGCTGGCCGCCGCCGGCTCGCTGTCGCTGCTGGAGTATCCGATCTGGCTCTGGCACTGGGCCGCTCCCGACGACGCCGCGGTGCCGTGGAACCGCTTCGTGGAGCTGAGCCCCCGCGCCGAGGCGCTCGCCCACAAGAAGAACGCCATCGCCGCCTACGCCTCGCAGGCCGAGCCGCTCAGCGACCAGCCCGGTGACGAGGCGATGCTGCTCGAGCCATTCCTCGCCAACTTCCGCGGCAGGCACGAGCTGTTCGTGCGATCCGAGCCGGTCGAACTCGGTGCCGCCTACTTCGACGACCTGTACGGGCGGCACGACGACCCGTGGGGATTCACCGACCGCTGGTACGAAGAGCGCAAGCGCGCCGTCACCCTCGCGAGCCTGCCCGAGCAGCACTACGGCTCGGCCCTCGAGGTGGGCTGCTCGATCGGGGTGCTCACGAGCGAGCTCGCCGGACGGTGCTCCGCGCTTCTCGCCGTCGACGTGTCGCGGGCGGCGGTCGAGGCCGCGCGGGCACGGGTCGCCGACGAGCCCGCAGTGAGCGT
>NZ_JBKKAD010000222.1:0-12019 GCF_046714715.1 Conyzicola sp. | reverse complement strand
GAGGGGAGCCCAGCCTTCTCGGCGGGCCTCGAGCTCAGCGGCGTCGACGAGTAGGTCGATCGAGCGAGCGGCGATGTCGACACGGATGAGGTCGCCATCACGCACGAAGGCGATGGGACCGGAGTCCACCGCTTCGGGTGCTATGTGGCCGATGCAGAGGCCGGTTGTGCCGCCCGAGAATCGCCCGTCCGTCAAGAGTAGTACATCCTTGCCGAGCCCAGCGCCCTTGATGGCGGCGGTGATGGCCAGCATCTCGCGCATGCCCGGTCCGCCCTTGGGGCCTTCGTAGCGGATGACGACGACCTCACCCTTTTTGATCGTTCCCTCGGTGAGGGCATCGAGCGCTCCGCGCTCGCGCTCGAACACGCGGGCGGGGCCCTCGAACACGTCGGCGTCGAAGCCGGCGGTCTTGACGACCGATCCCTCGGGCGCGAACGAGCCGTGCAGCACCGTGAGGCCGCCCGTCGCGTGGATGGGGTTGTCGAGCGTGCGCAGCACCTTGCCGTCGAGCGGGTCGATGCTCATCTCGGCGAGATTCTCGGCGAGTGTCTTTCCCGTGACGGTGAGCGCGTCGCCGTGCATGAGGCCGGCGTCGAGCAGCGCCTTCATCAGCACCGGGATGCCGCCCTGGCGGTCGACGTCGTTCATCACGTACTTGCCGAAGGGCTTGAGGTCGCCGATGTGCGGAACCTTGTCGCCGATGCGGTTGAAGTCGTCGAGGGTGAGCTCGACCTCTGCCTCGTAGGCGATGGCCAGCAGGTGGAGGATCACGTTGGTCGAGCCGCCGAGCGCCATCGCCACGGTGATCGCGTTTTCGAAAGCCTTCTTGGTGAGGATGTCACGTGCCGTGATGCCAAGACGGAGCAGGTTGACCACAGCCTCGCCCGAGCGGTGGGCGTAGTAGTCGCGGCGGCGGTCGGCGGCGGCCGGGCTCGCGGAGCCGGGGAGGCTGAGGCCGAGAGCTTCGGCGACGGAGGCCATGGTGTTGGCGGTGTACATGCCGCCGCAGGCTCCCTCGCCCGGCGCGAACGCGCACTCGATGCGGTGCGCGTCTTCGAGGCTCATGGTGCCGGCCTTTACACCGCCCACCGCCTCGAACGAGTCGATGATGGTGATGTCTTTCTCGGTGCCGTCGGTCAGTTTCACCCAGCCCGGCGCGATCGAGCCGGCGTAGAGGAAGACGCTCGAGAGGTCGAGGCGGGCGGCGGCCATGAGCATGCCGGGGATCGACTTGTCGCAGCCGGCGAGCAGAACCGAACCGTCGAGGCGCTCGGCCATCATCACGGTTTCGACGGAGTCGGCGATGACCTCGCGGGAGACGAGCGAGAAGTGCATGCCCTCGTGCCCCATCGAGATGCCGTCGGAGACGCTGATGGTGCCGAACTGCAGCGGGTAGCCCCCGCCGCCGTGCACGCCCTCTTTCGCCGCCTGCGCGAGGCGGTCGAGCGAGAGGTTGCAGGGAGTGATCTCGTTCCACGAGCTCGCAATACCGATCTGCGGCTTCTCCCAGTCGGCGTCGCCCATGCCGACGGCGCGGAGCATTCCGCGCGACGTCGTGGCTTCGATACCGTCGGTGACGGTGCGCGAGCGGGGCTTGATGTCGATGGCGTCTGGGGATGTGTCCGGCATGTTACGAGTGTAATGAACGCGACTGACCGAGGCTTGCACCTGCGCGGTTGGGCCCGCGCCCGACGGTTCTAGTCTCTCGGCTCCTTCTTCGCCGCCTCGAGTGTCTCGGCGGTCGCCCGTTCCACCGCCTCCTCGAGCTCGTCGGCGATCATCAGCTCGTGGTCGAAGTTGGCCGTGCGGTATCCGGCCCGGCCGACCATGTGCGCGGAGATCGGCGCCGTGAGCATCTGGAAGAGCACGACCGGAATGAGCAACAGCAGCGTCGACCACGCTCGCGACTCGAGGGCGATCGCGAGCACCACGAAGATGAGACCGAGTATCTGCGGCTTGGTGGCGGCGTGCATGCGGCTGAGCGCGTCGGGGAACCGCACGAGGCCCACGCCCGCCGCGAGCGACAGCAACGCGCCGAACAGGAGGCAGATGGCGGCGAGGAGGTCGAGAACGTCGTTGGTCATCGCGGGGTACCTCCGCCCGTGGCATCCGCATCGTCGCCTATCTCGACCGACTCGTCGGCCGCACCCGACGTCGCCGACGCGCTCTCGCCGAGCGGGCTGTCGACTCCCACCGGGATGCCGGCCGGTCGGTCCTGCTTAGAGACATAGCGGGCGACGGCGATCGTCGCGAAGATCGCGGTGCTGGCCAGCACGACCATCAGCGGGATCGTGCGGGTGTGGCCGTTGTAGACCATCTCGGCGCCGACGACGAGCATGAGGGTCGTCAGCAGCACGTCGGAGGCGATCATGCGATCGAGGATCGAGGGTCCGCGCACGATTCGGTAGACGGTGAGCAGCGCCGCCAACGTGAACAGCACGCCGACGATCGCGTAGATGACTGTCATGCGCCTATCCTCTCGAGGTCGTCGTGGGAGCCGAGCGCCAACACGATGCGGTGCTCGATCAGCAGAACGCGTCGGCGGGCCTTCTCCACGGCCTCGAGCGACGGGGTGTTGAGCACGTGGAGGTAGAGGATCGAGTTCGCGCGGTCGGCCTCAAGAACGAGCGAGCCGGGGATGAGCGACAGGGCGATGGCGGTGAGCGTCATGATCAGGTCGGACCGGGTGTACAGCTGCACGGCGATGACGGCATTCTGGCGTGCGGGGCGGCGTCCGAACGCCTGGGCCGCCACGATGAACGACGCGCCCACGAGCTGCCAGGCGAAGGTGCCGACGAACACGGCGAGGTGCCAGGGGTGCAGCCGGCCGGTGAGGTCGACCGGCGGCAGGTAGAAGACGCGCGTGACGAGGATCGCGAGGACGAGTCCGGTCACCAGATTGAGCACGGAGACGTTGCCCCAGAGCAGCATCCAGAGCACGACGAGCGCCACGATGAGCGGAATCTGATGCAGGAACCGCACCCGCAGGTGCTTCTTGGCCGCGTTGTCAGTCATCGATACCCCCGGGGAAGACGATGTCGACGTAGAACGACGGTCCCTCGAGATTCTCGCCGGCGCGTGCGGCGATGCCGTAGAGCGGTCCGGCGAAGACGGTGAGCGCGAGGCTCACCACCACCATGCCCGCCGTCGCGGCGACCATGAGTCTCGGGGCGGTGCGCGTTTCGCGCATCACCGGGGCGTTCGGCGCCTCGGACACGTTGCGCAGCAGGGTCGACTCGTAGTTCTCCACCTCGGAGGACGAGCGCCAGAACGCCATGTTCCACACGCGCACGAGCGCGTAGAGCGTGAGCAGCGACACGAGCGCTCCCGCTGCGATGAGCACGTAGGCGAGCGGGGTGCCCTGCGTCGCGCTCGCCTCGAACAGCGCGAGCTTGCCGATGAAGCCGGAGAACGGCGGGATGCCGCCCAGGTTGAGCGCCGGGATGAAGTAGAGCACCGCGATCACCGGCGCCGCCTTCATCAGGCCGCCGAGCTTGGTGATCGACGTGGTGCCGCCGACCCGCTCGATCAGTCCGGCGGCCAGGAAGAGGGTCGCCTGCACGATGATGTGGTGAACGATGTAGTAGATCGCCGCGCCCGTACCGGCCGCCGTGCCGAGCGAGATGCCGAGGATCATGTAGCCGATGTGGCTGACGAGGGTGAACGACAGGATGCGTTTGATGTCGGCCTGCGAGACGGCGCCGAGCACGCCGACCACCATGGTGAGCAGCGCCACGACCATCAGCACCGTGTTGAGCTCGGGGCCGGGGAAGATCACCGTCTCGGTGCGGATGATGGCGTAGACGCCCACCTTCGTGAGCAACCCGGCGAACACGGCCGTCACCGGCGCGGGCGCCGTCGGGTAGGAGTCGGGCAGCCAGAACGACAGCGGGAACACCGCGGCCTTGATGCCGAACCCCATGAGCAGCATCACGTGCAGGATGATCTGCACGTCCTGCGGGATCTCGGCCATACGCAGCGAGATCTGGGCGATGTTCACGGTGCCCACGGCCCCGTAGATCATGGCGATCGCGGCGAGGAAGAGCAGCGACGAGAGCAGGCTCACGACGATGTAGGTGACGCCGGCCCGGATGCGCGCCTCGGTGCCGCCGAGCGTGATCAGCACGTAGCTCGACACGAGCAGGATCTCGAACCCGACGTAGAGGTTGAAGAGGTCGCCCGCGATGAACGCCGTGAAGACGCCGGTCGCGAGGATGAGATAGGTCGGATAGTAGATCGACACCGGCGTCTCGTGGTCGCCGTCGGCGAGGCCCTGCCCGACCGAGAAGACGAGCACGGCGAGCAGCACGAGCGCCGAGACCACGAGCATGAGCGCGGCCAGCCGGTCGACGACCAGCACGATGCCGAACGGTGCCTGCCAGCCGCCCACCTCGAGGACGAGGGGCGCCGTGTCATCCACCACCACCAGCAAAACCACGCCGATTGCGAGCACAGCGGTCAGTGTCAGAACGGCGACGATGCGCTGCGCGCGCGGGCGGCGGCCGAGGATCAGCGTCGATGCGGCGCCGAGCAGCGGCAGCATCACCACGAGGGGCACGAGGGCGTTCAGGTTCACCGGCTTGCCCCGAATTCTGTGTCGTCGGTCGTGGTCTCGAGGGTCTCGCCGAGTTCGGCGACCTCGTCTGCCCGCAGCGCGACATCGTCGACGTCGTCGTCCACGTCGTCGTCGCGTTCGAGTCGCCACGACCGGTAGATGAGGGCCATCAGGAACGCCGAGACGCCGAAGGTGATGACGATCGCGGTGAGGATGAGCGCCTCGGGCATGGGGTCGGTCATCTCGGCCGCCGTCAGGCCGTCCTCGACGATGGGGGCGCTGCCGACCTTGCCGACCATGGTGAGGAGCAGCAGGTTGGTGGCGTTGCCGACCAGCAGGAAGCCGAGCAGCACGCGCGTCATGCTGCGTTCGAGCAGCAGGTAGATGCCGGCGGCGTAGAGCACGACCATCACGGCGACGAGCACGAGGGCGATGTTCACGCGGTCACCTCCTCGGGCCTGTCGGCGGATTGGTCGGCGTCGTCGTCTTCCTGCTGCCGGTCGACCTCGGCGCCGAGGCTGCGCAGAACGTCGAGGGTCAGCCCCACCACGACGAGGTAGACGCCAACGTCGAAGATCGTGGATGTCACGAACTCGACGTGACCGAAGAGCCACACCTCACCCTCGATGAAGCTCGACTGCAGCGCCGCCTGTCCGAAGAAGACGGGCACGAGCGCGGTGCCGACCGCGAGGGCGAGTCCGGCGCCCAGCAGCTTGCCCGCGTCGATCGGCGCGGCGGCGCCGAGCTCGTGCCTGCCGCCGGCCAGATAGCGGGCGACGAGGGCGAGGCCGGCCACCAGGCCGCCGGCGAAACCGCCGCCGGGCAGGTTGTGGCCCGCGAAGAGCAGGTAGATCGACACGATGAGAATCGGGTGGAAGATCAGCCGCACGACCACCTCGAGCAGGATCGACCGGTTTCCGGCCGCGAGTGTACGGCCTGCGAGCAGCCACGAGGTGCGTGCGTCGTCGCCGGAGACCTGGGCGTTGTAGGCGCTGATGCGCTGGGCCTTGATCTTCTTCTTGGCCTCGCGACGGGGCAGGCGCGGCAAGTTGTCGGCGCGGCCGCTGATGAAGATGAGGCTGGCGACGCCGGTGGCGGCGACGATGATCACGCTGAGCTCGCCCATCGTGTCCCAGCCGCGCAGGTCGACGAGCGCGACGTTGACGACGTTGCGTCCGTGACCCTGGTTGTAGGCGAGGTCGGGCCACTGCAGCGAGATCGGCAGGGCCTCGCGGGCGCCGAGGGTGACGATCGCGGCGATACCCATCACCAGGGCGAAGCCGATCGCGATGGCGGCACGCACGACGCGGTTGCCCTGGCCGTTGCGCACACCGAGACGCGCCGGCAGCCGGCGCAGAACCAGCACGAACGCGACGAGGGTGACGATCTCCACCAGGATCTGCGTGAGAGCCAGGTCGGGCGCACCCTCGAGGGCGAAGAGGCCGGCCATGCCGTAGCCGGTGACGCCGACGAGCACGACAGCCTGGAATCGCTTGGTGGCGCGGGTGGCGGCGATCGCGGCGATGATCATCACGACGCCGATCGCGGCCTGTGCGGGAAAGTCCCAGAACTTGATGCCGGCGGGCCAGCTGCGGTTGAGTGCGAGAGCGGCGCCGACCGCGACGATGAACACGGTCAGGATGACACCGAGGTAGAACGGCAGCGAGCCGCGCTGGGTGACGCTCGTGGTGCGCGCGGCGGTGAGGTCGACGACACGCAAGACCGTCGAGTAGGCCTTGGCGGCCGAACCGGCGGAGGCGTCGGCTTTCGCGAGCGAGCGGCCACGCCAGATGAACACCGCGGCACCGAGCACGAGGGTGGCGGCCGAGATCGCGAGGGCGGGTTCGAGGCCGTGCCAGAGGGCGAGGTGGTAGCCCTCCCCCTCCGCGGGGATGGTCTCGGAGTAGCCGACGAGCATCGCGTCGACGAACGGGGCGGCGAGGCCGAGCACGATGCCGCTCGCCGCGAGCAGGGCGGGCGAGGCGACGAAGGCCGCGTTCTCGGTGACCGGCTTCACGGTGTCGACGCCAGGCTTGGTGAAGAAGGCGCCCCAGAAGAAGCGCGCGCTGTACGCGACGGTGAAGACCGATCCGACCGCGACGCCGACGAGCGCCACCCAGCCGAGCGCGTCGCCGGCCGTCGCGCTGTCGAGCAGCGCCGTGAACACGGCCTCCTTCGCGACGAAGCCGAGCGCGGGTGGAAGCCCCACCATCGAGACGAGAGCGAGCGCGGTGACGACGGCGAGCACCGGCGTCCTGCGCCCGAGGCCCGACAGCTTGCGCAGGTCGCGCGTTCCCGAGCAGTGGTCGATGATTCCGACGACGAGGAAGAGCGTGCTCTTGTAGAGCGCGTGCGCGAGCAGCAGGGCGAGGCCGGCGAGCGCCGTCTCGCGGGTGCCGAACCCGACCACCACCATGAGGAAGCCGAGCTGGCTCACCGTTCCGTAGGCGAGCACGAGCTTGAGGTCGTGCTGGCGCAGCGCCGTCCACGCGCCGAACAGCATCGTGAGCACGCCGAAACCGACGATGACCTCCTGCCAGCCTGGGGTGTCGGCGAATCCGGGCGCGAGCCGGGCGATGAGGTAGATGCCCGCCTTCACCATGGCTGCCGCGTGCAGGTAGGCGCTGACCGGTGTCGGCGCGGCCATAGCGGCGGGCAGCCAGAAGTGGAAGGGCACGATCGCCGACTTCGACATCGCGCCCACGAGGATGAGCATGATCGCAGTCGTGACGAGCGCGCCGCTCGGGGCGAGGGAGACGATCTCGCTGAGTCGCGAGGTTCCGGTGTGCACCGAGAGCAGCACGAGGCCGACCAGCATCACGAGGCCGCCGAAGGTCGTGACGAGCAGCGCCTGCAGCGCGGCACCGCGGCTCGCCTTGCGGCCGGCGTAGTGGCCGATCAGCAGGTAGGAGAGAACGCTCGTGGCCTCCCAGAAGATGAAGAGCAGGTAGACGTCGTCGGCCACCACGAGCCCGTACATCGCGCCGGCGAACGCCAGCAGCACGGCGGCGAATCGGCCGAGACCCTCCTCGGCGTCGGTGAAGTAGCGCGCGCAGTAGAGCAGCACGAGCGCGCCGACACCGGTGACGACGAGGGCGAGCACCCACGACAGGGTGTCGAGGCGCACGGCGACGGCGAGGTCGAGCTGCGGCACCCACTGCACGACCTCGGTGACCTGCCCGCCGCTCGCGACGGCCGACGACTGGGTGAGGGTGTGCACGAAGGCGGCGGTCGGCACGAGGGCCGCGATGAAGAAGACGTTGCGGCCGAATGCCCGGCGCGCCAGTGGGAGGATCAGCGCGAGCGCTGCGAACGCGATGAGAATCGCGAGCATGGTGCCTCCCAGTGCGTTGGTGCGGCAAGTACACGTCGCTGGAGATTACTCGGAAAGGTTCCCTGAAGCCGCGTCACGAGTTTACCGTGACTCGGCTGGGAAACGTCCGGAGCGTGCAGCGCCGAGGAGTACGGTCACCGGTTTCCGCCGCGCGGCGGGCCGCCGCAATTGTTCGGAAATTCAGGACCTCGGATGCGCCAGCCGACGCACGTCGGCCCTATTCCGCGGCCCGTGCCACCGGCGGCGACGCCGACTCCTGACTCTCCGAAGGCTGCAGGCACGCGGCGGCGGTCACTCGCGGGTTGCGTCGTTTGGGGCACCTCGGGCGGCGGGGTGCCCCAATTGGCGCAACTCGCTGGCCGAGCACAGGCACCAGCGGCAGCACGAGCACCAGCGCGAGGGCCTCGAGGCGAGGCTACGAGCCGGTGCCCGCTAGCCGGCACTACTGCTCGTGTACGTCGCCCTCGCGCAGGTCGGCGAGCATGGCGAGCGCCCGTGCCACCTCGGCCGGCCCCTTGACGCGGTGGTTGGCGAGAGTCGTGCCCTCGCCCGCCTTGAGTCCGAGGTCGTCGGCGTTGAGAGCGGCGAATCCGTCTTCGTCGGTCACGTCGTCGCCCGCGAAGAACACGGCGGTCGCGCCGGTGTAGGCGCGCAGGTGCTCGATCGCCTCGCCCTTCGTCGTCGACCGCACCGAGAACTCGAGCACGTTCTTGCCGCCGCGCACCGTGAGGTTGTCGAGTTCGGCCGCGGCCTCGCTGCGCGCGACCAGGTGGGCCACCCGCGAGTTGTGGTCGGTGGCCAGCCGCGTGTGCAGGGCGAACCCGGCCGGCTTCTCTTCGAGCCAGACCTGGTCGATCGACTCGGCGACCTCGCTCAGCACCTCTTTGAGCTTCTCGACCCGCTCGACCTCGGCGGCGTCGAGCCCGATGATGTCGTCGGGATCGTCGAGCCGGATCTCGATGCCGTGCGAGCCAATGAGCAGCGCGTTGTCGGGCAGCTGCGACACCCGCTCGAGGCTCGCGAGGGAACGGCCGGAGACGAGGGCCACGCGCGTGTGCGGCATCTCGAGCAGGCGCAGGACCGCGGCTCGGGCCTCGGGCAGCGCGCGTGCGCGTTCGGGGTCGTCGACCTCGGGCGCGAGCGTTCCGTCGAAGTCGAGCGCGACGAGCAGCTGCTTCGTGCGGGTGATCTCACGCAGGGCGCCGACGAGCGGCTCGGGCAGTCGGGAGAACGGGGGTGGGGTGTCGACGTCGACCATCAGAGCGCGCTTCCTCGCGGGGCGCGTTCCACCGTCCACTCGAGTTCACCGAGCGGATCGTCGAGGTCGAGCCCGGTCTCGACGTCTTCGCGGTCGCCGCGTACGCCCGCGAGGGTGGTGAGGAACGAGGTGGACCAGCGGGCCACGTCGTACTCGAGCACCCGCTTGCGCAGGGAACGCATGCGCGCCACCCGCTCCCGCTTCGGCATGGCGATGGCCTGCAGGATCGTCTCCTTGAGCCCGTCGATATCGTGCGGGTTGATGCGCATGGCCCGCTTGAGCTCGTCGGAAGCGCCGGCGAACTCGCTCAGCACGAGAATGCCGTCGTCGTCGAACCGCGCCGCCACGTACTCCTTGGCCACGAGGTTCATTCCGTCACGCAGCGCGGTGACGAGCATGATGTCGGCGGCCAGGTAGAGCGCCGCCATCTCGTCGCGGGGGTAGCCGTGGTGGTGGTAGCTGATGGCGGTGTGGCTCATCGTGGCGAAGTCGCCGTTGATGCGCCCGACCGTGAGCTCGATCTCGTCGCGCAGGTCCATGTAGGCCTGCACGCGCTCGCGGCTCGGGCTCGCGACCTGCACCAGCGTGACGTCTTCGACCTTGATGCGGCCGTCGGCGAGCAGCTCGCCGTAGGCCTTGAGCCGGTGGCCGATGCCCTTGGTGTAGTCGAGGCGGTCGACGCCGAGCATGATCGTCTTCGGGTTTCCGAGCCCCTCGCGGATCTCCTTCGCGCGGGCCTGGATGTGCGGCTGGCGGGCGAGCTCCTCGAACGACCGGGAGTCGATCGAGATCGGGAAGGCCTTGGCGATGACCCGGCGGGTCGGATGTCCCGGCGACGCGACCTCGATGGTGGTGGTCTTCGTGCTCGAGGTCGTCAGCCGGCGAACCGCTCGCGCGAAGTTGCTCGCGTCGGCGACCCGCTGGAAGCCGATGACGTCGGCGCCGAGCAGGCCCTCGATGATCGCGGTGCGCCACGGCAGCTGCGAGTAGATGCCGTAGGGCGGGAACGGGATGTGGTTGAAGAATCCGATGGTCAGGTCGGGACGCTTGTCGCGCAGCATCTTGGGCACGAGCTGTAATTGGTAGTCCTGCACCCAGACCACGCCACCCTGCGCGCTGACGGCAGCCGCGGCATCCGCGAACCTCTGGTTGACGGCGACGTAGCTCTCCCACCACTCGCGGTGGTAGGTGGGGGGCGCGATCACGTCGTGGTACAGCGGCCAGAGCGTGTCGTTGCTGAAGCCCTCGTAGTACTTCTCGATGTCCTCTTCGCTGAGGGGAACCGACACGATGTGGATGCCGTCGTTGTCGAACGGCTCGATGTCGAGGTCGGGTTGTCCGCCCCAGCCGACCCAGGCGCCGTCGTTGCTGCGCATGATCGGCTCGAGGGCCGTCACGAGGCCGCCGGGCGACCCCTTCCAGCTCTCGTTGCCGTCGGCGTCGACGACGCGGTCGACGGGAAGCCGGTTCGAGACGACGACGAAGTCGTAGAACTTCGCCTCGTCGTCGTTCGATTGAATTTCAGGGCTATCAAGGGGGGCGTTCATAAAACGCTGTGGCTCCATTCGGATTGCGCACCAGCACCATCGTCGGCAAGCTTTTGTCAGGGTACCAGCAGCGCATGGGAAAGGACGTCAGCGGCGTCTGGGGGGCCCTGCTCGCGCCCCTAGCATTGCCTCATGGTGACTACTCGGCTATATCGCGCCGGACAACTCGTAAAGACAGACTTCCCGGTGGCCGAGATCTCGGACTATCTGCAAGAGCCGGATGCCACGGTCTGGGCCGACTTCACGGCGCCCACCGCGACCGATCTCGCCATCATCGAGGAAGAGCTGGGGCTGCACCACCTCGCCGTGGAAGACGCGGTGCACGAGCACCAGCGTCCGAAGCTCGACCGCTACGACAGCCACCTGTTCCTGAGCGCGTACGCGGTCGACCTGGACGCGGTCACGCACGCGCTCACGAAGGTGGAGGTGAAGGCATTCATCACGCCGAGGGCCGTCGTCACGGTTCATCCGGAAGCTTTCGACATGGGCACAGTCGTGCAGCGCTGGGACAGCAACCCCGACCTCGCGCAGCACGGAGCGGCCTTCCTGCTCTGGGGCCTTCTCGACGTGATCGTCGACGGGCACTTCGCGACCGTGCAGGACCTCGACGGCGAGATCGAGAGCTACGAGGACCTGCTGTTCGACGAGAAGAACCACGGAACGGAAATCCAGCGCAACTCGTTCGAACTGCGCAAGAACCTCGTGGCGCTGCGGCGGGCGGTGCTGCCGATGCGCGAGGTCGTGAACACGTTGATGCGGCGCGACATCGAGCTTATGGATCACGACATGATGCCGTATTTCCAAGACGTGTACGACCACGTGCTGCGGGCCACCGAGTGGACGGAGTCGTTGCGCGACCTCGTGGCGACCATCCTCGACACCAACCTCGCCATCCAGGGCAACCGGATGAACCTCATCATGAAGAAGGTCACCAGCTGGGCGGCGATCATCGCCGTGCCGACGGCCATCACGGGCTTTTTCGGGCAGAACCTGCAGTTCGTCGGCTTCGGCACCGTGTGGGGCAGCTACCTCTCCGTCGGTCTCATCGTGGTCGTGGGCGGCATGCTCTACGCGTCGTTCAAGCGGCGCGACTGGCTGTAGGGCCGCCGAGGGCCATAGGGCCAGCCCGGCGATCGCGCAAGCTGGCGCCGATTCGCGCCCTCAGGTTGCCGACCGCGCCTCAACCGGTACCGTGGAGTACCGAACAAGGAGACACTCACATGCGCAAGTTCATCTTCAACGGCTCGATCATCAGCGCAATCTTCGGTGCTGTCGGCGTGCTGCAGACCACACGCAAGGGGCCGCGCGACTGGCGCCTCATCCTG
>NZ_JBKKAD010000221.1:0-13629 GCF_046714715.1 Conyzicola sp. | reverse complement strand
CCATCGCGCTCAACCCGACCGACGGACTCGTCCGCGGCCAGGAAGTCCGCGACTCCGGCAAGCCGATCACCGTGCCCGTCGGTGACATCACCAAGGGCAAGGTCTTCAACGTCATCGGCGAGGTGCTCAACGCTGAGCCCGGCGAGAAGATCGAGATCACCGAGCGCTGGCCCATCCACCGCAAGCCCCCGGCATTCGACCAGCTCGAGTCGAAGACGGAGCTCTTCGAGACCGGCATCAAGGTCATCGACCTCCTCACCCCGTACGTACAGGGTGGAAAGATCGGACTCTTCGGTGGTGCAGGTGTCGGCAAGACCGTCCTCATCCAGGAGATGATCCAGCGCGTCGCGCAGGACCACGGTGGAGTGTCCGTGTTCGCCGGTGTCGGCGAGCGCACCCGTGAGGGCAACGACCTCATCGCCGAGATGGAAGAGGCCGGCGTCTTCGACAAGACCGCGTTGGTCTTCGGCCAGATGGATGAGCCGCCGGGAACGCGTCTTCGCGTGGCCCTGTCGGCGCTCACGATGGCGGAGTACAACCGCGACGTGAAGAACCAGCACGTGTTGCTCATCATAGACAACATCTTCCGCTTCACGCAGGCCGGCTCCGAGGTCTCGACGCTTCTCGGCCGTATGCCGTCCGCCGTGGGTTACCAGCCGAACCTGGCCGACGAGATGGGTGTGCTCCAGGAGCGCATCACCTCGACGCGTGGTCGCTCGATCACCTCGCTGCAGGCCATCTACGTGCCCGCCGACGACTACACCGACCCTGCGCCGGCCACGACGTTCGCCCACCTCGACGCGACCACCGAGCTCAGCCGCGAGATCGCATCGAAGGGCCTCTACCCGGCCGTCGACCCGCTGACCTCCACCAGCCGCATCCTCGACCCCCGCTACCTGGGCGCCGACCACTACCGTGTTGCGACCGCCGTGAAGGCGATCCTTCAGAAGAACAAGGAACTCCAGGAGATCATCGCGATCCTCGGTGTCGACGAGCTCTCTGAAGAAGACAAGATCACAGTGTCGCGCGCACGCCGCATCCAGCAGTTCCTGTCGCAGAACACCTACATGGCGAAGAAGTTCACCGGTGT
Source organism: Conyzicola sp. (assembly GCF_046714715.1). Lineage (GTDB taxonomy): Bacteria > Actinomycetota > Actinomycetes > Actinomycetales > Microbacteriaceae > Conyzicola. The sequence goes on along the minus strand of NZ_JBKKAD010000221.1, from coordinate 12,539 downwards.
AGAGGGCTCGACGGTTCCGCTGAAAGACACGATCGAGTCGTTCGACGCGATCACCAAGGGCGAGTTCGACCACGTTGCCGAGCAGGCCTTCTTCAACGTCGGTGGCATCAACGACGTCGAAGAGCAGTGGGCGAAGATCCAGAAGGAGAACGGCTAGTCATGGCCGAACTCAAGGTCAGCGTCGTCTCCGCGGACAACGAGGTTTGGTCCGGACTGGCGAAGCAGATCGTCGCGCGAACGACCGAGGGCGAGATCGGCATCCTGCCGGGTCACGAACCGCTCCTCGCGATCCTCGCGGCCGGTGAAGTGCGCGTGACGACTCTCGAGGGAGACGTCGTCACGGCCAGCGCGGCCGACGGGTTCCTCTCCGTCGAGCACAACACCGTGACGATCGTCGCACGCAACGCCGAGCTGGTCTGACGACAGTGCTCATCGCGATGGCCGGGCTTCCGGGAACTGGAAAAACGGCCATCGCCGAGGCGATCGGTGCGCGGCTGCTCAGGCCGGTTGTGTCGGTCGATCCCATCGAGTCCGCGATTCTGCGGGCCGGGATCGACGCCGACCAGCCGACGGGGCTGGCCGCGTACCTCGTCGCCGAAACCCTCGCCGAGATCGTTCTCGGCGCGGGGCACGGTGCCATAGTCGACGCGGTCAACGCCGTCGACCCGGCCAGGGAGCAGTGGGTCTCCCTCGCCGCCCGTTCTGGGCAGACGCTCAAGTTCATCGAGGTCATCTGTTCGGATGTCGCGGTGCACCGTAACCGCCTCGAGGCCCGTCAGCGCAATCTCCCGCGATTGTCCGAACCCACGTGGCACGCGGTCGAGCAGAGTCTCGACGAGTACGCCGCCTGGTCGGGACCGAGTGGCGCCGTCGAACGGCTCACTCTCGACTCGGTCGAACCCCTCGACGTTCTCGTCGAACGCGCCGTCGAATTTCTCGGGCGTCCCACCTCTTCCTAGGACCGCATGCTCGTTCTTCTCCCACCGTCGGAGACCAAGCGCGACGGAGGCGAAGCCGGCCGCTCGCTCGATCTCGCATCGCTGCGCCACCCGCAGCTCACGGCCCCGCGGCGCGCGGCCGTCTCGGCACTGACCACGCTCTCGCTCGACGCCGTCGCCGCGACGGGAGCTCTCGGCCTCGGGCCGACCCAGGCCTTCGAGATCGACCGCAACCGCGCGCTCGAGTCGTCCCCGGTGATGCCCGCGATCGATCGCTATACGGGCGTGCTCTACGACGGCATCGACGCCGCGAGCCTGACCGCCGAACAGCGGGCCTGGGTGCTGCGGCACGTCGCCGTGAACTCGGCGCTGTTCGGCCTGCTGGGTGCCGGTGACGAGATTCCCGCCTACCGGCTGTCGCACGACTCGCGCCTGCCCGGCCTGCCGCTCAAGAAGCACTGGCGCGCGGCCAACTCCGCGGTGCTCGCGGCGACGCCCGGTGTCATCCTCGACCTTCGCTCCGAGTCGTACGCCGCTCTCGGCCCCCTGCCCCAGCACGACGAGGCACACTACCTGCGCGTCGTCACGCAGACAGCCACCGGCCAGAAGAGGGCCCTGACCCACTTCAACAAGAAGGGTAAGGGCGTATTCGTGCGGCAGCTCGCCGAGTCCGGTCGTGACCACGAGAGCGTCGAGTCCCTGCTGCAATGGGCCGCGGCGAGCGGCATCCGGCTCGAACGCGGCCGCCCTGGCGAACTGGAACTGTCGGTCTGAGGCCCTCGCCGCGCTGGCGATAGAGTGAGCGCACAGGCAGGCACGACCCGGGGGATGCGCGATGGATTCGTATGACAGCTACACGAGTGACGCGCAGGTTTTCGCGTCGGTCTTCCTCATCCTCGCTGCCACGATCGTCGCGTTCGTTGTTCTGCTGGTCGTGAACTACCTGCTGCTGGCGATCCCGCTGTCTGCGCTGTTCCGCAAGACGGGGATCGAACCGTGGAAGGCATGGGTGCCGCTGTACTCCACCTTCACGTGGCTGCGGCTCGGCGGCCAGAACGGGAACTGGGTGTGGCCGAGCCTGGTGCCCTACGGCGGCATCGTGACGTCGGTGCCGCTGTATCTCGGGATGCACCGCACCGGCAGAGCGTTCGGCAAGGGGCCGGGATTTCTGGTGCTCGGCATTCTGCTGCCGTGGGTGTGGCTGTTCATTCTGGGCTTCGGACGCGACCAGTACCGTCCCGGCCTGATCGCCGCTGCGGGATTGAGCGCACCGCTGGAGGGTGACGGAGCGCGCGCACACCTCACCCTGGGCGCCCCACCCTCGTGGACGACTCCCGCTGGGCCCACCGAGTACACCGCGACGCGGTACCCGCCGCCCGTCTAGACCCGCGCGCGGAAGCACCCCGCGACGTGATCGTCGACCATGCCGCTCGACTGCATCAGGGCGTAGAGCGTGGTCGGCCCGACGAAGCGGAAGCCCAAGGCCCGGAGCGCCTTGCTCATGGCCGTCGATTCGGGCGTCACGGCGGGGATGTCGGCGAACGATGCCGGCGCGTGCGGTCGGGCCGGGGGAGCGAAGCCCCACAGCAGTTCGTCGAGCGCTCCGGGAGATTCGCGGGTGAGCTGGAGGGTCAGCCCGGCGTTCGCGATGGTCGCCTCGATCTTGGCGCGGTTGCGGATGATCGCGGCGTTCTGCATCAGGGTGTCGGCATCGGCGGGTGTCATCACAGCGACGCGAGCGGGATCGAAGCCGTGGAAGGCCGCGCGGAAGCTCTCGCGTCGGCGCAGAATCGTGATCCACGACAGGCCGGCCTGGAAGCCCTCGAGGCTGAGCTTCTCGAATAACGGGCGGTCGCCGTGCAACGCGAAGCCCCACTCGGTGTCGTGATAGCGCTGATACTCGGCGTCGGACCCGGCCCACGAGCAGCGGTGCACCCCGTCGTCGCCGACGACGATGCTGGGGCGGGGCCGAACCGTGGCCGTCTCGCTCACGCGGGCGCGCCGAGTTCACCTGCCGACGCACTCGCCGACGCGAGCACCGTGCGGTGCACGATGCCCTCGTGGTCGAGCAGCCAGGCCTTGGTGGGAATGCCGTTGCCGCCGCTGTAACCGGTGATCTTGCCGTTGCCGGCGAGGATGCGGTGGCACGGCACGATGATCGGCACGGGGTTGGCGCCCACGGCGCCGCCGACGGCCCGCCCCGCGGTGGCCCGGCCCGTGGCGGCGCCGATGCTGCCGTAGGAGGCGACCTCGCCCCAGCCGAGCGACGACAGCTCGCTCCACACGGCCTTCTGGAACTCGGTGCCGACGAGGGCGACGGGTACGTCGAAGTCGCGGCGGGTGCCGGCGAAGTATTCGGCGAGCTGCTCTTTCGCGGTCTCGAGCACCGCGTTGCTGCGTTGCGGGAACTCTTCGAGCGGCAGCGAGCCGGCGCGCTCGATACTGAGCGACGTCACCGCCTGACCGTCGCTCGTGAGCTCGAGACGGCCGATCGGGCTGTCGACGCGCACGAGAAACGGCGGGGCGGTGAAGGTGGCGGATCGAATGGTCATGGATCGACTGTAACGCCCGCCGACGACGCCGATCTGGCACTTTTCGGACATGGCGAAAACGTGGCCGGCAACCGTCTTGGGGAGGACAGGACGCCCCGGTCTAGCATGAGCGCATGGCAACTATCGAGTACCGCACCCTCGGCGCGAGTGGACTCCGCGTCTCCACCATCGGCCTCGGCTGCAACAACTTCGGCCGCGCCGATACGCCCACCGAGACGCAGGCCGGCACCGACGCCGTCATCCACGCCGCGATCGACGCGGGGGTCACCCTCTTCGACACCGCGGACATCTACGGAGCGGAGCGCGGCCTCAGCGAGACGCTCATGGGCAACTCCCTCGGCGCGCGCCGCAACGACATCGTGCTCGCGACGAAGTTCGGAATGGACATGGCGGGGGCGAACGGGCCCGACTGGGGTGCGCGTGGCTCTCGCCGGTACATCCGTCTCGCCGTCGAGGCCTCGCTGCGCAGGCTGCAGACCGACTGGATCGATCTCTACCAACTGCACGCGCCCGACCCGCTCACTCCCATCGGCGAGACGCTGAGCACGCTCGACGACCTGATCACCGAGGGCAAGGTGCGCTACATCGGCCACTCGAACCTGGCCGGCTGGCAGATCGCCGACGCGGAGTACACGGCGGCGCTCGGGTCGCATCCGAAGTTCGTCTCGGCGCAGAACGAGTACAGCCTGCTCGTGCGCGACGCCGAGGCCGAGGTGCTGCCGGCCGTCAACGCCTACGGGCTCGGTTTCCTGCCGTTCTTCCCGCTCTACAACGGGCTGTTCACAGGCAAGTTCTCGCGCGAGGGAGGCCCGGCAGACAGTCGCATCATGCGCATCCGTTCGCACCTGCTGACGGACGCACCGTGGGACACCATCGAGCGGTACGAGGCGTTCTGCGCGGCCCGCGGCGTCAGCATGCTCGAAGCCACCTTCGCGTGGCTGCTCGCCCAGCCGGGCCTCACGAGCGTGATCGCGGGGGCGACTAGACCCGAGCAGATCGAACAGAATGCGGATGCCGCCGTCGCGTGGGCCCCGAGCCGCGAAGAGGTCGCCGAGATCTCCGAGATGTTCGACCCGGCGTCGCTCGCCTAGCTGCGGCGCGCACAGCTACGGCAGGGTCAGTACGATCTTGCCCAGGCCGCTGCGTTCTTCGAAGCGCCGGTAGGCGTCGGCGACGCGCGCGAGCGGGAATGTGGCGAGGATCGGAAACACCAGTTCGCCTGTAGCGGCCTGTCGGGCGAACTCCTCGAGTTCGGCCCGGCTCCTGCGGCCGCCGCCCACATTGCTGATGCCGGCGGTGTCGAAATCGACGATCGAGTTGATGCGGGAGGGCTCGATGCCGAGCTCGATGCCGATACGCACCGACTCCGGTCCCGCGTTGTCGAGCATTGCGGTGTAGCCCTGCGGCGCGGCGTCGCGCAGCCGCTCCAGCTCGCCGGCGCCGTAGGCCACAGGTGTCGCGCCGAGCGAGCGCAGCAGCTCGTGGTGCGCCTCGCTCGCCGTACCGACCACGGTGGCGCCGGTGGCCAGCGCGAACTGGGCGGCCAGCAGCCCGACACCGCCGGCGGCCGCCGTGACGACGACGGTGTCGTCGGCGGTGAGAGCGAGAGAGTCGGTCGAGCGGCGGGCCGCGTTGGCCACGAGCCCGATTCCGCCCGCGACCGCCCAGTCGAGCCCGGCGGGTTTGGGAGCGACGTTGGCCGCCCGCACGACCACGAACTCGGCCTGCGCGGCGAACGACGTGTAGCCGAGCACCTCGTCGCCGGGGGAGAGGTCGTCGACTCCCTCGCCGACCTCGTCGACCACCCCGGCGAACTCCGCGCCCTGCCCGCTCGGCAGCGCGTGGTCGGAGACATAGCCGCCCCGACGCACCTTGTAGTCGTAAGCGTTGAGCCCGGCGGCGCGCACGGCGACCCGCACCTGCCCGGCGCCGGCGTGCGGTTCGTCGACGTCGATGACGTTGAGCACGTCGGGGGATCCGAATTGCGAGTAGCTGACCGCGAGTGACATGCGAGCCAGCTTATGCACAGCCGGCGGTTCTGCACAGATCGCCTGCGCCCGCGTCCCGCCGGTATCGCGCGGCGGAGACTGGCGGCATGTCAACAGTCGTGACCGCCGCCAATGCCGCGGACTTTCTCGCCGTCGTGCCCCATCTCGTCGGGTTCGAGCCCCGCGACAGCATCGTCTTCGTCGCCTTCCGTGGGCGTCGCACCTGCGCCGCCCTGCGATTCGATCTTCCGCAGAAGGCCGCTTCGGATGACGCGGGGCGACGCCTCCACAAACGCGTGGCCACGACGCTCGTGGGCACCATAAGCAAACTGCCCGGCGTCGACGCCGTCGTGCCGGTGGTCTTCACCGACGAGGGGTTCGGCGGCTCCGGCGCACCCCGCGCCCTCTTCGTCTCCGCCGTCACCACCCGTCTCGAGTTCTCCGGTTTCGAGGTGCGCGACGCGCTGTGCGTCGCGTCAGACGGCTGGGGTTCCTATCTCGACGCGCGGTGCCCCGCAGAGGGCAGACCGCTCGCCGCGATCGAGCGGTCTCGCGTGCTCGACGAGCTGTCGGCCGACGCCCTGCGTCCGCTCGGCGACGTCGCGCGGTGGGCGGCGCTGCCCCACGTCGGCGCGATCGACGGCGAGCGGGTGGCGAAGCTGGTGCTGCGGTTCGCCGCGCTGATCGACGGTACGCCCGGCCGCCCGGTCGACCCGCGGGTCGCACGAGCCGTCGGCCTGCCTCGTGCCCAACCGCCGAGCGACGTTCCGTCGACGCTCGAAGCGATCCTGAGCGTCGACCCGGGCCGCATCGAGCCTGCGGCCGCCGCGTTCGTCATCGCCGTCGTACGTTCGCCCGCCCTACGCGATGTCGTCATGCTGCAGTGGGCCTTCGACCTCGAGACGGGCGAGCGTGTGCTCGACGACGCGCACCGGTTCGCCCTCGGTGCGCCCGCCGACGCGCTCCCCTCAGCCGGATTGATGCTCGGCCGAGGCCCGCGACCCGATCCCGCCCGCGTCGAGACAGCGATCGACTTGCTCAAGACCATCGCGGCTCTTGCGCCACGTCGCAATCGTCCGCCCGTGCTGTGCATGCTCGCCTGGCTCAGCTGGGCCCTCGGACGAAGCAGCGTGGCCAACGAATTCGTGTGCGCCGCCGAAGACATCGACGCCGCATACGGGCTCGCCGAGGTACTGCGCATGGTGTTGGAACGCGGGATGCTGCCCGAGTGGGCGTTCGCGCCGGGCTAGGCGTTGAGGTCAGCTAGCTGTTCAGTGCGGCTAGGGCCCAGTTGAGCGTCGTGGCGAACAGCACCCATGCCCAGTAGGGCACGAGCAGACCCGCCGCGACCCTGCTGACCCGCCAGAACGACAGCATTGTGAGCAGCACGGCAACGTCGAGGGCGAGGATGATCGCTAGCGCAATCCACAGGGCGGGGGCGCCGATGGACGGATAGAGGCCGAAGAACACGGGAGTCCACAGCGCGTTGAGCACCAGCTGCACGACGTAGAGCCTCAGAGCCGCACGCACGTTCACCCGGTCACGCTGCCGCCAGACGAGCCAGGCCGCGACGCTCATCAGGGTGTAGAGCAGCGTCCACGCGGGGCCGAAGACCCAGCTCGGCGGGTTCCACGACGCCTTCTCGGCGTCGGCGTACCAGCCCTCCACGTTGCCGGCCGTAGCGATCGAGCCGAGGGCGGCCACGGCGAACGATATCGCCAGGAACGCCGCCAGTACGAGTGCCGATCGCACCCTCGAGGTGGTTGACGTGGTCGAGGCTGCGGCTGGGGTTACGGGAGTGGTGGACGGTTCCGACATGCCATTCACCTTACGTTCGCCGGGTGCGCCGGGTCGAGTCGGGGCGGGGCCGGGTCGGTTCGGGTCAGAGCCCGTCGCCACTGCGCGGGGCGATGTTGATGCTGCTGTTCAGATCGTCGACGTCGGCGTTCAGTCCGTCGAGCTCGGCGAGTTTGGTCTGGTAGCTCGCATCGCGCGCCGAAATCGACGCGTAGAGAGCGTCGAGGTCTTCCTGCCGTTGGAGCAGCGCGTTGCGCTCGCGCGCGAACTGCGCCTGCGACGGGAAGTCGCCGCTGTCGGCGCGCGCGTTGAAGGCCTCCACGTCGGCGTCGAGCTGGTCGAAGCCGGACGTGTACGAGCTGTAGTCGGCCTCGATGCTCGCGGAGAGTGCCTCGAGTTCGGCGACGAGCGCCTCCGCACGGTTCTCGAGGTCGACGAACACCTGATGGGAGACGGTGAACAGCCCCACGAGGTGCTGGCGGTCGGTAAACAGGTCGGCGTAGTGCTGTTCGAGCCGTGGGTCGAGAGCGGCGACCTCGGTGCCGAGGATGGAGTGCAGTTCATTGAGGCGTTCGCCCGGCTCGCTGCGCGCGTAGAAGTCCATGCGTTCCACGAAGGCGGGGTCGCCTTCCATGGCCACGGCCTGCGCCTCGAGCAGCGGGGAGATCGCTGCGAGTTCGGCGTCGCCCATCCGCGCCCACGCGGCGTGCAGCATCTCGTGGGCGGCGATGACCTCCTCCATGCCGTCGAGACGCTCGTCGGTGATGTCGTAGAGGTGGATGGCGCTCGACGCGGGAAGGTAGCAGCCGAGGGTGCCCACGCCCTCTTCGTCGCTCGAGCAGATCGAGTCGAACTCGGCCTTCCCGTTGACCTCGGGATGGGTCGCGTAGAAGAGAAACTCGCCCAGTTCGGTCATGGTGGACCGTTCCACGTACCCCGCGAGTTCGGCACTGGGCTCGAAGTCCCACACGGCGAGCTGGTCGGTGATGCGCTGCCCGTGCAGCGAGGCCCAGGCGAGGGGCACGAGCGCCGCGAGCTGGATCGCCATGACCACGACGACGGCGAGCACGCCGACCAGCGGGAAACGAGCGCGCGCACCGCGGGTGGCAGTAGTCGTGTCGTTCAGAAGCTCGTCTCCGATGCGAGAGTGGAACCCGGCGGTGTTCGGAAACCTTAGCAGCGGCCCACCCGGCAGAATGGGACGATGCCGACCTCCGAACCCGACGCCGCCACCCGCCAGCGCGTCATCGTGATCGTCGCCGCGATCATCCTCGACGACGAGGGGCGGCTGCTGCTGGTGCGCAAGCGCGGCACCGAGCGCTTTATGCAGGCCGGCGGGAAGATCGACGCGGGGGAGACGGCGGCGGTCGCCCTCGTGCGCGAGCTGCACGAAGAACTGCTGCTCGTGGTCGAGCCGGGCGATCTCGACTATCTCGGTCGCTTCCACGCGCCGGCCGCCAACGAGGCGGGATTCGTCGTCGACGCCGAAGTTTTCTTCGTCTCGGTTCGAGGCACAGCCGTGGCATCCGCTGAAATCGAAGAACTCGTCTGGGTCTCGCCGGTCGAGGCGCTCGCGCTACCGCTCGCGCCGCTCACCAGCGAGATCCTGCTGCCGCTGCTCGCCGAGCGCGCCGGTTAGCGAGCGCGGCTCTCAGCCCTTCTTGTGCGGGTGCTTGTTGTGCTTGTGCTGCTGCTTGGGCGGGTCGGAGGCGAGAAACTCCACGGCCTCGTCGATCGACGTCACCTCCGCGGGAACGCCGTCGTCGAGCTGCGAGGGCTTCCACGCCAGGATCACGTCCTGACCCTTTTCGATGTACCCGACGGTATTGCCGTCGGCGAGCACCTGCCAGTCGAGCGGAACGTCGGGGATGCCCATTCCCAGTGACCGCGTCTTCGCGGTGGGCATGATCGTGACGGTGTGGCCGACCGCCTCGAAGTCGATTCCTTGGGGTCGCAACGTTGCGAGATCATCGAGAGTAACCATGGGGCCCACCCTAGGCCGCGCGGCCACGGGCGGCTAGTGCGCCCCTACAGCTTGCTCCACGCCTCCGTCAGCACCGAGCGCAGGATCTGTTCCACCTCGTCGAACTCGGCCGGCCCAACGGTGAGCGGCGGTGCCAGCTGGATGACGGGGTCGCCTCGGTCGTCGGCCCGGCAGTAGAGGCCGGCCTCGAAGAGCGCCTTCGACAGGAAGCCGCGCAGCAGGCGCTCCGACTCGTCGGCGTCGAAGGTCTCCTTGGTGGCCTTGTCTTTCACCAGCTCGATGCCGAAGAAGTAGCCGTCGCCGCGCACGTTGCCCACGATCGGCAGGTCGAGCAGCTTCTCGAGCGTCGCCCGGAACACGGGCGAGTTCTCGCGCACGTTCTCGTTGAGCTTCTCCTCCTCGAAGATGTCGAGGTTGGCGAGGGCGACGGCGGACGACACGGGGTGTCCGCCGAACGTGTAGCCGTGATAGAACGACACGTCGCCGTGCTTGAACGGCTCGTAGATCTTCTCGCTCACGATCGTGGCGCCGATGGGCGAGTAGCCGCTCGTCATGCCCTTCGCGCAGGTGATCATGTCGGGCTCGAAGCCGTAGGTGGTCGAGGCGAACATGTTGCCGATGCGACCGAAGCCGGTGATGACCTCGTCGGCCACGAGCAGCACGTCGTACCGGTCGCAGATCTCGCGCACCCGGGCGAAGTAGCCGGGCGGCGGAGGGAACGCCCCGCCCGAGTTCTGCACGGGCTCGAGGAAGACGGCGGCGACGGTTTCCGGGCCCTCGAACAGGATCATCTCCTCGATGCGGTTCGCGGCCCACTGCCCGAACGCGACCTCGTCGTCGGCGGGCGCGCCCATCTCGGCGGCGCGGTAGAAGTTGGTGTTCGGCACGCGGAACCCGCCGGGCGTGACCGGCTCGAACATCTCTTTCATGCCGGGGATGCCGGTGATCGCCAGGGCGCCCTGCGTGGTGCCGTGGTAGGCGACGGAGCGGGAGATGACCTTGTGCTTGGTCGGCCGGCCCCGCAGCTTCCAGTAGTACTTCGCGAGTTTGAAGGCGGTCTCGACCGCTTCGCCGCCGCCGGAGGAGAAGAACACCCGGTTCAGTTCGCCGGGGGCGTACGAGGCGAGGCGGTCGGCGAGTTCGATCGCCGCGGGGTGGGCGTACGACCAGAGCGGGAAGAAGGCGAGCTCTTCGGCCTGCTTCGCGGCAACCTCGGCCAGCCGCTTGCGCCCGTGGCCGGCGTTGACGACGAACAGCCCCGAGAGGCCGTCGAAGTACCGCTTGCCCCGGTTGTCCCAGATGTGGTGGCCGCTGCCCTTCACGATGATGGGCACGCCGCCGCCGTCCTCCATGACGGACTGGCGGTTGAAGTGCATCCAGAGGTGGTCTTTGGCCTTCCGCTGCAGCACGCTGTCGTCGGTCTTCTGCGCGGAGACGGGGCTGTCGGATGGCACGGGCTGAACTGTCGTGGTCATGGCTGTTATCTCGTTCCCCAGTTGTAGAACTGCTTGAAGAGTTTCAGGTAGACGAACGTCTCGGTCGACTGCACACCGTCGATCGCGCGGATCCGCTTGTTGAGCAGGTCGATGAGGTCGTCGTCGTTCTCGCAGACGACCTCCGCGAGGATGTCGAAGCTGCCGGCGGTGAGCACGACGTAGTCCACGGCATCGAGCGCCCCGAGTGCCTCGGCGACCAGGGTGGTGTCGCCCGAGACCCGCACGCCGATCATGGCCTGGCGGTAGAAGCCCAGCTGCATCGGGTCGGTGACGGCGACGACCTGCATCACCCCCGACTCGGTGAGTTTCTGCACGCGCTGCCGCACGGCGGCCTCGCTGAGCCCGACGGCCTTGCCGATCTCGGCGTAGGAGCGGCGCCCGTCGGTCTGTAGCTGCTCGATGATGGCCTTGGAGACGGCGTCGAGTTGCAACGCCTTCGTCGCCGACTTCGAGGGGGTCTTGCCTGTCGTGGTCATGGGTTGATTGTGGCAGCCGGCCGAAGTGGTCACAAGCGATTCCGCAACAATTACGCCGATCTACCGACGAAATCCGTCGAATCATGGCGTAGAGAGCGGCGGTGAAGGTGGGTATGTTGGAGCCATGAGCGCTAACGAACTCCGTAACTTCATCAACGGCGAGTACGTGGCCGCCCGCAGCGAGACCTCGTTCGACGTGATCGACCCGTCGACGGAAGAGGCCTATGCGTCGTCACCGGTGTCGGGGGCGGGTGACGTGGACGCCGCCTTCTCCGCGGCATCCGACGCCTTCGAGACGTGGGGCGAGACCACGCCCGCCGAACGGCAGCTCGCCCTGTTCCGCATCGCCGACGCCATGGAGGCGCGCGCCGAGGAGTTCGCCGACGTCGAGTCGAAGGACACCGGCAAGCCGCGCGCGAGCCTCGTCGCCGACGAGATCATGCTGTCGGTCGACCAGATCCGGTTCTTCGCAGGCGAGGCGCGCCACCTCAGCGGCATGGCCACGGGCGAGTACATGAAAGACCACACGTCGTCGATCCGGCGCGAACCCATCGGGGTCATCGGCCAGGTCACGCCGTGGAACTACCCGCTGAACATGGCCGTCTGGAAGTTCGCCCCGGCGATCGCGGCCGGCAACACGACCGTGCTCAAGCCAAGCGACACCACCCCGTCGTCCACTCTGTTGCTCGCCGAGGTCGCCGCAGAGTTCCTGCCGCCGGGCGTGCTCAACGTGATCACGGGCGACCGCACGACGGGCGCCGCGATGATCGACCACCGCACACCCCAGATGGTCTCGATCACCGGCTCGGTGCGCGCCGGTATGGCCGTCGCGTCCGCGGCATCCAAAGACCTCAAGCGCGTGCATCTCGAGCTCGGCGGCAAGGCTCCCGTGATCGTCTTCGACGACGCCGACATCGAGTCGGCCGTCGAGGGCATCGCGACCGCCGGCTTCTTCAATGCCGGGCAGGACTGCACCGCGGCCACCCGGGTGCTCGTGCAGCAGGGCATCCACGACGAGTTCGTCGCGGCGCTCGCCGCCTACTCCCGCGCCAACGCGATCACGGGCGCGCCCGCCGACGAGGGCGTGCTGTTCGGCCCGGTGAACAACGCCAACCAGCTCGCCCAGGTGGAGGGCTTCATAGACCGGCTGCCCGACAACGCGGTGATCGAGCTCGGCGGCCGTCGGCAGGGATCCGTCGGCTACTTCCACGAGGCGACCATCGTGTCGGGACTCGTGCAGACGGATGACGCGGTGCAGAACGAGATCTTCGGCCCGGTCATCACGGTGCAGAGCTTCACCGACGAGCG
>NZ_JBKKAD010000220.1:0-21553 GCF_046714715.1 Conyzicola sp. | reverse complement strand
TGTGATTCTTGAAAGTGAGGGATGCCCGGTGCGCGAGTTCCGCGATGGCTATCTGTCCCACGTTGTGACGATTGCCGGCGTAGCCGGGCCCGGGGTTACCGAGCCCGACTACAAGCCAGGGTGTTGCGTCGTCAGGCAGGATTACTCCGCGGCTGCTTCTTCAGCGGCGGGGGCGTCGCCCTCGGCCTCTGCTGCGTCGTCCTCGCCGAGGTCCTGCTCGCTGGCGGTCGAGACCGCGACGATGAGCACGTCTTCGTCGGTGATGAGCGAGGAACCGGTCGGCAGCTCGAGGTCCTTGGCGAAGAGCTGGAAGCCGGCCTCCTTGCCCTCGATGTTGACGACGATCGACTCGGGGATGTGCGTGGCCTCGGCCTCGAGCGACACCGAGTTGGAGTCCTGGTTGACGAGCGTGCCGGGTGCGGCCTCGCCCTCGAGGTGGATGGTCACGTCGACGGTGACCTTCTCGCCCTTGCGCACGACGATGAGGTCGATGTGCTCGATGATCTGGCGAACCGGGTCCTTCTGAACGTCCTTGACCAGCGCGAGCTGGACCTTGCCCTGGATGTCGAGCTCGAGGATCTGGTTCGACTTGCGCAGGATGAGGCTGACCTCGTGGCCCGGCAGGGTGACGTGCTGCGGCTCGGTGCCGTGTCCGTAGATGACGGCGGGGATCTTGCCGACGGCGCGGATCTTGCGAGCCGCACCCTTGCCGAAGCTCTCGCGGATCTCGGTAACGAGGTGGTTGCTGATTTCGGCCTGAGCCATGATTTATCTCCTTGTGACGGGACCGGTGGCCCACGTGAATTTTCAACTCGAACGCATATGTCAGCGTGAGGAAGACGTGAGGCCGAATGGCCGATGCCCGCTCCACCGCGTCGATCACGGATGCAATGCATCCCTCGCCGAAGTACAGCCGCCAAGCTTACACGGCGAGGCAGGCTTTAGCGATCTCGCCCGCGTTGGCACGGCTATCCTTCAAAGATGTCCTCCAGTCTCCACAGTCGCGCGGTCGACGATATCGGTCGCCGCATCGTCGACGGGAGGCTCGTGGCCGGCACCACAGTGCTCGCCGACCAGCTCGCGATCGAGCTCGGGGTGGGTCGCTCGGTCATCCGCGAGGCGGTGCGCGTGCTGCAGTCGCTCGGCCTCGTGACGAGCGTCAAGCGCGTCGGAATCCGCGTGCTGCCCGAGGGCGCATGGAACGTCTTCGACCCCCAGGTGGTGGCCTGGCGTGTCACCGGCCCCGGGCAGGGCGCGCAGTTGCGCTCGCTCACCGAGCTGCGCACCGCGGTCGAGCCGATGGCCGCCGAACTCGCGGCCCAGCACGCCGCCGACGAGCAGTCGGCCGAACTGCTCGGCACGGCCGCCCGCATGCGCACTGTCGGTCGCTCCGGCGACCTCGACGCGTTTCTCGAGCTCGACATCCACTTCCACTCCCTCGTGCTGCGCGCGAGCGGCAACGAGATGTTCGCGGCGATGGACGGCATGATCGCCGCGATCCTGCGCGGCCGCACGACGCTCGGCCTCATGCCCTCCCGCCCGCACGAGGAGGCTCTGCAGTGGCACGTCGACGTGGCCGACGCGGTGCAGGGCGGGCGAGAGATCGACGCGCGCGCCGCGATGGACCGCATCATGCGGCGCACCGTGTCGGAGGTGGAGCACGTCTGGCACGACGTGCCCCGCCCCGGACACTAGCGGTCAGAAGCGCACCAGCTAGAACCGCAGCAGCACCTTGCCGCTGACCGATGCGTCGAGCGCCACAGAGAACGCTTCGAGAGCCTCGGATGCCGCGAACTCGTGCGTCACGATGGGATCGACGTTGAGCGTTCCGTCGGCAAGCGCCGCGAGCACGTCGTCGATCTCGTCGGCGAAACGGAACGACCCGACCAGTTCGAGTTCACGCGTGATGGCGAGGCTGATGAGGGCCGGCTGCTCGCCGGACGGCAACAGGCCGACCATTACGACGCGACCCCCGCGGGTCACACCACGCACGGCCGACGCGAGGCCGCGGTAGTTGCCCGACGATTCGATCGCCACGTCGGCCTGAACCGCGGCGATCGCGTCGACGTCGGTGGCGAGGATGGTGTCGGTCGCCCCGAGTTCGCGGGCGATGCGCAGCGGGGTCTCGTGCAGGTCGACCGCGGTGATGCGGCTCGCACCCGCGCGCTTGAGCACGGCGATCACGAGCGCGCCGATCGGACCGGTGCCGACGACGAGCACCGACTTGCCCGCGACGTCGCCCGCACGGCCGACGGCGTGCCACGCGACGCTCGCCGGTTCGACGAGCGCCGCCCCGCGCAGGGACAGCCCGGTGGGCAGCACGCGCAGCATGCGGGTCGGCAGCGCGACGAAGGTGGCGAACGCGCCCTCGGTGTGCGGATGGTGCGCGGCGCTGCCCAGGTAGCTGGTGCCGGGCGCCAGGTTCGGCCGGGCTTCCGGATAGCGCACGCCCTCGACGGGCTTGGGTGTAGCCGGGTGCACGGCCACCTCCGCACCGACCGCCGGGCCGGAGCCGTCGGCCGCAGCGGTGTGCACCGTGCCGACCACCTCGTGCCCGAGGGTCATCGGCTCGCGCAGGATCGACTCCCCCGCCGCACCGTGCGTCCAGTAGTGCAGGTCGGAACCGCAGATGCCCCCGTACGCAATGCGTACCACCGCTTCATCCGGGGCCGGCGTGGGCGCGGGCAACTCGTCGACTCGCAGGTCGTCCTTGCCGTGGGCGACCACCGCGAGATTCGTGTCGTTCATCACACCACCACCGTCATTCCGCCATCGATGAAGATGACCTGGCCGTTCACGAAGTTCGAGCCGTCGAACGCGAGCCACACCGCGGGCCCCACGATGTCGGCCGTCGTGCCCCAGCGATGGGCGGGGGTGCGGCCGACGATCCACGAGTTGAACGACTCGTCGTCGACCAGGTTCTGCGTCATCTCGGTGTGAATGTAGCCGGGCGCGATCGCGTTGACCTGGATGTCGTGCTCGGCCCACTCGGCGGTCATCGCCCGGGTGAGGTTGCGCACGCCGCCCTTCGACGCCGTGTACGGGGCGATGGTCGGACGCGCCAGATCGGTCTGCACCGAGGCGACGTTGATGATCTTGCCGCCGCCGCGCTCGATCATGCCGCGCGCGACCTCCCGCCCGACGAGGAACGCGCTCGTGAGGTTGGTGCGCAGCACCCGGTCCCAGTCGTCGACGTCGAGGTCGAGAAGCGAGACCCGGTGCTGCACCGCGGCGTTGTTGACGAGGATGCGGACGGGCCCGACCTCGGACTCGACCGAGCGGATGCCACGGGCCACCGCCTCGGCGTCGGTGATGTCGAACGCGACGCTTCTAACGACGGCCGCACCGAACTCCGCCTCGAACTCGGCGGTCGTCTCGGCGAGACGGCGCTCGTCTTTACCGTGCAGTACGACCGTGGCGCCGGCCTCGGCGAGACCGCGCGCGATGGCCTTGCCGATTCCCCGACTGGAACCCGTGATCAGCGCGATACGCCCGCCGAGGTCGAAGAGGTTCGAACCCATGGCGTTAGCCGACCGCGCCGGCGACGAGGAAGATCGCGAGGGCGAACACGAAGCCGCAGACACCCACGAGCGCCTGGCCGACGGTCCACGTCTTGAGGGTCGTCTGGGTGTCCATGCCGAAGAAGCGGCTGACCAGCCAGAAGCCCGAGTCGTTGACGTGGCCCGCGAACACCGAACCGGCCGCGAGGGCGAGCACGATGGCGGCGAGTTCCACCGGGTTGAGGCTGGAGTCACCCTGCACGACGGGCTGCACGAGGGCGGCCGCGGTGGTGAGCGCCACCGTCGCCGAACCCTGGGCGACGCGCACGATGGCCGCGATGACGAAGCCGGCGACGATGAGCGGCAGGCCGATGGCGTCGAGGGAGTCGGCGATGGCGTTGCCGATGCCGCTGGCGCGGAGAACGCCACCGAACATTCCGCCGGCACCCGTGATGAGGATGATCGCGCACACCGGACCGAGGGCGCTGTCGACGATGCTCTCGACGAGCGTCGCCTTCTTGTTGCGCCTCCAGCCGAGCAGCCACATGGCGAAGAACACGGTGATGAGCAGTGCGATCGGTGTCTCGCCGAGCAGGCGCAGGATCTGCACGATGCCGTTGTCGAGCGAGACCACCTCGGCCGTGGCCAGGGCGTTGAGGCCCGTGTTCATGAAGATGAGAACGAGCGGCAGCAGCAGGAGGAAGACGATCGTTCCGAGCTTGGGCGACGACTTGAACTCTTCCGCGACACCGTCGTCTTTGGAGCCGAAGAGGATGTTCGGGATCGCGATGTCGTACTTACGGCCGACCCAGCCACCGAACTTGTAACCGACGATGTACCAGGTCGGGATGGCGACGAGCAGGCCGAACACGAGCACGAGGCCGACGTCGGCGCCGAGCAGGCCGGTCGCGGCCACGGGGCCGGGGTGCGGGGGCACGAAGATGTGCATGACCGAGAACGCGGTGGCGGCGGGGAAGGCGTAGAGCAGCAGCGAACCGCCGAGGCGACGGGCCACCGCGAAGATGATCGGCAGCATCACGACGAGACCGGCGTCGAAGAAGATCGGGAAACCCATCATGAGCGAGGCGATCGAGAGCGCGAGGGGTGCCCGCTTCTCGCCGAACTTGCGGATGAGGGCGTCGGTGAGCACCTGCGCGCCACCGCTGGTCTCCAGCATGCGGCCGAGCATGGCCCCGAGACCGACGAGCAGCGCCACGGTGGCGAGTGTCGAGCCAAAGCCCAACGTCAGCGTCGGAACAATCTGGTTGGCCGGCACCCCCGTGGCGATCGCTGTCACAAGGCTGACCACGATGAGGGCGAGGAACGCGTGGATGCGAGCCCCGATGATGAGGAAGAGCAGGAGTGCGATCGCGCCGAGCGCGATCAGCAGCAGTCCCCACGTGGGCAGTTGCCACACGAGTTCGATGTCGGTCATCTTTGTCCTAACTGGTGAATGGGGCTGAACTCAGGCGACAGTGAAGTCGGCGAGCTTCTCTTTTACGAACCGGACCATCTCGTCCGGAGTCTGGGCGAGGTCGACGACGATGGCTCTCTCGTCGGCCTCGAGGGGCTCGAGCGTCGCGAACTGCGAGTCGAGCAGGCTGTTGGGCATGTACTCGTGGTTCCGGTGCGCCTGGCGCTCCGCGATGATGCCGCGCTGCCCCGAGAGGTGCACGAACACGGCGCTGGGCGCGTGCGATACGAGCTGCGTGCGGTAGCGGCGCTTGAGCGCCGAGCAGGCGACGACGATCGGGTTGCCCTCGACCAGTTCGGCGCCAATGCGCTCGGCGATGATCTCGAGCCAGGGGGCGCGGTCTTCGTCGTCGAGCGGGTGGCCGGCCGCCATCTTCTCTTTGTTGGCGCGGGGATGGAGGTCGTCGCCGTCGATGAAGTCGAGACCGAGTGCGGTGGCGAGAGCGAGGCCGATGGTCGACTTTCCCGAACCGGAGACCCCCATCACGATCAGGGGTGGATAGCTCGTGGGCATGAAGGCTCCTTTGCTGGATGTCGACGCGTCATTACGTCTGACAACAGCTGCGAGCGTCCCGCATAAGTCAGACTTAATAGGCGATCGTATGCGGGGATACGCCGGTGCGCAACTTTTGCGTTCCAGCGAGCTTCGTCACAGTCCGGCACCGCGCGCAAGCCTTGCTTTAGTCTGAGAGAGCGTGCCGTGGCCCGTCGGTCACGGCTGCAAAACCAATTTCCCGCGTGATTGCAAGGAGAAATACCCCCATGGCAGAAGCCACCCAGGCCCAGGCAAACATCGGCGTAGTGGGCATGGCGGTGATGGGCTCGAACCTCGCCCGCAACCTCGCCTCCCGCGAAGGCAACACTGTCGCGATCTTCAACCGTTCGTACGAGAAGACCCAGACGGTGCTCGACGAGCACCCCGAGGCCGAGTTCCTCCCGGCTTCGTCGTACGAGGAATTCGCCGCGTCGCTCTCGAAGCCGCGCACCGCGATCATCATGGTGCAGGCCGGCAAGGGCACCGACGCCGTGATCGACGCGCTCACCGAGGTCTTCGAGCCTGGCGACATCATCGTCGACGGCGGCAACGCGCTGTTCACCGACACCATCCGCCGCGAGAAGGCGGTACGCGAGACCGGCATCAACTTCGTCGGCGCCGGCATCTCCGGCGGCGAAGAGGGCGCGCTGCTCGGCCCGTCGATCATGCCCGGCGGTTCCGCCGAGGCGTGGGAGACCCTCGGCCCCATCCTCAAGTCGATCGCCGCGGTCGTCGACGGCGAGCCCTGCGTGACCCACGTCGGCACCGACGGCGCCGGCCACTTCGTCAAGATGATCCACAACGGCATCGAGTACGCCGACATGCAGCTCATCGGCGAGGCCTACGACCTCATCCGTCGTGGCACCGGCAAGACGCCCGCCGAGATCTCCGAGATCTTCACCGAGTGGAACAAGGGCGAGCTCGAGAGCTACCTCATCGAGATCACCGCCGAGGTTCTGCGCCAGGTCGACGCGAAGACGGGCAAGCCGCTCGTCGACGTCATCCTCGACCAGGCCGGCAGCAAGGGCACCGGCGTCTGGACCGTGCAGACCGCTCTCGACCTCGGCATCCCCGTCTCGGGCATCGCCGAGGCCGTGTTCGCCCGCTCCGTGTCGTCGAAGCCCGCCCAGCGCGCGGCAGCAGCGGCGCTTCCCGGCCCGACCGCGAACCCCGTCGAAGACGTCGACGGCTTCATCGAGGGCGTGCGCCAGGCGCTCTACGCGTCGAAGGTCATCGCCTACTCGCAGGGCTTCGACGCCATCGTCGCCGGTGCCGAGCAGTACGGCTGGGACATCAAGAAGGGCGAGATCGCGAAGATCTGGCGCGGCGGCTGCATCATCCGCGCCCGCTTCCTCAACCGCATCACCGAGGCCTACGCCGAGAACCCCGGGCTCGTCTCGCTCGTCACGGCGCCGTTCTTCACCGACGTGGTCGCCACGACGCAGGAGGCCTGGCGCAACGTCGTCGCCGACGCCGCCCACGCCGGAATCCCGGCACCCGTGTTCGCGTCGTCGCTGTCGTACTACGACAGCCTGCGCGCCGACCGCCTGCCGGCCGCGCTCACCCAGGGACAGCGCGACTTCTTCGGCGCGCACACCTACAAGCGCGTCGACATGGACGGCACGTTCCACACCCTGTGGAGCGGCGACCGCACCGAGATCGAAGCGGTCGACAGCCACTAACAACGATTGCTGGTTGAGTAGCACCGGCTACGGCGCGTATCGAAACCCCTCGCGTGGATTCGATACGGTCGCTGAGCGACCTACTCAACCAGCACAGGTACTACCAGCGCGGCTCGTCAGAACCCAGTTCTGTCGGGCCGCGTTCGTAGTTGAACGCGATGTCGCCGACCGTGAGCGGGGAGGCGAGCAGGTCGGCCGGGCCCCACGGGGTGTCGATGCGGGTTGGTCGCGCTTCGACAGGCTCAGCGGCCGTTCCCTGAGCGTGTCGAAGGGACAACGGCAGCTCCAGGGCCGTGCGCGCCAGCGACAGGCGGGCCGAACTCGACACGCCCTCGCGGCGCATCCGCCCGATCGCGACGAGGGCGGCCGCGGCGGCCAGATACCCGGTCGCGTGGTCGAGCGCCTGCACCGGCAGCGGCGTCGGCCGGTCGGCCCCGGCCCACCCCATGCCGGCCTCCGCGATCCCGCTCGACATCTGCACGACGCTGTCGAACCCGCGGCGCGCGCTCCACGGTCCTCGCCAGCCGTAGGCGTCGAGCGACACCTCGATGAGCCCCGGTCGCAGGTCGCGGCGGCGCTCCGGCGAGACCAGCTCGTCGAGCGCACCCGGACGGTAGCCGTGCACCAGCACGTCGCAGTGCGCGACGAGCCGCTCGAGCGCGTCACGCCCCACGGTCGTCGTCGCGTCGATGCGCGTGGCCCGTTTGCCGAGGGTCATCTCGGGCACGATCGCCGGTTCGTTCCAGTCGGGCGGGTCGACACGCAGCACGTCGGCGCCGAGCGAGGCGAGAAAGCGGGTGGCGACGGGGCCCGCGATGACACGCGTCAGGTCGAGCACGCGCAGGCCGGCGAGCGGCCGCTCCCCCGTCGGCCGCCAGTTCTCGCGGGCGGCCGCGAAGCCGCCGGACGTCCAGTTGACGAGGGGCTCGCTCGCGACCGCAATGCCCTGCGGATGACGCGCCCACCCCTCGGCGCTGCGCATCACCGCCGCGCATCCGCCCGCCGAGACGACGGCCCGCTCGAGCTCGTCGCCAGCCCACGCCGCCACGGCCGCCTCCACCGCGGAACGATCGGCGGGGGTGCCGAGCACCGCGAGGGCCGCCGCCCTGTGCCGGGGCGCGTTCGTGTGCAGCCGGATCCACCCGTCGGCGCTCGCGTAATCCCCGGCCAGGTCATCCCAGGGCGAAGGCAGCTGCCACCCGACGGGCGTGAGCGCGGCACCGAACCAGGCGGCGGCGAGGCCGCGGTCGACGGTGACGGGAGCCGCGTCATCCGACAGCCTGCTCGCGGCGATGCCCGCGGTCGCGACGGCCGCCGCCGCGAACTCGGAGACGGCGAAAGCGGAGCGCAGCGACGACTCTCCCGTGAAGGCGAAGGCAACGGGCTGCAGGCCGAGCGCCGCGACGAAGCGCGTGACGAGGTCGACTTCGGTCATGTGCTCACTGTAGGCAGTGGGCCGACGCGGGCACAGTACCCTGCGACAATTGCACGATGAGCGACGAACACCCCGAGTTGAACGGCTACGAACCCGGCGACGGCAAGCCGCTGCGGTCGAAGCGCACCGTCACGATGATGCGCGTGGTCGTCGTGCTCGCGCTCGTGGGGCTGATTCTGCCCGGCATCGTCACCACGTGGAGCGTCGCCGCGTCGTCGGCGCAGTCGGCGTGCGCCGTCTGGGTCGCCTATTCGGTGGCCGGGGACAGCGGGGCGGATGCCCGTTTCGAGGTATTCGGACCGGGCGGCATGGGCTGGGAGTGCTACAGCGACGGGGCGTTCGGCGGCGACCGGCACATCGTGTCGCTCGGGCTGATCCCCGGGCCGCCGCAGCTGCCGCTGGTGCCGACGCAGAGCAGCTAGCTGGTTGAGTAGGGCGCTCTAGCGCCCGTATCGAAACCGCCGACTGAGCCTGCGAAGGAGGTTGAGCCTTCAGATGAGCCGAAACCGGCCCGATGAGCCCGCCGCGGACGCGTCATCCGGCCGGAAACGGCTCTTTTACGACCGGCAGCAGGCCTACGCGGCGCCGTCGAACATCGAGGTGACCGACCCGTCGTCGAACACCTCGTAGATGGCCCGCGCGAGCAGCGGCGCGATCGGCAGCACGGTGAGCGACGGGAAACGCTTCTCGGGCGGCAACGGCAGGGTGTCGGTGACGACGACCGAGTCGATGAACTCGCTCTGCAGCAGTTCGACGGCCGGATCGGAGAACACCGCGTGCGTCGCGGCGACGATGACGCCGAGGGCGCCCGCCTCCTTGAGCGCCTGCGCGGCCTTGGCGATGGTGCGGCCGGTGTCGATCAGGTCGTCGACGATCAGGCAGACGCGGCCCTCGACCTCACCGACGATCTCGTGCACTGAGACCTGGTTCGGCACCAGCGGGTCGCGGCGCTTGTGGATGATGGCGAGGGGGGCGCCGAGCTTGTCGCTCCAGATGTCGGCGACGCGCACGCGGCCCATGTCGGGCGAGACCACGGTGAGCGTGGTGTTGTCGAGCTTCTTGAAGTGCTCGAGCAGCACGGGCATGGCGAAGAGGTGGTCGACCGGGCCGTCGAAGAAGCCCTGAATCTGAGCGGCGTGCAGGTCGACGCTCATGATGCGGTCGGCGCCGGCGGCCTTGTACAGGTCGGCCATCAGGCGGGCGCTGATCGGCTCGCGGCCGCGGCCCTTCTTGTCCTGGCGGCCGTAGGGGTAGAACGGCACGACGACGGTGATGCGCTTGACCGAGGCACGCTTGAGCGCGTCGACCATGATGAGCGACTCCATCACGTGCTCGTTCAGCGGCGCGGGCATCGACTGGATGACGAACACGTCTGCGCCGCGCACGCTCTCGTCGTAACGGGCGTAGATCTCGCCGTTCGCGAAGGTGCGGGCATCGGTGTGCACGACGCTGGTCTCGAGGGCGGCGGCGACATCGAGGGCGAGCTGCGGGTGCGCGCGACCCGAAACGATCACCAGTTTCTTCTGTCCGGTTTGCTTGATCTCGGACACGGTTCCCGCTCTCTGTTCGACTCGCCTGAAATTCTTGAAAGAGTGGGGGTTACTCGTCGCCGTCGTTCGCCGCCGCGGCCGCAGTGGCCGCCGCAGTGCCCGCCCGGTTCTTGTCGACCCAGCCTTCGATGTTGCGTTGCGGAGCCACGTTCACCCCGAGCGCCCCGGCGGGGATGTCCTTGCGGACAACGGTGCCGGCGCCGGTATAGGCTCCGTCGCCAATTGTAACCGGGGCGACGAACACGTTGTGCGAGCCCGAGCGCACGTGGGATCCCACGACCGTCTTGTTCTTGTTCACGCCGTCGTAGTTCGCGGTGATCGTTCCGGCCCCCACGTTCGACTCGACGCCCACCGTGGTGTCGCCGATGTAGCTGAGGTGTGGCACCTTGCTGCCGTCGCCGATCGTGGAGTTCTTGGTCTCGACGAAGGTGCCGATCTTGCCCTTCACACCGAGCACGGTGTTCGGACGCAGGTAGGCGAACGGGCCGACGGTCGCGCCGGCGCCGACCACCGCGAGGGTGGCGTCGGTGCGCACGATGGTGGCGTTCTCGCCGACCTCGCAGTCGACGAGGGTGGTGTCGGGGCCGATCTTGGCGCCGGTAGCGATGCTCGTCGCACCCTTGAGCTGGGTGCCCGGGAGGATCTCCACGTCGGGCGCGATCGACACGTCGGTGTCGATCCAGGTCGTTGCCGGGTCCTGGATGGTGACGCCGGCGCGCTGGTGGCGCTGCACGATGAGCTGGTTGAGACGCAGTCCGGCCTCGCCGAGCTGCACGCGGTCGTTGACCCCTGCGACGCGCCACGGCTCGGACACGGCGACGGCGCTGATCGTGGCACCGGCAGTGCGCAGCAGGCCGACCACGTCGGTGATGTACTTCTCGTTCTGGGCGTTGTCGGTGCCCACGAGGGCGAGCTGCGCGCGCAGTGCCTGCACCCCGAAGACATAGGTGCCGGAGTTGATCTCGGTGATGGCCAGTTCGTGCGCCGCGGCATCCTTCTGCTCGACGATGCGGTCGAGCGCTCCCGACGCGTCGCGCACCACACGGCCGTAGCCGGTCGCGTCGTCGAGGATGGCCGAGAGCAGAGTTGCGGATGCCGCGTCGGCACGGTGGGCTGCGAGCAGTCCGGCGAGGGTGTCGGCGTCGAGCAGGGGCACGTCTCCGCTCACGATCACGACGTCGCCGTCGAACCCGGCGGGCAGGGCGTCGAGCGCCACCTCGACCGCGCGGCCGGTGCCGGGGATGTCGTCCTGGTCGACGATGATCACGTCGGGGCTGAGCCCGGTGATCATGGTCGAGACGGCCTCCCGCTCGTGGCGCACGACCGCGAGCACGTGGGCCGGGTCGAGCTGGTGCACGGTGCCGAGCACGTGGCCGATGAGCGGCTGGCCGGCGATCTCGTGCAGGATCTTGGGCCGCTGCGACTTCATGCGGGTTCCCTGACCGGCGGCGAGAACGATTACGGCGAGCTGGGCGTCAGTCATGCTGTTCATTCTGCCGCATCGCGCGGGGCGTGTTGGTTGAGTAGGTCGCGCAGCGACCGTATCGAAACCCGGGCGGGCCGGTGTTTGCGCAGTTCCGGGTCACGTGCGCAGCGGCGCGCGGCCGCAGACGTCCCAGGATGGCGCAGACGGTGAGGCCGACGGAAGGGCGAGGTGGGCGAGGTGGGTGAGGTGGGCGAGGCTTGGAAAGTTGCTCTCGGCGGTCAGTACCTGCCGCTGCGGAGTTACTCAGACGCCGGAGCATTCAAAAGAGCCAAATCGTTGGCTCTTTTGACTGCTCCGCCTCCAGGATTCGAACCTAGACCGAACAGCTCCAAAGGCTGTCGTGCTGCCATTACACTAAGGCGGATCGCGCGAGGCAGGGCCTGCGCGCTCGTCAATTCTGCCAGATCGCGGAGCCGCCCGAGACGGCCGCTTCGCGCAGACCCCAGATAATAGGTCAATGCCCACAAACGACGAGGTCGACCGCATCGTCGATGCGTGGCAGCGCGAGCGTCCCGATCTCGACTTCACGCCCCTCCAGGTGCTCAGCCGTGTCGGGAGGCTGGCCCGCCACCTCGACCGGGCCCGGCGCACGGCTTTTGCGGCATCCGACCTCGACTCGTGGGAGTTCGACGTGCTCTCGGCGCTGCGTCGCGCCGGCTCCCCCTACCAGCTGAGCCCGAAGTCGCTGCTGCAGCAGACCCTCGTGTCGAGCGGCACCATGACCAACCGCATCGACCGGCTCGTGCAGCGCGGGCTCGTCGAACGCCGCACCGACCCGAACGACGGGCGCGGCATCCTCGTGGTGATGACGGAAGACGGCTGCGAGAGAGTGGATGTCGCGATCGCCGAACTGGTGACCGCCGAGGCCGAACTGCTCGAGGCCATCTCCCCGGTCGACCAGGAACGGCTCGCCGGGCTGCTGCGCAAGCTCAGCCTCGACTTCGACTGAGCGCCCCACGCTGGTCGAGTAGGAGCGCCAGCGACGTATCGAGACCTATCCGAAGCGGCCGTTGACGTAGTCGAAGGTGCGCTCGTCGACCGGCTCGGAGAACATCGCCTCGGTGTCGCCGTGCTCGACGATGGCGCCGGGGGTGCCCTGCGAGGCGAGGAAGAACGCGCACTGCGTCGACACCCGCTGCGCCTGCTGCATGTTGTGGGTCACGATCACGATCGTGACATCCTGCGCCAGCTCGAGCATCGTCTCCTCGATCACGCGCGTCGACGTCGGGTCGAGGGCGGAGCAGGGCTCGTCCATGAGCAGCACCTGCGGTGTCACCGCGAGCGAACGCGCGATGCAGAGACGCTGCTGCTGGCCACCGGAGAGTCCGCCGCCGGGTGCGCGCAGGCGGTCCTTGACCTCTTTCCAGAGACCCGCCTTGGTGAGGCAGCTCTCGACGAGGTAGTCGCGGCGGTCGCGGTCGGCGCGCGTTCCGGTGAGCTTGAGGCCGGCGAGAACGTTGTCGTAGATCGACATCGCCGGGAACGGGTTCGGCTTCTGGAAGACCATTCCGATGCTCTTGCGTGCGTCGACGAGCTTGCGCTCCACGTCGTAGATGTCGACGCCGTCGATGAGCACCTCGCCGGCGAGGCTGGCAGAGGGCACGAGTTCGTGCATGCGGTTCAGGATGCGGAGGAACGTGGACTTGCCGCAACCCGAGGGCCCGATGAGCGAGGTGATGACGCCGGCCGGCATCTCGAGCGAGACCCGGTCGAGCACCTGGTGGTCGCCGAACCATGCCGAGATGTTGCGGGCCTCGAGGGTCGCGAGCGGCGGGCGTTCGAGCACCATCGTCGAGGTCGTCTGGTCGTCGGGCTTCGTCGCCTTCGGCCGACGCATGCGTTCGGTGACGGCGAGCGCCATGGCGCGGGGTCGCGCGACGGGCAGCACCTGGGTGAGGTCGTCGTTGGGCTTGGGGTCGGTCATGGTCACTCGATTCGCGGGGCGGTTCTAGAGCAGGTTCGGGAGGAGGAGGGTGAGCTGGTTGCTCACGAAGATCACGGCGAGAACGCCGACGGGCACGAATACGACCCAGGTCTTCTGGGCACCGATGCGCCGGTAGGCCCAGACGGCGGCGAGCTGCGCCACGACCAGGAACTGCAGGGCGAAGACGAGCGCCCACACCGTCGTCGGGTCGGTGGCCATCGCCTGGGCTTGCGGCGGCAGGGTGGCGAAGGTCGTCTGGCGCTGACCGCTCGCCTGCACCTCGCTGCGCAGTTGGGCGTCGACGTAGGCGATTCCGGCCGGGATGAACGACGCGCCGCGGGCGGTCTGCAGGATGAGACGGCTCTCCCCCGCCTTCGGCGAGGCCGGCGTGGGGTCTCCCGCGTACCGCACTCCGACAACCTCGAATACATGCTTGCCCTGGCCGGTGCGCACGGTGAACGAATCGCCGGGCGCGAGTTCCTGGATCCGTCCGAACGGGCCGCCGTAGGCTGCCGCGCGGCCCATCAGCACGCTGACTCCCTGCTGTCCGGGGAGCACGGTATCGCGGCGATGACCCGGTCCGGCCTTGAGCGCGTCGCCCGAGGTGCCTTCGACGACGACGTCGTGCACGTCGAGCTGGGGGATGTCGATCACGGCCACCGGGTCGCCGTCGGCGAGCAGCACGTCGTCGAAGTTGCCCTCGCTCACGGGGGCGGTACCGTCGGAGAGTTGCTGGCGGAATTCGTTGTAGAGCAGCTGTTGCGACACGAGGTTCTGCACCTGGCTGAGCACCATCACGTTGGCCACGAACGAGAACAGCAGCGCGGCGACGATCATCAGCGAGCCGCGCACGAGCATCATCCGCGGGGTCAGCGGCGCATACGTTTTCGGCGGCCGCGGCGCGCGACGCGGCGGGAGGGGTGGACGCTGCTGTTTCGGGGTGCGGGGCGGGCGCGGGGGTCTTCCGGCGGGAGTCGGCGACTCCTCGATCGCCTTCTCCAGTTCTAACGTCATGCGGGCACGCCACCGAGGCGGAACGGCATCATCGGACGGCCCAAGAACTGCATGAGCGAGTAGACCGCGAATCCGAGCACGCCAAGCCCGCCCAGCGAGGCGACGCCCCACGGCGGGATCACGACGAACTGGTCACGCGTGATCGAATCGAGCTCGACACCGTCGACCACCTTCGGCGGCGTGAGCGTGGCGTGTACCTGCACGAATGTCGACTGCCCGATTCCGCCCAGTCGCGCCTCGAGGGTGCGTGTTTCGCCGGGCTTGAGGTCGGTGACTTTGACGTCGGTGACCTCGCTGAGTCGGTTGCCGAGCGGTCCGTCGGCCCAGAAGCGCACGGTCGAACTGAAGGTGCTCTTCGACACGTTACGCACGGTGAAGCTCGTCTCGGTCGCGCCGTCGAGCGGGTTGATCGACCAGTCGTAGACCGAGGTGAGCCCGCTCACGAACAGGATGCCGCCCAGGTCGACCTCGCCGTCGGCGGGCACGGCGGGTTCGGTGACGGGCGCGACGACGTCGGCGGCGGGCTTCGTCGGCGTGGACGGCCGGCTCGTCGCGGGGGCCGGCGTCGTCGTTCCCGCCGGTGCGGGTGCCACGGGTCCGGGGGTGACCTCGATCGTGATACCGATTCCGTCGTCGTCGTCGGTGACGGAGGCGAGCGCGGCCGACGAGCCGAAGGCCATCGTCGCGACCAGTCCGGCGGTGCCGAGAAGCAGGACGGTGGCGCCACGGCGCGCGGTGCGTCGCATCATCGTGCGTCTCCGTCTGTCGGTGTTCCGGATGCCACGAGCTCGCCCTTGCCGTCGGACTCGAGTTTGCGGCGGGCTTCCGCCTCCATGTGCGCGACCCACTCTTCGGCGCGCTTGGCGTCGATGCGGCGGCGGATGCGCAGGAAGAGGTAGATCGCGCCGCCGACTACGAGCAGGATGATGAGCCACCACGGCATCGCGATGGCGACCGTGTCACGGTCGACCACGGCGAGCGGTCCGGGGCTGGTCACGTTTTCCGCGAGGGTGGGCGCGAGCGACACATACGAGTTGAGATAACCCAACTGGGCTACGCCCGGCACCTCGATGGTGACGACCCGCGTCGAACGCGGCAGCATCTCGGCGAGCTCTTCGCGCACGATCGGGGCAGCGCTGATCCCGAAGTAGGTGTTCACGCCCATGAGCATGTTGCCGCCGAGCGCGATGTTGCCCGAGTTGCGCACGGTGAAGGTGATGGTGGTCGTTCCGTCGAGCGGGTTGATCGTCGGCTGGTACGACGACGAGATGCTGCCGACCGTGAGGGCCGCCTGCAGGTCGCCGGGGACGCGCACGTAGAGGCGAGTGGCCACGCGGCGGTCGACGAGGATCTGTCCCTGTGGCGAGGTGACCGACGTTACGATGCCCGCGGCATGGTCGCCTGGCGAAGCATCCGCGGGAACCGTCAAAGTGAACGTAACGAGCTTCGACTCGCCGGCCGCCAGCGGCACGTCGACGAATTTCGCACCGTTCTCGAAGGTGACCCAGGCGCCGGCATCGATGGCCTGGGCGTCGGTCTCGAGCAGGCCGTAGGCGCCGTCCTCCGTGTTGAACGCGTCGGTCGAGAACACACGCATCGTCTGCGAGGTCGTGCCCGTGTTGCTGACGCTGTAGTTGTCGGTGAGCTGCTGGCCAGGGGCGGCTTCGTAGCTGAAGCGGCTGCGACCGTCGGGGCCGGTCTCGCTCGCCGGCGTACCGGATATTCCGTCGGTGTCGTCGGCGTGGGCGGGCAGCGCGGTGGAACCGATGCTGAGGCCCGACGCGACGATGAGGGCCGCTGTGATTACGACGGAACCGCGGGCAAGACGGCGCGCCAAGAGGGGGATGCTGTGCACAGTACATTCACGCATCGCCAGTTGGCCTGCAAGCTTCCCGCTGCTGAACCAGATGTGAACGGGAGCCCCTCATTCACACCCGATTGGCGACGCAAAAAAGGGAGGGACCGCTGTGCGCGGCCCCTCCCCTTCTAGGGTGTTACTTCGAGGTGAGCGTGAGCGTCATCTTCGAGGTGTACACGCCGGCCGCAGCCGTCGACGGAGCGACGAACTTGAGGTCTGCGTTCAGCACGGTGTCTCCGACGGTCGCGCCGTCGCTTGCCTCGGCGAACGGGCGTCCGACCTTCGTCGCGGCACCAGCGGCTGCTGCCACAACGCCCGCGATCGGCGTGCCGACCACCTTGGGCGTAACGAGAAGCTGCGACGCCGGGATCGTGCTGTTGCCAGCGACGAAGTCGGCGACGGTGCTCGTGAGCGTCCAGCCCTTGTGGGTCTGGAAACGCTCGTCCTTGACGGTGATGTCGCCCAGGGTTCCGGTCGAGGTCGACTGGTTGTTGACCAGGGTCGGGTTACCGATCGTGGCCGTGGTGCCAGCGGGAACGACGAGGCTGAGCGCGCCCTCAGCAGCGGCCACGGTGGTCGCCGAGAGGTTGATGTCGGCGGAGCCGGCAGCGGGCTCGACGGGAGCGGCGGTGGTGGGGTCTTCGAACGTGTAGTTTCCACCGGGCTGGACGGTGATGTAGTGGTAGACCACTCCAGCGTCAGCGATCTGCAGGCCGTTGTTCTTCACAAAGGCGAAACCGATGCTGAACTGGCCACCGTTGTCTTTGATCGACTGGAACTGGCCCTTGAGCATGCCCGACGGGGAGACATTCACCTGGAGGACGTTCTTGGTTCCGGGCATGAATCCTCCGTTCGAGTTCGCAGTCCACGCGGAGACGGTGTTCTCCTGGCCACGCGGCGAGATGAACGTCGTCACGTCTGTCGCGTCAGCGGATCCGATGAACACCTCGTTCATGTCCGTCTTGCTCGGGGCACCGAACGAAGCCTGGTCCCATGCGACGACCGTGCCGGGAGCGACGAGCGACTCCGTGTCGGTGTTCCACTGGTACAGGGCGACGGTCGAACCGTTGGACTCTACGGCGAAGGCGGACGTGACCGCAACGCCAGAGACGAGTGCTGTCGCGATGCCGACGGCTAGAGCGATTTTGGTTTTAGTGAAACTCATGATCATGCCTTTCGAGTGAGGTGATGGCTGGGTTGTTCTACAGGTTGAGGTACGCGCGCTGCGCGGTCGTCGTGGAGGGAGCGAGGAACCCGAACTTCTTCTTGACGGCGCCGGGGGTGCTGGCGGCGGAACCGAAGTTGTTGAGGCTGGATGCGGTGCCACTCACCAGAGCGGCGAGGCCGGCGTCGTACTTTGCGCCACCGGAGACGACGCGCGACTGCTCGACAACAAGGTAGGTGTCGCGGCCGAACGTGGTGTTCGCGTAGTAGGTTGCGCTGGGAACGAGCGCGGGGGCGGTGCCGGTGAAGGGGGTGGTGCCGGCAATCGGGCTACCGAGCTGAACACCGGTGGCGGTCGTGGAGTTGAAACCGGTCACGCCGTTGGCCTGGGCGACCCAGCTGGCGACGGAGAACGGGATGATCTCGCCTTCGGCGAGCACGGTGGCGTCGTTCTCAGCGGTGGCGTTTCCGACATCCGAAACACCGGGGGCCACCGTCGTGCCGGAGGCGTAGCCGATGGCGGGGAGGAAGAAGTTGCGCGTACCCGAGCCGGCCTGGGGAAGGCGCGGCTTGATCGCAGCGCCGTCGATCGTGGTCAGCGTTCCGTCGAAGACCTGCTTGAGCTGCACAGGGGTCAGCGTGGCCCAAGCGGCCGTTCCACCCTTGTACGCGTATGCAACGGCGTCACGCGCGTAGGGCACGTAGAGCAGCTGGCCGGCGGCGTTGGCGTTGGCGCCGGGACCGCTCGACGAACGGGCGATGTCGACCTGGCCGGTGATGACCTTGGCGGGGGTGGTGTTCGTTCCACCGGCGGAGTACGGGTTGCCGGTGATCGAGGCGCGCAGCGCGTTGACGCCCGCACCGGAGCCAGCGGGACGGCCGAAGTACGGACCGTTCGGCTTGGTCTGGATTGCCGCGCCGCCGAAGGCGTCGAAGTTACCCAGAGTGGCGCCGCCGGAGGTGACGCGAAGGAACGAACCGCTGGCGTTCGTGCCATTGGTCAAAGCATTGGTGGAGTCCTGCAGAGTGTCCGAGCCGACGAGAACGTAGCTGTTGGCGACGGGCTCGGCGTTGGCGGGCGTGAATGCGAGTCCGGCGAGGGCCAGGCCCGCGACGGTGCTCAGTGCAACGATCTTCTTGATCTTCACGAGGGTGCGATCCTTTCAAGGGGGTTTACCGAGCATCCGCGAGCGCGGCCGCTTCGACTTGTAGCTGCTGAGTTACTAGGTGCCGTCTCAGACGCTGGCAAGAGTGTGGGCATCAGAGGCGTTTCCTCTTCATGCGGGTGATTCCGGGAACGAGTAGAGCGGAGAGCAGGCCGGCGAGAACGCTTCCGGGAACCGCGTTCTGCAGCGCGGCGGCGGCGGCGGGGTCGTCGGGCGTTGCTTTGCCGGCGAGTGCCAGAACGGCTTCACCGGTGGCGGTCGGCGCCGCGGGAGCAACGGCTGCAGGAGCCAGTGACCCGACCGGGGCAGGCTTAGTCTGCGCCACGGCGGCGGGCGGAGCGACAGGAGCTGGAGCGGCCACGGGCGCGGGAGGCGACTCGATCACCGTTGCGGCCGCGAGCGCCTGTGCCTTCCATCCTGCAGGAATGGGTGCGTATCCCTCGGGCAACTGACCCGGCTCGGTGCCCTTGCGCTGACCGTCGGTCACCGCGTACCTGATGAAGTCGGCGTACGAGGCTCGCACGCCAGCGTCCGTCATCGTCGGGCTGGCGGCCGCGTAGACCGGGAGCGTGAGCGGGTAGGCCGTCTTCGCGCCTCTGGCCGCTTCCGACCGAGGGTCGAAGCCGTAGACCTGCGCCTGGCTTGCCGAGGCGGTCATCGCCGCGGCTCCCGCGGTCATGGAATCGATAGTCGGCGTGACGTACTCCCCCGCGGGGTTGAGCAGAGCCGCCGTGAAGACCTGGTACTTGGCGGCAGCCGCCGTGTTGGTCAGCCCGAGCACGCGCTGTACGCCCGGCAAGCTACGGGTGGGCTTTGCGTAACGCGGCGGTCTATCGTTCGGGTTCCACCCGCCGAGTACCTGCCCGTTTCCGTTGAGCACGAGGTTTCCGCTCGCCTCGTAGCTGTTCGAATACGGCCGCCAGGTCACGAGGTTGATCGGGTCGGCGCCGCCGTCGGCCGGCTGTTCGATCGGATCGGCCTTGGGGAAGTCGTCGCGGGGCAGACTCATCGCGGTGCCGGTCTTGTTTTTGGACGCTTCCGTCGAGCTGTAGGGGTTCACGATCATGCCGAATTCGTCCGGCGTTCCGGCGAGAAATTCGGATGCCGCAGCGTCTGAGGTGACGTAGGTCCACAGTGCGGTCGCGCCGTCCGACCGCCCCTGCGGAAGCAGCAGGTCGCCGAGCGAGGGGCTCACGAGCGCCTGGTTCTTCCACTCGGGATTGATAGCCAGGAATTCCGGGTCGTATGTGATGTTGCGGGCGTTGTGACCAGGCTCCGCCTTGCTGACGTACCCGACGTGCACACGGTTCGCGCCGTAGGGCAGTGAGTCGAGATAGGAGTTGGTCAGCAGCTTCGCGACCAGTCGCGGGTTGAGGTTGAGGCTAGTGAAGGGCAACCGCGCCTTGTCCTGACTGGCTTGGTCCGCGCTGTCTGCGGGTTCCCTGTCGACGGCGAAGGCAATGGCTAAACCGGTGACGGCTATCGGCGCGTACGCGAGAGTGTCGGCCTGCTCGGAGACCAGCGCGTTGGAGGTCAATGCGAGAGGTGCCGTTTCGGAACCGTTCGCGGCCAGCGCAGCGTCGCCCTCGGTACCGGTGAGAAGCGTGTAGACCGATCCGCCGTCCGAGGTGCAGAGCGACGGCTGCCAGGAGGCCACGGCGTCTGCGGCCAGCTCGCTCCCCGATACGAGTCGCTCCGACGCGCCGATATCGCAGCGCACTCCGACCGGACGGAAGTCGAGCTTGATCGCGAGCTTGTGCTTCCAGCTGTCCCAGAGGAGACCTGACTGCTTGATGGCGGGCTCACCCTGATCCGCGGTGCCGCGGGGGATGATCACGAGCCAGCACGACGAACCCGTAACGGTGCCGTCTGCGCCCTCGATCGGAGTGCCACAGCCGAGGCCTTCGGACTGAACCGCCGTCTGCAGTTCGATCTTCGCCGATCCCGTTCCGTCGCTACCTGTGCCCGCCCAGCTGACTTCGTTGGTGGTGTACGGGCCGAAGTATTTGTTGTCGTTGACGTTGGTGGTGACGACCGTTCCATCGTCTTTGAAGAGTCGGTGCCCGTCCCTTACGTTCTCGACGATGTCTTCAGGCTTTCCGGTGGCGGCCCGGAAGGGAATCGAGGTGTATGCCGAAGTGATTCCGTCTTTCTTCACGCTGTAGTTCTTGTCTTCGGGCGCGATGGTGTTGGTGTCGCCGCGGTTGCTGTCGCGTGAGGTGCCGGGCGTGTTGTATCCGCCGTACTGGCAGGTGGTGCGGTCGGGTTCGGCCGCCACGGGAGGCTTGTCCGTCTCTTGGGGGAGATCGCCCCAGCACTGCATGATCTGAAGGAAGTTCTCGCCGCCGGTCTCCTGGTTGGGCGGCGTTGACTTCTTGCCTCCCGTCCAGCTGACTACCAGCCCCTGGCTGACGAGGTTCTTGGTCTGCGAGACGGTGACGGCGAGGTCCGGGAATGGGGAGTTTCCCCAGTCCGGATCCTGCTGAGTCGCCGAGATCGTGACCGCGCTCGGGGCTGCAGCGGCATCCGCCGTCTGCGCCGGGAAAACCACTCCACCGATGGTGAGGAGGGCTCCGACGACGAGCATCGTGGAGACGCCGGTGATGCCCGAAATGAGTCGGGTACGGCCTGAGCCGGCGGCGGGTCGTTTGGGCAAAGCGGTCTCCAGTGCTGAATTCTCAGCGGATTCTCGGGTGAAGTCGATTGAGATTATTGGCGGTCTATGGCGCTCAGATGAACGGATGCGGAACTACCTCTACCCGCCGA
>NZ_JBKKAD010000219.1:0-5934 GCF_046714715.1 Conyzicola sp. | reverse complement strand
CATCACCAGCGTCGCCCAGCCGAAAGCCGCCATGGGCGAGATCGCCGTGCAGAAGGTCATCGACGAGATCACCGAGGGCATCGGGCACGTGCACTCCAGCACGGTCTTCGCCCCGGCGCTCGTGTTCCGCGCTTCGGCCCCCCAGCTGCCCGCGGTGTGAACCCCGCCCGGCCCATCCCTAGTGCAGGATGACGTCCAGTCGTTGCAGAACGGAATGTTCGAGTGTCAGTCGCGACTCGGCGATCGCGTCATCGAGCTGACTCGTGCGGGGGCTCCGACGAAGAGTAATTGCTGATTCGTCGTCTCGTTCGTTCGCCAGCGTCCGGTTAGCCCGAGGTGGGGGGACCAGGTTCGCCCTCCCACCCGCACCCAACCGCCTCGTAGCGTTTGTTCAGCGGTGCTGCCCGGGCACCTGCCCGCGGGCACCGGCCTACCCCTACCGTGCTTGGAGGTCCTCCATGATCAATCGTCGCAAAATGCTCACTCTCCTCGGTCTCGGAGCAGCATCATTCGGAGGCCTCATCGCCCTCGATCAATCCACCTCGACCGGGCAAGCCCCGTCCAGAAGGACACCCCCGGTCGCCGCCCCTGCCGACAATAGTTCAGCAGCACCGGGCGCGGACGGGATCCTTACTATCTACTACTCCAAAACTGGCGCGAACTACCCGGACTTGGATCTCACTGTGGGAAACACTGCCCGAATCGCGGAGATGATTCGCGACCGAGTCGGAGGCGATGTGTTCGAGATCGTTCCGGAAACCCCGTATCCAGTCAACTACGACGAAACAGACCGGATGGCCGGTCAGGAGGAGGCGGAAAACCGATTCCGACCGGTCCGTGACGCACTCCCCGACGTGTCCGGATACCACACGGTGTTCGTCGGGCACCCTATCTGGTACGGAGAACAGCCGATGGTGGTCCAAACCTTCATGCGCGACCGGAATCTCGGGTCCGCAACTGTCGTGCCGTTTGTGACTCACGAAGGAACCGGGTTCGGGAACACCTTGGAGGTCATCGCTGATTTCTGGCCAGATGCGCAGGTCCTCGAAGGCTTTGAGGAGCGCGGCACCCAGGTGTACCGAGACCTCGACGGTGCCCGCAGGGACGTCAACCGGTGGCTAGAGAGAATCGGTTTCTGATGGCAGCAAGACTCGCTCTCTGGGCGACCGCCGTTGTCTTCCCCGTGCCGCTCGTGATTCTCATGAACGTGCAGATGGACGATGCAGGCCCGCTACGGTTCACCATCAGCCTCGGGCTAATCGCCTACAGCTGGTGGCTGCTGGCGATCCTTTTGAGCCTCCGTCCCCGGTGGCTCGACCGCCGCCTCGGCCTCAGCACCATCTACGCACT
Source organism: Conyzicola sp. (assembly GCF_046714715.1). Taxonomy (GTDB): domain Bacteria; phylum Actinomycetota; class Actinomycetes; order Actinomycetales; family Microbacteriaceae; genus Conyzicola. The sequence goes on along the minus strand of NZ_JBKKAD010000219.1, from coordinate 4,584 downwards.
GCACGGCATGCTCGGTGTCGCAGCGCTCGTACCCGCGTATCTGCATCGGGAGAACACATTCGCTCCGACCGAGCTGGCACGCACGCTCGGCGACGTCGCGTTCTGGATCGCAGTCGGAGTGCTGCTGTGGTCCGTGCTGTTCATGAGCGGCTGGGTCACCGACCGTTCAGCGCCTGTCCGCCGTGCCCGTCAAACGCTGGAGCGAATATTCCGCCGCCGCCTGTCACTGTGGATCCACCGGCTCAACCTCGTGGTGGTGCTTCTGATCTGGCTGCACGTGCACCTCATCGAACGAATGACGCAGCATTTCGAATTCATGGTGCTTTTCGATGCGTACACCGTCGGTGCGCTGGGACTCTACGTCTGGAAGAAATGGGTCGCACCCGATGGATTCCTACTCGGAACGATTACCCAAAACGTCGCCTTGAACACCACCACGCGCGGTATAACCGTTGTCCTGGACCAGCCGTCTTACGCTTCGCGCCCAGGCGACTTCTACTTCATGAGGGTCGAGACTCCGGACAAGGCGTCCGAATGGCACCCGTTTTCCGCTACCGATGCCGGGCAGAAAGCTTTGATCTTCACAATCCGTCAGACCGGGGACTTCACGCGTTCGCTCGAAAAAATCGAGCCTGGAACCCGTGTGCGACTAGAGGGCCCTTTCGGACAATTCAACACTGTCTTGGAACGCCAAGACTCACAGGCACCCGTCGTGATGCTCGGCATGGGGGCCGGCGTCGCGCCGCTGCTCAGCCTCATCGCCGGTCACGCCCACCAGCGAAGAATCCGTCTTCTGTGGTCCATGCGCCAGCCAGAAGACGCGTACTACCGGGCAGAACTTTCTGAAAGGCAGGACATCGCTAACGGGAACCTTGCGGTGACCAGACAGATAGGCCGGTTCCGACCAGAGCAATTGCAAAAAGTTCTCACGGAAGAAGAAATCGTGTCCGGAACCTTCGTGCTGGTCGGACCCAATGCGGCCGTCCTCGCGCAACAGAGAACCCTCCGTCGCATCGGTGTCCGCTCCGCTCAGATCCACCACGAACGACTCACCATGTAAGCAGCAAGCCGGGCCCGAGCGCGGTCGCGCCGTATCGAGCGGCTCCGTCGCCGTGCCCTTTAGCCCAGATCGATCCCACACATTCACCCCACCCACGGAGCTGTCATGTCCCGCCCGAACCCCACCCCACGCCGGCCACGCCGCACGATCGTGGCCGCTATCTCTGTCATCGTCATCGGCGCCGCTTCGCAATTATCCGGCTGCGCCGCCGTCTTGGAAACGGAAAGCAGCGCACCCGCCACGAGCACCGGCACCCCGTCTGCTACGCCGCCCGCTCCTGCCTCCCCGACCGATCCCGCGCCCGCCGCCGACGTCTCGCAAATCACGATCACGATCGACGGCACGCGCTTCACGGGCACCCTCAATGACTCTGCTACCGCGCAAGACCTTGCCTCGCGTCTGCCCCTGACCGTCGAATTCGGACCCAACAACTCCGACGAGAAGGTTGCTCGCCTCGACACGCCCCTGTCGACGGACGGCGCTCCAGACAGCGACGACCCGCTGCCGGGAGAGATCGGCTACTACATCCCGTGGGATGCGCTCGTGCTCTACAACGGTGACGCGGGCGATGCCCCCGGCACCGTCCGTCTCGGCACGTTCGACATCGACCCCGCCCTCATCGCCGACCAGGACGGCACCTTCCCTGTGACGTTCGACGTCGCTCGGTAACCAGATTGATGAAATCACCACACCGAACTTCCGGAGGAAGCATCCCGATGACCACGAACACCGTCGACGCCACGTCCGACGTCGCCCCCGAGGCGGCGGTGCCGCAGAAGCCCCGACTGCCGCTGGTCGTCTACATCCTTGCCCTCGGCACCTTCCTGATGCTGACGACCGAGTTCGTCGTCGCCGGGATCCTGCCCGAGGTCGCCGACGATCTCCAGATCGGGCTCGGCCAGGCAGGCAGCCTCATCACAGTCTTCGCGGTCGGGATGATCATCGGCGCTCCCGTCATGGCAATCCTGACCATGCGAATGTCGAAAAGGCTCACCTTGGTCCTGGCTCTGATCGTGTTCATCCTCGGACACGTGATCGTCGCCCTCGCCGGCGACCTCGCGATGATCCTCGTCGCACGGTTCATCACCGCAATCGCGACCGGCGCGTTCTGGGCGGTAAGCGCCGTTGTCGCCACCCGAGTCGCCGGCCCCTCGACCGGCGCCCGAGCCATCGCGATCATCGGCGCCGGTGGGTCGTTGGCGATGGTGCTCGGCGTCCCGATCGGCGCGTTCATCGCCCAACTCGTCGGCTGGCGCGGAACCTTCTGGTTCCTTGCAGCTGCCGCGGCGATCGCCATCATCTTCATCGCACGTCTGGTCCCGAAGGACGACGCTGCACACGTCGCGTCTTCGGTCCGCACCCAGCTCGCCGGGCTGCGCTCGGGGCGCCTGTGGCTGGTTCTGCTGGCCTGCGCTACGACCACCGGAGGAGTGCTCGCGGCCTACACGTACATCAGCCCGATCCTCACCGAGCAGGCCTCCGTCCCCTACGCCCTCGTCCCGCTGGTACTGACCGGGTTCGGTATCGGCTCCTTCGTCGGCACGATTCTCGGCGGTCGCTTCGGCGACCGCCACCCGGGACGGATCACCATCGTCGTCCCGGCTGTCACCGCCCTGCTTCTGGTCGGGATCAGCTTCGCGACCGGCGCGCCCTTCGTCACCATCGTCCTGGTCGTCATCCTCGGCCTGTTCGGTCTGAGCGCCAACGGCGTCCTCATCCACCTCGCCGTCACCCACGCCGGGGAAGCCGCCACCCTCGGATCGGCGCTGGCTGTATCGGCATTCAACGTCGGCACCGCCATTGGGACGGCCATCGCCGGCATCGCACTCGCTACGCCCCTCGGCACACACGGCCCGGCGATAGTCGGAGCGGTCATCGTGACCTTCACCCTCATCCCCACCATCGGCCTCGCCGTGATGCGTCGCCGCGCCGCCGCCACGGCCACCGTCTGATACCCCCTCCCCGGTCACCCCAAAACCCACAACCCAAGGAACAGGACCACCGAATCATGACAACCACCGCACGTGCCTACGCAGCCACATCCCCCACCGCTCCCCTGGTGCCTACCACCGTCGAACGCCGGGCCGTCGGTGCGAACGATGTGCTGATCGATATTGCCTACGCCGGCGTCTGCCACTCTGACATCCACACGGTGCGCGGCGAGTGGGGTCCTATTGCCTACCCGCAGGTCGTCGGCCACGAGATCGTCGGCACGGTAGCGGAGGTCGGATCCAACGTGACTCGCCATCGTGTCGGCGACCGTGTCGGGGTCGGCTGCATGGTGAACTCCTGCCGCGAGTGCGTCAACTGCCTCGCCGGAATGGAGAACTACTGCCTGAAGGTCAGCACCGGCACCTACGCCAGTGTCGACCGCGACGGCACCGTCACCCAGGGCGGTTATTCCACGAGCATCGTGGTCGTCGAGGACTTTGTGCTCAGCGTGCCCGAAAGCATCCCCTACGAGGCTGCTGCACCGCTGCTCTGCGCCGGTATCACCACCTACTCGCCGCTCTCGCACTGGAACGCCGGCCCCGGCAAGAAAGTCGCCGTCGTGGGTATGGGCGGACTCGGCCACCTGGCCGTCAAAATCGCGCACGCCATGGGCGCCGACGTCACCGTGCTCTCTCAGACGCTCGGCAAGCAGGACGACGGATTGCGATTTGGCGCCGACCGCTACTACGTCACCAGCGACGCCTCGACTTTCGAGACCCTCGCCAACGAGTTCGACCTGATCGTCAACACGGTCAGCGCGCCGGTCGACCTGCAGCAGTACCTTTCCCTGCTTCGCCTCGACGGCACCATGGTCAACGTCGGAGCTCCCGCCGAGCCGTTGCCGATCTCCGTCTTCGGTCTGATGGGAAACCGTCGATCGTACGCGGCGTCCGGCATCGGCAGTATTGCCGAGACCCAGGAGATGCTCGACTTCTGCGCAGAGAACGCCATCGCCCCGGAGATCGAACTCATCGATGCGGCCCAGATCAATGAAGCCTACGAACGGGTATTGAAGTCGGATGTGCGCTACCGCTTCGTCATCGATACCGCCACGATCTGACCCACGGAGGAACTGACACCATGACCGACCAGCCAAAGCAGATCGGCGGCGGACGCCGCACCCTCGGCGACTTCGCGCCGAAGCTCGCCGCTCTCACCGACGACGTGCTGTTCGACGACGTATGGAACCGCCCAGAGCTCTCCGCCCGCGACCGCAGCCTGATCACCGTCGCAGTTCTGACCGCCGGTGGGCACACGGACCAGCTTGAATTCCACCTCGGCCGCGCGGTCGAGAACGGTGTCAACCGGGAGGAGCTGATCGAAACGATCACCCACGTCACGTTCTACGCCGGCTGGCCCAAGGGCATGGGCGCGATGGGCGTCGCCCAGAAGCTCTTCGCCGAATGACCGTGAACCGACGCCTGACGCCGGGCACTCCGGCAGAGAAGGAATGAACCAATGGAGATCCTCCCCACCACCCCGAGTGTGAAGAACCCGCCCGAACAGTTCGTCGGCGATGTATGGGTCGACCC
>NZ_JBKKAD010000218.1:0-10641 GCF_046714715.1 Conyzicola sp. | reverse complement strand
ATCGGCCACCAGGACTGATCGACCGAATTGCGGTCAACCAGATACCGTTCGTACATTTCGTCTACGAGCCATTCGTTGGCCCCGAACTCGCCAGAAGATCCGTCTTCTGCTGCAAGTCCGGTCACTTGGCTTGACACAGCCGACCGCCCACTCTCAGTTCACTCAGGTTTCGATTCACGGTACGGGCCCAGTAACTGGCGACCAGCACTGCCCGCATTAGTTCTAAGGGTAATCACATTCTTAACCGCGTGCGGGCGCGATCGAGGGTCTAACGTGAAATTTATGGAGTTCTACGAGACAACACCTGCGCACGACCTCACCTATTCCGACGTTTTCCTGGTTCCGAGCGGATCGAACGTCAGCAGCAGGCTGGACGTCTCGCTCGCGCCGGGCGACGGCACACCCGCGACGATCCCGATCGTCTCCGCGAACATGAACTCGGTGACCGGGCCGCGGCTCGCGGCGAGCCTCGCCCGGCGCGGCGGCCTCGGCATCCTGCCGCAGGACATGCACCTGCAAGACCTCGACGCGGCCATCCGCTGGGTGAAGTCGCAGCCCGTGGCCTGGGACACCCCGCTCGAACTCGCCCCCGACGCCACGGCGGCGACGGCGCTGACCCTGCTTCCGCCCGTCGCCGGGCACGGCATCGTCGTGCGCGAGGGCGCGGGACAGGACGGCGGGGGAGCCGTGCTGGGCGTGATCCCCGCGTCCCGGCTCGCGACGGCGCTGCCCGACGCCCGCCTCGGCGACCTGCTGCACGGCAACCTCGCCTCCCTCGACGCCGACGACCTCGACAGCCCGCGGGCCGCGTTCGACGTCATGGTGGCCGCACAGCTCGACTTCGCGCCCGTGCTGCACCACGGCAACCTGGTGGGCACGCTGAGCCGCACGAGCGCCCTGCGCTCGACCATCTACGACGCGGCGGTCGACGCCGACGGGAGGCTCGTCGTCGGCGCCGCGATCGGCATCAACGGCGATGTCGCGGCGAAGGCGAAGGCGCTCGTCTCGGCCGGGGTCGACGTGCTCGTGATCGACACGGCGCACGGCCACCAGCGCGGAATGGTCGCGGCGCTCGCCGCGGTGTCGGCGCTGAAGCTCGGGGTGCCGATCGTCGCGGGCAACGTGGTCACCCGCGAGGGGGTGCGCGACCTCGTGAAGGCGGGCGCCGACATCGTCAAGGTGGGTGTCGGTCCGGGCGCGATGTGCACGACGCGCATGATGACGGCGGTCGGCCGGCCGCAGTTCTCCGCGGTGCTCGAAACCGCCCAGGCAGCACGCGAGCTGGGCGTGCACGTGTGGGCGGACGGCGGCGTGCGGTACCCGAGAGACGTCGCCCTCGCCCTCGCTGCCGGCGCAGCATCCGTCATGATCGGTTCCTGGTTCGCCGGAACCATCGAGGCGCCCGGTTCGCTGGCGGCGGATGACACGGGGCGGCTGTACAAGGAGAGCTGGGGCATGGCGTCGACCAAGGCCGTGCAGCAGAGGTTCGACCGGCTCGACGCCTACGAACTGGCCCGCAAGACCCTCTTCGCCGAGGGGATCTCGAGCTCGCGCATCTACCTCGACCCGTTGCGGCCGTCGGTCGAAGACCTGCTCGACATGATCACGTCGGGGGTGCGCAGCTCGATGACGTACGCCGGGGCGACGTCGCTCGCCGAGTTCCACCGCCGCGCGCTCGTCGGCATCCAGTCGGCGGCCGGATACGAGGAGGGCAAGGCCCTGCCTGTCAGCTGGTAGCGCCTATACTCGATGAGATAATGGACGACCCCCCTTTACACGTGCCCATCCCCATCGCGTCTCTCGTAACCGGCACGAGCGTCCATGTCTGAGTGGCTACTCCTCGGCATCGGGCTCCTCCTCACCGTGGGAACGGGCCTCTTCGTCGCATCCGAATTCTCCCTCGTCAACCTCGACCGCTCCGATCTCGAGGTTCGGCAGTCGAAGGGCGAAAAGGGACTCGGCATGTCGATCAGCGCGCTCAAGCGCACGTCGACCCACCTCTCGAGCGCGCAGCTCGGCATCACCCTCACGACCCTGCTCACCGGCTACACGATGGAGCCGGCGTTCAGCGTCTTCCTGACTCCGTTGTTCGAGTCGATCGGGATTCCCGAGGTGGCGATCCCGACCACGGCCACCATCGTCGCCGTGTTCATCGCCACGCTGCTGTCGATGATCATCGGCGAGCTGGTGCCGAAGAATTTCGCCCTCGCCCTGCCGCTGCAGACCGCCAAGCTGGTCATCCCGTTCCAGATCGGGTTCACCGCGGTGTTCCGTCCGGCCGTCACGCTGCTGAACAATACCGCGAACGCGATCATCCGCTCGTTCGGCATCGAGCCGAAAGAGGAGCTGTCGGGCGCCCGCACTGCCGAGGAGCTCTCGTCGCTCGTGCGCCGTTCGGCCCGCGAGGGCAGCCTCGAGAACGACACGGCCACGTTGCTCGCCCGCACCCTCGCGTTCTCCGACCTCACCGCCCAAGACGTGATGACACCGCGCCCGCGCCTGAAGAGCGTCGACCGCACCGACACCGCGTTCGATGTGATCGAACTCGCCCGCACGACCGGGCTCTCCCGTTTCCCCGTGATCGACGACAGCGTCGACGACGTGGTCGGCATCGTGCACGTCAAGCAGGCGGTCGCGGTTCCGCGCTCCAAGCGCACGGATGTACCGGTGTCGGCCCTGCAGTCGGACGCGTTGCGCGTTCCGGAGACCATGAAGCTCGATTCGCTGCTCTCGGAGCTGCGCGGCCGTGGCTACCAGATGGCCGTCGTGCTCGACGAGTACGGCGGAACCGCCGGTGTCGCGACGCTCGAGGACCTCGTGGAGGAACTCGTGGGCGAGGTGTCCGACGAGCACGACCGTTCGAAGCCCGACGTCGTGCGGTCGCGGGACTGGTTCACCTTCCCCGGCATCCTCCGGCCCGACGAACTGCTCGAGCGCACGGGTGTCTCGGTGCCCGAGGAGGGCCCGTTCGAGACCGTCGCCGGCTGGATCATGAGCGAACTCGGCCGACTGCCCGTCGTGGGCGACGTCGTCGAGGCCGCGGGCGGCACGTTCCGCATCGAGCGGCTCGACGGCCGCCGCATCGACAGGGTGCGCTACACGCCGACCGCCCCGAACGATTCGACCGCGGATGATTCGACTACGAACGAGAGCGAGGTGAGCGACAAATGAGCGAGTCCATCCCCGGCATCCTCTGGCTGGTCGTGCTGCTGCTCGTCAACGCCTTCTTCGTCGGTGCAGAGTTCGCCGTGATCTCGGCGCGCCGCTCGCAGATCGAACCGAAGGCCGACGCCGGCTCCCGCGCCGCGAAGACCACCCTCTGGGCGATGGAACACGCGACGCTGATGCTCGCGGTGAGCCAGCTCGGCATCACGGTGTGTTCGCTGCTGATCCTCAACGTCTCCGAGCCGGCGATCCACCACCTGCTCGAGGTGCCGCTGCACTGGACGGGCCTGCCCGAAGAGCTCAGCGGCGTGATCGCGTTCGTGCTCACCCTGCTGCTCGTGTCGTTCCTGCACGTCGTGATCGGTGAGATGGTGCCGAAGAACCTGGCGTTCTCGATGCCCGACCAGGCCGCGCTGCTGCTCGCTCCGCCCCTCGTCTTCGTGGGCAACGTGTTCAAGCCGGTGATCGTCGCGCTCAACGCGACCGCCAACGGCGTGGTGCGGCTGTTCGGGGTGACCCCGAAGTCGGAGGCCACGAGCGTCTTCACCCTCGGCGAGGTCGCCAACATCGTGGCGCAGTCGACGAAGGAGGGCGTGCTCACCGACTCGACCGGCGCGCTCACCGCGGCATTCGAGTTCACCGAGAAGAAGGTGCAGGACATCGCGATCGGCATCGACGACCTCGTCACCCTGCCGGAGGACGCCTCGCCCGCCGACGTGGAACGCGCCGTCGCCCAGCGCGGCTTCTCGCGCTACATCCTGATCAACGACGAGGGCGAACCGACGGGGTACCTGCACCTCAAGGACGTCATCGACCTCGACGGCGACGAATTCACCGAGCCGGTGCCGCCGAAGCGCATCCGTCAGCTCATCTCGATCTTCCGCAGCACCGACCTCGAAGACGCGCTGGCGACCATGCGTCGTTCGGGCGTGCACGTGGCGCGCGCGTTCGACGAGAACGGCGCGACGCGGGGTGTGCTCTTCCTCGAGGACATCATCGAGGAGCTCGTCGGCGAAGTGCAGGACGCGACCCGGCGCAACTAACACGGTCGGTCCCTGAGCTTGTCGAAGGGCCTCGGCGCTCAGTAACGCGTCGGTGCCCTCCTTCGCAGGCTCAGTCGGCGCGGTGGCGCGAAATCGCTGGCGCGATTTCTCCTAGCGCCACCGCGCCCTGACATACGCCTCGGGCCAGTAGTCGCCCTCGACGCCCAGCTCGTGGGCGGCACGCAACGGAAAGTGCGGGTCGCGCATCATCTCGCGGCCGAGCATCACGGCGTCGGCCTGCCCGCTGGCCACGATCTCCTCGGCCTGGGCGGCCGTGGTGATGAGCCCGACGGCGTTGACCGGCACTCCGGCCATGGTTCCCACGAAGTCGGCGAACGGCACCTGGTACCCGGGGCTCAGGGGGATGGTCACGCCCGAGACGTTGCCGCCGGTGGAGATGTCGAAGAAGTCGGCGCCGGCCTCCTTCGCCCAGCCGGAGACGGTCGCGGTGTCTTCCTGGTTCCAGCCACCCTCGGCGTAGTCGGTGGCCGAGAAGCGCACGAAGACGGGCATCGCGTCGCCGACGGCCTCACGCACGGCCCGCACGATCTCGAGCACGAAGCGGGCGCGGTTCTCGAGGCTTCCGCCGTACTCGTCGGTGCGCAGGTTCGACAGCGGAGACAGGAACTGGTGGGCGAGGTAGCCGTGCGCTGCATGCACCTCGACGAGGTCGAAGCCGGCGGCGACCGCACGCTTCGCGGCCGCGCCGAACTCGGCGACCACGTCGTGGATCTCGGCGACGCTCAGCGCGCGAGGCTCGGCGTAGGCGCCGAACGCGACCGCCGAGGGGCCGACCGTCTGCCAGCCGCCGTCCTCCGCCGAGACGGTGCCGGTCTTCTCGGGCGCCCAGCCGCGGTGGGTCGACGCCTTGCGGCCGGCGTGCGCGAGCTGGATGCCGGCGACGGCTCCGCGCTCGTGCAGGAAGGCGGTGATGCGCGACCAGGCCTCGACCTGGGCGTCGTTCCAGATGCCGGTGTCGTGGGGCGAGATGCGCCCGTTCGGCGCGACGGCCGTCGCCTCGGTCACGATGAGGCCGGCGCCGCCCATGGCGAAGGCGCCGAGGTGCACGAGGTGCCAGTCGGTGGGAACGCCGTCGCGCTTCTCGACCGAGTACTGGCAGAGCGCGGGCACCCAGAGCCGGTTACGGAAGGTGGTGGAGCGGATGCTGAGCGGGGTGAAGACGCTCGGCACTGACTGTGCTGAGGATGCTGGCGGTGTTGACGGTAATGCAGTGGTCACGAATCTCCCGTGGTGGGGGGGGTGGCCGCGCTCAGTTCGCGAGCGCGGTGAGGAACTGACGAAGACCGTCGACGTGCACGTAGTGGTGCACCGTCGCACCGAGTTCGGCCGCGGCATCCGTATTGATCTTCTTGTTATCGATAAAGACCATCTGCGCGGGCGATATTCCCAGGCCGTCCGCCACCTCGAGGTAGATCGCGGGATCGGGCTTGATGGCGTCCATCTCGGCGCTGACGAACATGCGCTCGAAGAACTGCGCCATGGGGGAGAAGCGGAACGGGCCCGCGAAGTCGAAGCCGGCGTTCGAGAGCAACGCCACCCGCGTGCCGCCGGCGTGCAGCTCGGCGATGAGGTCGATCGTGCCGGGCTCGACGCTGATCCAGCTGGTGAAGTCGCGGGCCCAGAGGCGCTGCACCGTCGAGGCCGACCACTCGGCGCCGGTCTCGTCGGCGACGAGCCGCCAGTACTCGGCGACGCTGATCGTGCCGCGGTCGAGACCGTCGCGGTGTCGCCAGTAGCTGGGCCAGAACGCGGCCTCGTCGACCCCGGCGACGGCGACCAGCTGGGCGCGGTCGGTCGCGCTGGGTTCGAGCGATATCACCTCGCCGTAGTCGAAGACAACAACCCGGTCGGCGATACGCAGTGTCATGGTTCCAAACTAGCCTGAGCAGCATGGGCGACTACACAACCTGGAAACCGGATGACGCGGCTCGACTGATCGCGGTGCCGGGCGAGCACGACGACAAGTACTCGCGCGGCGTGCTGGGGGTCATCACGGGAAGCGACAGGTATCCGGGCGCGGCCGTGCTCGGCGTCGAGGCCGCGCTGCGCACCGGGGTGGGCATGGTGCGCTACCTCGGCGGCGAACGGGTGTCGTCGCTCGTGCTGCAGCGTCGGCCCGAGGCCGTCACGGCCGAGGGGCGCGTGCAGGCCTGGCTCATCGGCTCGGGTATGGACCACGCGCACCGCGACGACGCGACGGTCGCGCTCAGCACCCTGGCCATGGCGCAGGCTCTGCCGACCGTGCTCGACGGGGGAGCGCTCGACCTGCACGAGGGCGCGAGCGGGCCGGTCGTGATCACCCCGCACTACGGCGAACTCGCGCGGGTGCTCGACGTGGCGAAGGAGCGCATCGTCGCCGATCCGGCGACGTGGGCGCGCACGGCGGCCGACGAGCTGGAGGTGACCGTGCTGCTCAAGGGCCACGCCACCTAGGTCGTGGGCTGCGGCCTGGCGCGCGTGGCCGCGAGCGCGCCGAACTGGCTCGCCACCGCGGGGGCGGGCGACGCGCTGGCCGGAATCCTGGGCGCCCTCGTGGCGACGCACACCGACGAGATCGCGGCCGACCCTGCCGTGCTCGCGAAGCTGGCCGCCACCGCGTCCGTCGTGCACGGGCTCGCGGCGATGCGGGCGAGCCGCGGCGGTCCGCTCACGGTGCTCGACCTCGCCCACGAGGTCTCGGGCACGATCGCCGGGCTGCTCGCCTCGTCGTAGTCGCGGGTACGCTTGACCCCATGACGGACGCCGCTGGGTCGCCGCGGCGCATCCCGACCGTGCTGCGCTCCGTGGCGACGAGCCGGGCCGCCCTGTGGGCGGGTTTCGTGGTGGCGCACCTCTGGCTCGGCATGCTCAACCTCTACGGTCCGGGCTTTCCGCTGGGCGATGTGACCATCACCTACAGACTGTGGATCGACCAGATCGTCACGGGCAATTTCTGGATGGGGATCGACAGCGTCTGGGTCTACCCGATCCTGGCCATCGTGCCGATGCTCGCCGCGTTCGCCCTCGGCCCCGCGCTCTACGCCAGCACCTGGCTGAGTATGGTGATGCTGCTCGACGCCGTGGCCTTCGCCGCGATCACGGGGTGGGGCAGGTCGCGAGACCGCGCGGCCGTGGGCTGGTGGTGGATCGCGTTCCTGGTGCTGCTCGGCCCGATCGCCGTCGCCCGCATCGACTCGGTCTCGGTGCCGCTCGCAATAGTCGGGGTGCTGTTGCTGGCCACACGGCCCACCGCCGCCGCCGTCGTGCTCACGGTCGCCACCTGGGTGAAGGTGTGGCCGGCCGCCCTGCTCGCGGCGATCCTGATCGCCTGCCGCGGTCGTTCACGGCTGGTGCTGACGGCGGCCTCCGTGAGCGCCGCGATCGTGCTCGTCGCCCTGCTGTTCGGCAGCGGCAGCAACGTCTTCAGCTTCGTCACGCAGCAGACCGGGCGCGGCATGCAGGCCGAGGCGCCGGTGAGCACCGTGTGGGCGTGGCAGGCCCTCTTCGGGGTGCCGAACACCTACATCTACTACGACCAGGACATCCTGAGTTTCCAGATCGTCGGAGACGGGGTCGCCACCGCGGCCGCGGTGATGACGCCGATTCTCGCCGTGGTGGCGCTCGCCGTCGCGGCCACCGGCGTCTGGGCCGCCCGCAGGGGTGCCACGCCCACCGAACTGCTCGCGCCGCTCGCCCTCGCGCTCGTGACGACCCTCATCGTGGTCAACAAGGTGGGGTCGCCCCAGTTCATCGCCTGGCTCGCCGTGCCGATCGTTCTCGGACTCGCGGCCAACGCGGCCGGCCATGCGCCGTCGTTCCGATTCCCGGCCGCGATCGTGCTCGTGGTCGCCGTGATGACGCAGGCGCTTTATCCTTATTTCTACGTCGAACTGATCTCGCTCAACCCGATCATGCTCACGGTGCTGACCGTGAGGAACGCGCTGCTGTGCGTCTTGCTCGCGTGGGCGGTCCGTTCCGTGGTGCTGGTAGGACGGCACGCGGTGTCCGACGGCCTCACCACCCCGAAAGCCCCCGCCGCTCGAAGGTCCGATCTTCCCTAAGGAACACACATGCTCGTGGCATTCTCGGTATCTCCCGTCGGCAGCGGCGGCGACGACGGTTCCGTGCACGAGGCGGTGGCGGCGGCTGTGCGTGTCGTGCGGGCCTCCGGCCTGCCGAACCAGACCGATGCGATGTTCACCACCATCGAGGGTGACTGGGACGAGGTGTTCGCCGTTGTGAAGGCGGCGACCGAGGCCGTCGCGGCCTTCGGCCCGCGGGTCTCCCTCGTTCTCAAGGCCGACATCCGCCCGGGGCACACGGGAGAGCTCACCGGCAAGGTCGAGCGCGTCGAGCGTGTGCTCGCGGCCGACTCCGAGTGAGCGGCCTCTCGCCCGCACGCGTCCGCCTCGCACTGCTCGCCCTGGCCCTCGGCGGCTTCGGCATCGGCACCACCGAGTTCGTCGTGATGGGTCTGCTCGACAACGTCGCGCGCGACCTGCTGCCCGCCCTCTACGCGTCGAGCCACGAGGAGGCCGTCGCGCAGACCGGCTGGCTCATCACCGCCTACGCGCTGGGAGTCGTCGTCGGCGCCCCGACGATCGCCGCGCTGTCGGCCCGGTTCCCGCGCAAGCAACTGCTGCTCTGGCTGCTCGTCGCGTTCACGCTCGCGACCGTGCTCTCCGCGGTGCTGCCCACCTTCGAGCTCGTTCTGGTCGCCCGCTTCATCGCGGGGCTCCCGCACGGCGCCTACTTCGGCATCGCCACGCTCGTCGCCGCCTCGCTCATGGGCGAGGGCAAGCGCGGCCGCGGTGTCGCGATCGTGCTGTCGGGCCTCACCATCGCCAATGTCATCGGCGTGCCGCTCATCACCCTCCTCGGCCAACAGGCCGGATGGCGCGTCGCCTACCTCGCCGTCGCGGCGATCTTCGCGCTCACCTTCGTGGCCGTGGCGCTGGCCGTTCCGCTGCAGCCCGGCGACCCGAAGGCGACCCTCACGCGCGAGCTGCGCGCGTTCGGACGCTCGCAGGTGTGGCTCGCGCTGCTCACCGGAGCCATCGGGTTCGGCGGCTTCTTCGCCGTCTACAGCTACGTGAGCCCCGTCGTGACGCAGGTCACCGGGCAGAGCGAGTCGTTCGTGCCCATCGCGCTCGTGGTGATCGGTCTCGGCATGACCCTCGGCAACCTCGCCGGCGGTCGCGCGGCCGACCACAATGTGATGGGCACCATTTTCGTCTGCTTCGGCCTCTTCGTCGTCGCGCTCGCGTCGTTCGCGCTCACCGCCCACACGACCGCCGGCCTGCTGATCTCGCTCTTCGTCGTCGGCGGCGCAGCATCCGCACTGTCGCCCGCGGTGCAGTCGAGACTCATGGATGTCGCGGGGGACAGTCAGACCCTCGCGGCGGCCGCCAACCACGCGGCACTCAACCTCGGCAACAGCCTGGGCGCGTACCTGGGCGGTGTGACGATCGCCGCGGGGCTCGGCTACCTGTCGCCCGCGGTCGTGGGACTGCTGCTGTGCATTCCGGGCATCGGGCTCGCGCTGTTCAGCGTGGCGCTGCAGCGCAGGCGCCCGTTGCGCCTCGGATAGGTGCTACAGCGCCCGCGGCAGGTCGCTCTCGATGAGGATGCCGTCTTCGATGGCGCGCTTGCGCAGGGCGACCTTGGTTCCCACGTCGAATCCCGCGACGCGGTACTTCTCGCGGATGCGCTTGAGGTACGACTTGGCGGTCTCTTCGCTGATGCTCAGCTGGAACGCGACGGCCTTCACCGGCTCGCCTCCGCCGTAGAGTGCCATCACGCGGCGCTCCTGGGCGCTGAGCTTGGGCGATCCGCCGACCTCGCCGGCGTTGAGGGCCAGGTCGAGCTCCGCAGAGACGAACGACTCGCCGATGGCGGCCGCACGCAGCGCCTCGATGATCATGCTCGCGTCTTCGCTCTTCACGAGGTAGCCGAGGGCACCGGCCGCGAGGGCCTCGCGCACGACGTTCGGCTCGGAGTAGGTGCTCATCAGCACGACCTTGACGGCCATGGTCTTGAGCGTCGAGATCTTGAGCGAGATCGGGATGTTGTCTTTGAGGTCGAGGTCGAGCAGCACGACGTCGACGGGGAACGCGGAGTGGGTAAGCAGCTCGGGCCAGCTCGCGACCGCGGCGACCATGTCGATGTCCTGCGCGCTGCGGATCCACTCGGTGAGTGCCCCCAGGAGCATCCGGTGATCGTCAACGATGGCGACGCGGATGCGCTTGTCTGGGTCAGTCACGGTAAGTCCCTATCTGTAGAGCGATGGTGAGCGGCACGCGCCCGTTTCACAAGTCGGCGGGGTTGTCGACGAAGCACTCGATTTCGACCCGGAGACTCGCGTTCTGACTTGAGTCACTGTAGCGTCCCACCCGTCGGATGGCGTCCCATGTCGACGGGTCGACACGATTTC
>NZ_JBKKAD010000217.1:0-9218 GCF_046714715.1 Conyzicola sp. | reverse complement strand
ACGCTGAACTCGGCACCAAGACCGGCGTGCAGCAGCTCGCCCAGACCGAGGCCGAACTGCTGCTCAACGTGGCGGGCGGAGAGGCCGTCGTGCCCACCTCGGTGCTCACCCGTCCTGTGCCGATCGTCACGGACACGAAATCGACGACCCCGGATGCCCGTGCCTGATTCCCCGGAATCCGATGCGGCCCGCGACGCCTACGCACTCGAGATCGAGCAGGGCGTGGCGGTGCTGTACCGCGCGAGCAAGGCGCGGGTGAAGCGTCTCGTCGAGCACCTCGACCCCGACATGCAGACCGCCGGCTACCTCGTGCTGCGCTTCGTGATGGCGCACGAGCCGATCCGAGCCGGCGACGTCGCGGCCGGACTGTCGATGGACAAGAGCGCCGTCAGCCGCCAGCTCACCGCGCTGCGTGAGAGCGGGCTCATCGAGGCCCAGCCCGACCCGGAGGACGGCCGCGCCAGCCTCGTGGTCTCGAGCGTCAAGGCCAACGAGCGCCTCGACGAGTTCCGGGTCGAGCTGAAGAGCGACTACCGCCGCATGCTCGCCAGCTGGGACGCCGCCGACATCGAGGCCTTCGCCCGCCTGCTGAACAAGTTCAACGAGTCGCGCTAGGCGCCGAGCGCCGCCGCCACGCGGTCCCACCAGGCGGCCGAGGCGGCGCGGTTGGACTCGGCCAGGGAGATGCCCCGCGCGCGGACGGTCTCCCGGTCGTTCCAGACCCCGGATGCCACGGCCGGCGCCGCACCCGCGACCAGTTGCGCGGCACTGACCAACGAGCTCTGGCCGAAGTTGCCGAGGGCGCCGGTGAGCTTCGTCGTGGTGTAGTCGTCCACCGGAATGCCGATGGTGGGCACCCCTCCCGAGACCGCGAACACGGCCGGGTGGTACCGGCTACTGACCACGAGCGCGGCACCGCGGGCGAGCCGCGCCGCCGCCACCGAGTCGCCCTCGTTGAGGGTGGCGACGTTGGTGGAGGCCATGCGTGCGATCACGGCGTCGTGCATGACGGTGTCGCCGCGCGACTCGGTCTCGTCGAGCGAGGCGAAGTGGGCGTAGAAGCGGATGTCGAGGCCGGTGGTCTCGACCAGGTGGTCGAGCAGGTCGGCGACGGCCTGCTGAAACTCGTCGCGGTTCTCGACACCGACGTGGGTGGAGAGCGAGACGAGGCAGTACGGGGAGGCGGTGTCGTCCGCGACATCCGAATCTCTGCCCTGTTCGCTCAGGAAGCTCGCGTCGTCCACCGTCTGCGCGAGCACTGCGGGGTCGCCACCGAGCTCGAGCGCCAGGGCGTGCGACGGCTTCTCGCGCAGGCCGACGAGGCGGGCGGAGGAGAGCAGTGTCGCGACCAGGGCGCGGTCCGCGTCGTCGAGGTGCGGGCCGAGCGTCTGGCCGGAGACGACGAACGGCTTGCCCAGCAGGCGGGCGATCTCGCCGATCGTCGCGCGTTCGAAGATGTGCGACGGCCAGGTGCTGGCCATGTTGCCGCCGCCCGAGACGGCGACGCCGTCGCTCGAGCGGATGGCCTCGATGACCGCGTGGGCGCTGTCGCCCGCCTCGAGCAGCCCGGTCTCGCCGGCGGCGGTGCGCACGACGCGCTGCATGCGGTGCTGCTGCTCGTCGCGTGTCTTCTGGGTGCGGAAGCCGATGCCCGCGACCGCGTCGATGCCGTAACGCTCGCGGGTCTCTGCCGGGTTCGACGAGATACCCGTGATGTGGTCGACGCCGCGGCCGCGCAGCTGGTAGACCATCTCGTCGAACATGGCCTCGTCGCCGACGTGCACCATGGTGTCGATCACTCCGACGTCACCGATTACTACTATTCGCAACTCTTCACTCCGGGCGCTGGAAACGATCCCGCACGCCGCGGGCCGAGTTCACGTTAGTCGACTTAGATGACGCTGTGAGTCGCCCGCCGCTGTCGCACGCAACCGGACTAACTACTGTCGGTTAGACGAGACGACGGACCACGAGAGACCAGCCATGACGACGAGCCGCTTCGACGAGATCAGCCGGCACCAGCTGAGCCGTCCCGACAGCCGCAAGTGGAGCCTGCACCCGGGCACGATCGGCGCCTGGGTCGCCGAAATGGACTTCGGCACGGCGCCCGCGGTCACCGAGGCCCTGCACCGCGCCATCGACGACGGCGACCTCGGCTACCTCGCGCCGGCGACCACCCGGCGCATGGCCGAGGCGACCTCGGCGTGGCTCAAGACCGACTGTCGGTGGGACATCGCGCCCGAGAACATCCACCCGGTCTCCGACGTGATGTCCGCCCTCGAGGTGGCGATCACCAAGTTCTCTCCCGACGGAACGGGCGTCATCATCCCGACGCCCGCATACATGCCGTTCCTCAGCTTCGTTCCCACCCTCGGCCGCGAGGTGTTCCAGGTGCCCGGCGTCGTGACCGACGGGCGGTGGAGCCACGACCTCGCCGCGATCGACCGGGCCTTTCTCGCTGGCGCGCGCACCCTCATCCTGTGCAACCCGCAGAACCCCACGGGCACCGCCATCGGGCGCGACGAACTCGAGGCCATCGCGGCCGTCGTCGACCGCCACAACGGCCGGGTCTTCGCCGACGAGATCCACTCGCCGCTGCGCTACGGCGACGCGCCGCACGTCCCGTACGCCTCCGTTTCGCCCGCGGCCGCCAAGCACACGATCACGGCAACCTCCGCCTCCAAGGCGTGGAACCTCCCCGGCCTCAAGGCCGCCCAGCTCATCACCTCGAACGAGGCCGACGAGGAGCTCTACCAGATCTTCGGATTCGCGGTTCTGCACGGTGCATCCACCCCCGGCGTCATCGCCGCGACCGCCGCCTACTCCCACGGCCGCGAGTGGCTCACCGAGGTCACCGAGTACCTCGACGGCAGCCGTTTCCTGCTGCGCGACCTGCTGGCCGAGCACCTGCCGGAGGTGAAATACACGGTTCCGGATGCCACGTACATCGCCTGGCTGGACTGTTCCGCCCTCAACATCCCGGGTTCCCTGGGCGATTTCTTCCGCACCGAGGCGGGGGTCGCGCTGACCGACGGCGCGCTCTGCGGCGCCGGATACGACGACCACGTGCGCATCATCTTCGCGATGCCGCGCCCCATTCTCGAAGAAGCCGTCATCAGCATGGCCGATGCCGTGCGTCGCCTGAGGGAGAACCAGTGACCGACCACGACCACCAGGTGTCCGAGCCCGAGTACGACTGGCAGGGCTACGCGTTCGACACCCGCCAGGTGCACGCCGGCGAGTACGACGACCTCAACAGCGGCGCGCGCGTCTCGCCCATCGCGATGACCGCCGGGTACCGGTTCGGTTCGTTCGACGACGCGCGCGGCCGGTTCGCCGGCGAGAACGACGGTCTCATCTACTCGCGGCAGCGCAACCCCTCGGGCAGCGTCGCCGAGAAGCGCATCGCGTCTCTCGAAGGGGGCACCGAGGCGATCGTCGTGGCCTCGGGGCAGGCCGCCATCACGTCGGCGCTGCTCTCGCTCGCCGGCAGCGGCGACCACATCGTGTCGACCGCGAGCATCTACAGCGGCACCCGCATCCTCTTCGGCCGCAGTTTCGCCCGGTTCGGGGTGACCGTCGACTACGTCTGGGATGAGAACGACGACGACGAGTGGGACCGTCTGATCACGCCGAAGACCAAGGCCATCTTCAGCGAGACGATTCCCAACCCGAAGAACGACATCGTCGACATCGGCCGGGTGGCGGCGGTCGCCAAACGGCACGGCATCCCGTTCGTCGTCGACAACACCATCGCGACCCCGTACCTCATCCGACCGTTCGAGCACGGCGCCGACATCGTGGTGCACTCGTCGACCAAGTTCTTCTCCGGCCACGGCGCCGCCATCTCGGGAACCATCGTCGACGGCGGAACCTTCGACTGGGTCGGCGCCACCCGCGCGTTCCCGCTGATCACCCAGCCGGCCGCGCCCGGCCTTCCTTCGATCGCCGAGCGCTACGGCGACGTCGCCTACGCCCGCGCCACCCGCGAGGCGGTCGTGAACGACATCGGCCCGGCGCTGTCGCCGTTCAACTCGTTCCTGCTGCACCAGGGCATCGAGACGCTCTCCCTGCGCATGGAGCGCCACCTCTCCAACTCGGTGACGATCGCCGAGTGGCTCACCACCCACCCGAACGTCGAGAGCGTCGACTACGCCGGCCTGCCCGGCAACCCGCGCACCGAGCTGGCGCAGCGGCTCTACGGCGGGCGCAGCGGCTCGGTCTTCTCGGTCACCGTGCGCGGGGGAGAGGCGGGCGCCCGGCGTTTCCTCGACCGGCTGCGGGTCGTGAGCCGCATGACCAACATCGGCGACACCCGGTCGATGGCGCTGCATCCGGCCACCACGACGCACAGCTCGTTCTCGCAAGACCTGCGCGACCGTCTCGGCATCTCGCCCGGGCTCATCCGCCTCTCGATCGGCATCGAAGACGTGAACGACCTCATCGCCGACCTCGACTGCGCCCTCGCGCCGTAGGGCCGCGCTCGGCAGGAGGGGTGCGATCCGGCGCGTGTGCGGGCCCGGCGCGTAGACTCTATGGGTGACCGACACCGCACAGACGACCCGGACCGACGCCCTCGGCGACGCCGAACTGGCCGCCATCCGCGCCGATTTCCCGATCCTGTCGACCGTGGTCAACGGCGCACCGCTCGTCTACCTCGACTCCGGCGCCACCTCGCAGAAGCCGGTGCAGGTGCTCGACGCCGAGCGTTCGTTCTACGAGCGCGACAACGCCGCCGTGCACCGCGGGGCGCATATGCTCGCCGCCCTCGCCACCGAGACCTTCGAAGACGCCCGCGCCACCGTCGCCCGGTTCGTCGGGGCCCGCGAAGACGAGATCGTCTGGACGTCGAACGCGACGGAGGGCATCAACCTCGTCGCCTACGCCATCTCGAACGCGAGCCTCGGCCGCGGCGGTGAAGCCGCGCGTGCGCTGCGCATCGGCCCCGGCGACGAGATCGTGGTCACCGAGATGGAGCATCACGCGAACCTGCTGCCGTGGCAGGAGCTCGCGGCGCGCACCGGGGCCACCCTGAGATTCATCGCGATCCTCGACGACGGGTCGCTCGACCCGCAGAGCATCGACGCGGTCATCACCGAGCGCACGCGCATCCTCGCCTTCACCCACGTGTCGAATGTGCTGGGCATCGTGAACCCGGTCGTCGACCTGGTCGCCCGGGCGAAGGCGGTCGGCGCCCTCACCGTGCTCGACGCCTGCCAGTCGGCGCCGCACCTCGCGCTCGACGTCAGGGGCCTGGGCGTCGACTTCGCCGTGTTCTCGGGGCACAAGATGCTCGGCCCCACCGGCATCGGCGTGCTCTACGGCCGCGCCGACCTGTTGAACGCGATGCCCCCGTTCCTCACCGGCGGCTCCATGATCACCACCGTCACGATGGAGTCGGCCGAGTATCTGCCCGCTCCGCAGCGATTCGAGGCCGGAACCCAGCGCATCTCGCAGGCCGTGGGTCTCGCCGCCGCCGTGCGCTACCTCGAGAACGTGGGACTGCAGCGCATCGCCGACCACGAGTCGCGGCTGGGCGAGCGCCTCGTCGCCGGGCTATCGTCGATCGCCGGTGTGCGTGTGCTGGGCCAGCCGGCCGGCACCCACCGCGTCGGACTCGCCAGCTTCGACGTCGCCGGCGTGCACTCGCACGACGTCGGACAGTTTCTCGACGACCGCGGCATCGCCGTGCGGGTGGGTCACCACTGTGCGCAACCGCTGCACCGCCGCCTCGGCGTCACATCGTCGACGCGGGCTAGTGCCTACCTGTACTCGACCGACGCCGAGATCGACCAGATGCTCGCCGGCGTCGCAGACGCCACCACCTTCTTCGGAGTGAGTTCATGAGTTCTTCAGAGCTGCAGGCGCTCTACCAGGAGCTGATCCTCGACCACTCTCGCCATCCGCAAGGCTTCGGCCTTAAGCCTGAGGCGACCGCCTCGTCGCACCAGGTCAACCCGACCTGCGGCGACGAGGTCACGCTGCAACTGCACGTCGAGCCGGGCACCGACATCGTGACCTCCGTCACCTGGGAGGGACACGGCTGCGCCATATCGCAGGCCTCCGCGTCGCTGTTCACCGAGATGGCCGTCTCGCTCACCCTCGCCGACCTACAGGGCCGCATCGACCTGTTCCGTACGGCGATGCGCTCGCGCGGTGCCATCGAGCCCGACGAAGAACTGCTCGGCGACGCGGCCGCGCTCGGCGGTGTCTCGAAGTACATCGCACGGGTCAAATGCGCGATGCTGGCGTGGGTCGCGGCAGAGCACGCCATCGCCCAGGTGCGGGTCGAGAGCGCCTAGGAAATATCACTTCCGGCGTCGACTCGCCCGGTGTACGGCGACCGCCGCGCCGCCGGTTAGGGTCGCAGTATGAAAAGCATTTCTTTCGCCAGCGGCACCCTCGTCACGAGCGCAGCGGCCGCCGAAGCGCTACTGGGGTTCGTGTCGACTATGTCCGCCGAGAACAACAGCATCGTCGTCGAGATCCCGGTGCTGGAGCAGGACGGTACGATTGCCACGCACAGCGTCGTGTTGAGTTCGTCGATACAGTTTGATGTCGCCGATTCAGACGAGGTTTATGCTGACGAGAACGAGTTGCCGATTCCTGAGCTGCCCCAACCCGACACGATGGTAGCCATCGAGCCACGCGCCGACGCGGCAGAACAGGCAAAGAATTTCGACCGCGCGATCGCCGATATCGACAGCGCGTTCGACTAGGCACACCCTTCCAAGCACACCCCTAAGGACCACAGTGGGCAAACTAATTTATGGAACGCCGTCCATCAGCGTCGAGTTCGACGACCGGATTCTCGCCCATCTGAAGGTCGTCATGCTCGCCAAGCTGCGTCGCGGCGAGAGCTTCACCTTCTCGTGGGAGTACAAGTCGTCGCAGGGCAGCGGACACAGCTCGGTCTGGCTGCACCCCGCCATCCCGCTGCAGTTCGATTTCTACGGCAAGAAGGATCCGACGCTCAACCGGGTCTGGCTCGAAGAACTGGTGCAGCTCGCCAACACCCCGGCCGGCCTCCGCATCATCCCCGAGCCCACCGGCTCCGAACAGCATTCGGAGAACTGATACCCGTCGTGGCTAACCCGAATGCGAGACCACTCACCGTCGAGATCACGCACGTCAACTCCGAGATCATCAGATTTCGCGAGATCGCGGCCGACTACCGCTGGATCGACGTCAAGTTCTTCGCCTACTCCGGTGTGGGCAGTGCCAAAGACATCGTGGCGGCCGTAATCGCCAACGCCTGGTACGACGACGACTACGCGAGCCCGTCGGGCGCGCTTCCCGAGCCGTCGCGCGGCCTGCACGGCCCGTACATGCTCGACCGCATCACGCTCGCCTCGTTCGAGAAGTCCTCGGCGCGCAGGTGCCGCGCCATCGTTCGCGCGTGGGCGGTGCAGCTCGGCCCGTTGCCCGACGAGTTCACCGTCAAGTACGACAGTTTCGTGGCGCACGTTCTCGACGCGGCGACAGCGGTGTACAGATTGAATGTGGATGACACGGACCGACACCGCTGGGGCGCGCACATGGGCGTGCTCGGGTTCCACGAGTTCGTGATCGTCTCGCCGAAGTCGAAGACCATAGCATTGCTGGTCGCGAGCGACGACTGAGCGAACGCTCGCCTAGGGTTGGTCTATGTCCGACGAGATGCACACCCGCCCCTCCCCGCGCGAGCTGATGACCGACAGGCTGGGCGTGCTCAGTATCCGCAGTGCGCAGATCATCGTTGTGCTGCTGCTGGCCATCGCGGCGGTATTCGCGCTCATCCAGCTCAAGCTCGTGGTCATCCCGCTGCTCATCGCGGTCATCCTGGCGGCGGCCCTCAGCCCCGTGATCACCTTCCTGCGCCGACGCGGCGTCTCGGCGATCCTCGCTACCTGGATCACCCTGATCGCCGGCCTCGTGGTGTTCGGCGGGCTCATTACGCTCATCGTGTTCGCTGTGCGCGACCAGTGGGGCGAGCTCGTGTCATCCGCCTCAGACGGCATCGACCAACTGCAGGAGTTCGTCGAGAACGGTCCGATCCCCGTCGATCAGAAGCAGCTCGACTCCCTGCGCGACACGGTCGTCGACTTCCTCACCAGCAGCCAGTTCGGCTCGGGCGCGCTCGCCGGCGTCTCGGTCGCGGGCGAGCTCATCACCGGCGTGCTGCTCGCGCTGGTCATCCTTTTCTTCTTCCTGAAAGACGGCGACCGCATCTGGGCGTTCTTCCTGCGCCCGTTCAGCGGCCACGCCCTGGAGCGCGGGCACCGCATCGGCCATGTCGCGGTGAAGACCCTCGGCGGTTACGTGCGCGGCACGGCGACCATAGCCGCGGTCGACGCCGTCGCGATCGGCGTCGGCGTTGCGATCATCGGGGTGCCCCTCGCGCTGCCGCTGGCCGTGATCGTGTTCCTCTCGGCGTTCATCCCGCTCATCGGTGCCACCGTCGCGGGCATCCTCGCCGCGCTCGTGGCGCTCGTCGCCAACGGCCCCGTGGCGGCGCTCATCGTGGTGATCATCGTGATCGTGGTGAACCAGCTCGAGGGTAACTTCCTGCAGCCGGTCGTGATGGCCCAGTCGCTCAAGCTGCACCCGCTCGTCATCCTGCTCGCGCTCACCGCCGGAACCATCCTGGGCGGAATCATCGGCGCGGTGCTGTCGGTGCCTATCGCGGCGGTCGCCTGGGCGATCATCAAGACGTGGAACGGTCCAGCCGAGCCTGGGACGCCCCGAGAGCCAAAGACGCCACGAAAGCCTAAGACGACCCGAAAGCCGGAGATCGAGCAGACCGCGGTCTGATGACGCCCGCCTTCGAGCTGCACGGCTCGTTCACCGAGCCCGGCCTGGCCGACGCCGCTGCCCCAGCACCCGCCGAGCGCATCGGGCTCCGCGGCCTGCTCGCTCGCCGAGGGCACCGCGCGCGGCGGGTGCGTGTTCCGGGTGCGGCAGCCGTCGAGGGCTTCCGTTGGCGGCTCATCGACGTGTACGACCAGCGGTGGTGGCCGCAGGGCATCGCGGTCGGCGAGTTCGAGGGCCGGCCGATCGCCATCACCAGCCGGTACGCGCAGCCGCGGCGCGGGGGCGAGCAGGGATCGCGGGTGAGCATCGTCGACCTGCGCGACCCGCGGCGACCGCGCTACCGGCACGTGCTGCTCGTCGCCCCGCGACGCACGGCGGAGGGCACCGTGTTCGAGCCCGTGGTGGTGCACGCCGGCGGCATCGTC
>NZ_JBKKAD010000216.1:0-16220 GCF_046714715.1 Conyzicola sp. | reverse complement strand
CTCACCGTCATCCCGACCGGGGTCGGCGGCATCGCCACCGCCAGGCCGGGTGCCGGCGGCGGCGACGGCTCGATCGCCGCCGCGATCGCGAACCTCGGCAAGGCCGTCGACTCGCCCGACAAGAGCTGGTCGACGATCGTGACCGGCATCGCCGTCGCGGCCAGGACCGGCCTCCAGCAATCGGCTCTCGCCGACCTGTCGACGAAGGCCGCCGTCGGCAACCAGCTCTCCAACGCCTCCGTCGACATCGACGAGGAGAACATCCACATGGTGGCCTTCCAGACCGCGTACAACGCGGCCGCGCGCGTCATGACTTCCGTCGACGAAATGCTCGACACCCTCATCAATCGCACCGGAATCGTCGGGAGATAGCTCGTGATCAATCGCGTCACCAACCAGGGCCTCGCCGTCGCGGCGCAGCGCAACCTGCAACTCAGCCTCAGCAACCTGTCGAAACTGCAGGAAACGGCATCGAGCCTCAAGCGCATCGGAGTGCCGTCCGATGACCCCTCCGGCACCGCCGACTCCATCCGCGTACGTTCCGAGCAGAACGCCGTCGCCCAGTTCGCCCGCAACATCAACGACGGCAACTCGTGGCTGACCACGGTCGACACGGCCCTCGGCAAGACCGGCGACATCATGAAGCGCGTGCGTGACCTTACGGTCCAGGGCGCCAACGACGGCGCGCTGTCGGCCACGCAGAAAGAGGCGATCGCGGTGGAGCTCGAGAGTCTCCGCGCCGACCTGATGACGACAGCGAACACCAAGTACATGGGGCGCACGGTCTTCGCCGGCAACTCCGACGCCGGAGTCGCCTTCAACCCCGACCTCACGTTCACCGGAACCGGCAGCATCGTCGAACGCCGCATCGACGCGACCACATCGATCCGCGTCGACGCCGACGGCGCCGCGACCTTCGGCGTGGGCGACGACTCGGTGTTCAAGCTCGTCGACGACATCGTCGCAGACCTCCGTTCCGGCGTGAGCGTGAGCACCCGGCTCACCGAGATCGACGACCGGGTGGCCACCATGTCCGGGCAGCGCGGCGTCGTCGGCGCCCGTCAGGCACAGGTACTCAAATCCCAGGGGGCAAACATGAGCGAATCAGTGTCCCTCGAGGCGCAGCGTTCCGAGATCGAAGACGTCGATCTCGGCAAGGCCATCCTCGATCTCAAAGCCCAAGAGGTGAGCTACCAAGCCGCCCTCTCCGTGACCGCCCGCGCCCTCCAGCCCTCACTGATGGATTTCCTCTCATGACCGCAGCCCTGACCTTCCCGACTCCCCCGCACGGACTCGCGCCCCACGTCGACTTCCTCCTCAGCGCGATCGACGGGGCCGACGGCCTCTTCGCACTCCAGTCGCTCACCGACTCGGCCATCCGCCTCTTCGTCCTGGATGCCTCGGTGTACCTGCCCGACTACGCACCGGTCATCTCCGACGAAGACTGCGTCGCGCTCGACCTTCACGCCGCGGAAGACGCCCTGGTGCTGGTCGTCGCGAACCCCGGCACCGACGGGACGACCATGAATCTGCTCGCTCCGATCGTGGTCAATGCCTCGAGCGGCGTGAGCGCGCAGATCATCCTCGACGGCCAGGACTTCCCGCTGCGCGCCGAGCTCACCTCCCGCCACGCCGCCTGATTCCGCCCGGCCGCGCCGACCGGTAACGCACATCGGCGCGCCCGGCGACAGGGCCTTCTCTCCAGCCGTCGCCGCGGGCTAGGGTCGTGACACGCACGAGCCCAATGGAGGGACATTGCTATGAGCACGGTCATGAATCGCAAGAACCCGACGGTGACGGCCCCCACGATCGTGTGGGTGGCGGAACAGGCCGGCCTGTGGGTAGCCCGGCGCGACGGTGAGTTCGTCGGAATGGTCGAAGCCCGATGGGGCAGCGGATTCGCCTCGACGACGAGGCTCGCCAAGCCCCTCGGCACCTTCGGCACGGTGGAGGAAGCGCAGCACGCGCTGGAGATCAGCCTCTAGCAACCGGCCTCCGGGAACGCGCTAGAGGGTCGCCCCGAACGAGTCGCACGCGGAAGGGCCGCCCTCGAAACCCTTGGTGAACCACTCCTGTCGCTGCTCGCTCGAGCCGTGCGTCCAGGTCTCGGGATTCACCTCGCCGCTCGCCGAACCCTGGATGCGGTCGTCGCCCACCGCGGCGGCCGCGCTCAGGGCCTGCGCGAGCTGCTCGCTCGTGATCTCCTTCAGCAGCGGTGTTCCGCTGTCGTCGGGAACGGTCGACGCCTCGCCCGCCCACGCCCCCGCGAAGCAGTCGGCCTGCACCTCGAGGCGCACGCCGTCTGACTGCGGGCCGGTGGTCTGGCGGTCGAGGCCAGCCATGGTGCCGCTGATGTTCTGGATGTGGTGACCCCACTCGTGGGCGAGCACGTACATCTCGGCGAGCGGTCCGCCCGAGGCACCGAAGCGCGTGCGCAGGTCGTCGAAGAACGACGTGTCGATGTAGATGACCTCGTCGGCGGGGCAATAGAACGGCCCGACGGCACTCGTGGCGCCGCCGCATCCGGTGTTCGTCTGATCGGTGAAGAGAACGACGTTCGTCGGGCGGTAGTCGGGCAGCTGGCTCGCCCAGTAGGTGTCGATCGAATCGCCCGCGCTCGCGAGTCGGCAGTCGCGGTCGGCATTGGCGTCGGCGCCCGTCTGGCAGTCGGCGATCGCCTCGTCGCTGCCGTTCTGCGCGCCACCCCCGCCGGCCAGGCCCGTGAGGTCCACACCGAGCAGTTGGGAGAGGAGGAACAGCGCGACCACGCCGAGCGCACCGCCGCCCGCGACGATGCCGCCCGTGCGGCCGCGGCGGCGGGTTCTGCCCGTATCGATCTTGGCGTTGTCGTTGAACGTCATGCCGCAACGTTATCTAATTCGGCAATCGGATGGCGAACCTTGCAATCGGGTCCGCGACGAATAATCGCGTTTCCTAACCCGATACTCAAGCACACCCGGACCCCCCGTGGATGCCCCCCGAAGGGGGGATATGGGGGCCAGAGGCGGGGGGAATAGCGTCGTGGCGTTACCCCCCAAGGGGGCACGCCACACCCGATTACCCAACCCGAAGATCCCCGCGTCGGCACCCGAACTCGACCCATACCCAGTCGAGGCCGCTGCGGGCTTGCACCAAGAGCGCCGCCACCCACGGTGCTCTCAGCTGTACCATTTTCCCGGAATTGCAGGCTCAGCATGGTCGAATTCGCGCTTTCCCGAAGCCGTTCGCGGCGTATAGCGCTTCAGCACCCGCCCCACGGTTCACATCCCGCGGCGCCCCCTCGGAGGCGCGGCGGGAGTGAGCAGGCTCAGACCCACCCGAATACACAGGTCCACCCAGAGACACAGCACGCGTCGACCGCCTCCAGCGGGGCCCGCTGGGCCGGCGGCTACCGGGCCCGGCTGCGCATCACCGATGCCGCCGTCATCGCGGTCGCGGTGGTCGCCGCCTACTTCTCCCGATTCGGTTCGGAGGCGCTCGGTTCGATCGCGACCCCGGCCGGGTCGCGGTTCGCGTTTATGGCGCTCATCGTCGCCCTCGCCTGGTCCGCGGGGCTCGGCGCCTTCCGCACCCGCGACCTGCGCATCATCGGGGTCGGCGCCGGGGAGTACAAGCGCGTCGCCCACGCCAGCACCACCACCTTCGGCCTGCTCGCGATCGTCTTCCTGGTCTTCCAGGCCGACACCGCGCGCTGGTTCTTCGTCCTCGCCTTCCCGGCAGGCTTCTTCGGCCTGCTGCTCAGCCGCTGGCTCTGGAGGCAGTGGCTCTTCGCCCAACAGCGCGCCGGCCACGCGCTCTCCCGCGTCATCGTGATCGGCAAGAGTTCGGATGTCGCGTGCGTCGTCGCGCAGATCCGTGCCAGTTCCGGGGCGGCCTACTCGGTCGTCGGCGCCGTAATCGAAGAGGAGGACCCCGCGCCGGCGGGCGGCGTCCTCGAGGAGTTCGTCGTGCTCGCGGGAATGTCGCGCGCCGCGGAGTTTGCCCGCGCCATGGCCGTCGACGGGGTCGTCGTCGCCGGTCACCCGAGCGGCGGCAGCGACTACATCCACGATCTCGCCTGGCAGCTCGAGGGGGCGACGGCCGACCTCATCCTGGCGACGAGCCTCGCGAACGTGGCGGGCCCGCGCATCCATTTCCGTCCGGTCGAGGGCCTCCCGCTGCTGCACGTCGAGATCCCTCAGTTCGACGGCGCGAAGCACGTCGCGAAACGGGCCATGGACATCGTGATCGCCGGCACGGCCCTGGTTTTCCTCAGCCCCGTCTTCGCGGTCATCGCCCTGCTGATCCGGCTCGACAGCGACGGCCCGTCGTTCTTCGCGCAGGAACGCGTGGGTCGCGGCGGGCAGCTGTTCCGCATCCTGAAGTTCCGGTCGATGAACGCGTCGGCGCCGACCCAGCTCGGCGACCTCGTGGCCAAGAGCGAGGGCAACGGGGTGCTGTTCAAGATGAAGAACGACCCGAGGGTCACCCGGCTCGGGCGCACCCTGCGCAAGTACTCCCTCGACGAGCTCCCCCAGTTGTGGAACGTGCTGATGGGCGACATGAGCCTCGTCGGGCCGCGGCCTCCGCTGGCGAGCGAGGTGAGCACCTACGAAGACCACGTCCACCGTCGGCTCTACATCAAGCCGGGCCTCACCGGCATGTGGCAGGTCAACGGGCGGTCGAACCTCAGCTGGGAGGACAGCGTGCGTCTCGACCTCTACTACGTGGAGAACTGGTCGCTGATGGGTGACCTGATCATCCTCTGGCGCACGGTCAAGGTCGTCGCCGCACCGGTCGGCGCCTACTGATGACCGGCGTCGAGGAGCACCCCGTAACTCGCGAGGACGAGTTGCCTGCCCGCATCGCGCTCACCGCCGATGTCGACCCGCGCGCCAAGGTGGGGCCGGGCAGCATGGTCTGGCATCTGGCTCAGATCCGCGAATACGCCCAGGTGAGTTCGGGCTGCATCGTGGGCCGGGGCGCGTATGTGGGCCCCGGCGTGATCATCGGACGCAACTGCAAGCTGCAGAACTACGCCCTCATCTACGAGCCCGCCCTGCTCGAGGATGGCGTGTTCGTGGGCCCGGCGGTGGTCTTCACCAACGACAGCTACCCGCGGGCCCTCAACCTCGACGGCAGCCGACAGACGAACGACGACTGGCAGGCCGTGGGGGTCACCGTGCGAACGGGCGCCTCGATCGGCGCGCGCACGGTGTGTGTCGCCCCGATCACGATCGGGCGGTACGCGCTCGTGGCGGCCGGTTCGGTGGTGACCAAGAACGTTCTCGACTACGCGCTGATGGCCGGGGTGCCCGCTCGACGTATCGGCTGGGTCGGCCGCGACGGCCGACGGCTCGCCGACCTCGGCGACGGCTCGTTCGAGTGCGTGGCGACGGGCGAACGGTACGTCGAGACGTCGGGAGTGCTGACCACCGCATGACGACGCCGGCCGAGCCCCGCCGATACCGTCCGTACATCGTGGGCGGTATCGTTCTCGCGGTCGCGCTGGCCGTCATCGCCGTGACCGTGTCGCTGCTGCCCGCGGGGCCCGCCGCACAACCGTCGGCGTCACCGAGCAACGATCCCGCGGCCTCCGGCTCGAGCGCTTCGCCGTCGCCGTCGCTGTCGGAGCGGGGCGAGACACCACCGGGGCCGGCAACGCGGGCGCTCCCGCCGGGCGAGCCCGCCCCGCCTCCGCCTCCGCTGGTGAAGCCACCGGCGTCGCAGACGGAGAGCGAGGTCGGTGAGCTCGTGGCCGGCTTCCCCGAGAACATCCCCCTCGTGCCCGAATCCACGATTTCGACGTCGTCTCTGGACTCGGACGGCACGCGGGTGCAGGCGTCGGTCGTGGCCTCCACCCCGGCGTCCGCCGCCGATGTCACGACCTACTACGAGAACCTGTTCGCCGCCCTCGGCTTTCCCGGCAGCCCGCTTCCCGCGGCCAGCGGGTCGAGCGCTGTCTCATTCGCCCGCGGCGGCGAGAGCGTCACCCTCACCGTCACTCCCTCCCCCGACGGTTCGCGATACTCGCTCTTCGGCGTGCTCGGCGCCGGCTCCTAGTCGAAGGTCACGATGTACATCTCCCTCCCTGACCGTGGCTCGCGCCCGGCGCCAGGCTCGCGCACCAAGCGCGTGTCGTCGGTCGTCGTGACCCTGGGGGTCGTGAGCATGGTGACGGATGTCTCGTCGGAGGCGGTCGCGTCGATCCTCCCTCTCTACATCACCGGCGCTCTCGGCCTCTCGACGATCGCGTACGGATTCATCGACGGCCTCTATCAGGGCGTCAGCGCCATCGTGCGGATCGGAGGGGGCTGGGCGTCCGACCGTGCCGACCATCCGAAGTGGATCGCCTTCTTCGGCTACGGCGTCTCGGCTTTGGCGAAGATCTGGCTGCTGTTCGCGACGGGCTTCGCCGCGGTCGCCGCCGTCATCACCGTCGACCGGCTGGGAAAGGGTGTGCGCACCGCGCCGCGCGACGCCCTCATCACGGCCGCCTCGCACCCCGACAACCTCGCGCGCTCCTTCGGCGTGCACCGCATGCTCGACACCGTCGGCGCGGCGGCCGGACCGCTGCTCGCGTTCCTCATCCTCTCGTTCATCCCCACCGGCTACAACGTGGTGTTCATCGTCTCCCTCTCGTTCGCGTTCGCCGGAGTCGTGCTTCTCGGCCTGCTCGTTCCCGGCCTGCGACCGCGCGCACAGCGGCTGGCGGAGGGCGAACCGCGCGTGCCATTCCGGTGGCGCAGCCTCGCCGACCCGCGACTGCGCAGGATCGTGCTCGTGGCAGGTGTGCTCGCGGTGCTCACCGTGGGCGACGGATTCATCTACCTCGTGCTGCAGTCGCGAAGCTCGTTCGCGGCGCAGTGGTTTCCGCTGCTGTACGTCGGCACGAACGTGGCGTTCTTCGCGTTCGCGATCCCGCTCGGGCGGGTGGCCGACCGGTTCGGCCGCGCCCGCGTGTTCGTGCTGGGGCACTGCGCACTGCTCGCTGCCTACGCGTGCGCGGCCCTGCCCTTCGGCGGGATCGCCGTCACCGTCGGGTGCCTCGTGCTGCTCGGCGCGTTCTACGCGGCGACCGACGGAGTGCTCGCCGCGCTCGCCGGCCAGTTCGCGCCCCCCGAAGGCACCGCGAGCGGCATAGCGATGGCGCAGACGGCAGTCGCGGTCGGTCGGCTCGTCGGCGCGACGGGCTTCGGCGTGCTCTGGTTCGCGCTCGGCCGCGAACTCGCGGTCGTCACGGTCGCGGCGGCGCTCGCGATCGCGATTCCCGTGTTGCTCGTCGCCATCCGGCCCCTGCTCGCGAACGCGACCCCGACAGGGAACGCGCCGTGACCGGTCGCGTGCGCACGGCACTCGCCCTCGCGATCACCACGTTGCTGCTCGGGGGTGCCGCGGCGTACTGCGTGGTGGCGATCTCGGGGTACCAGGCCCGCTCCGCCGCCGCGCTGCGCTCGACAGCCACCCTCGCCAGCTCGTTCGACGGCGACCGGGTCGCGTTCATCGACACCCGCCCCGATGCCGCCTACGGACTGGTAGCGAGCGTCGACGCCGTCGAGCCGGAGGGCGACCGCGAGGTGACCTCCGTCGCGTGCGACCGCGTCTACGCGACCACCGACCTCTCAATGTGCCTGCGGATCGACCGCGGAATCGTGACCACGTTCTCGGCCAACCTGCTCGAAGCGCGGGGCGACGCCCGGCAGTCCTGGCCGCTGCCCGGCATCCCCAGCCGCACCCGGATCTCGCCGAGTGGCGAGCTGGTCGCGTTCACGTCGTTCGTCACCGGCGAGTCGTACGGGAGCGTGGCGTTCTCCACGGCGACCCGCATCGTGGCGGCCGACGGCACCGACCACGGCAACCTCGAAGAGTTCGCGCTGATCGTCGACGGAGCCGCGGTCACCGCGGCCGACCGCAACTTCTGGGGCGTCACCTTCGCCGACGACACGGTGTTCTACGCGACCGCCACGAGCGGGGGGTCGACCTGGCTGGTGCGGGGCGACCTCGCCGCGCGCACCCTGACATCGGTGGCACCCGCGGTCGAATGCCCATCGCTGTCGCCCGACGGCACGCGCATCGCGTTCAAGCAGAAACGGCCCGGCGACTCCGCGTCGTGGGCGGCGGCCGTCATGCAGCTCTCAACGGGAAAGGTGACGACCATGCCAGACCGCAATTCCGTCGACGACCAGATCGAATGGCTCGACGACGACACCCTGCTCTACGCCCTGCCCCGCGAGGACGCGCCGGGCGACAGCGACGTGTGGGCGACGGCGGCCGACGGTTCCGGGTCGCCTCGCGTGTTTATCGAGCACGCCTTCTCGCCATCGGTGGTGCGCCGATGATGTCGTCCGCCGGCGCCTTCCGACCCCACGGCGACGCCATCGATATCGCGGTGGCGGTCGTGACCTTCAACAACGCCGATCACCTGCCGGGGCTGCTCGCCAGCCTGCGCTCCGACGTGGGCGCACTGCGGGTGCGCGTCATCGTCGCCGACAACGGATCGACCGACGGCACCGACGCCCTGCTCGCGGCCGAGCCCGACGTCGTGACGGTCCCGACGGGCGGAAACCGCGGCTATGCCGCCGGCATCAATCTCGCCCTGCGTCGGGCGGGCGACGCCCGGGCCGTGCTCGTGCTCAACCCCGATCTCACGGTGGCGCGGGGCGCGCTCGCCGCGATGCTCGACCGGCTCGGCGAGCCCGGCGTCGGCGCGGTCGTGCCACGCATCGAGTCGCCCGACGGCACCACCTACCCCTCGCTACGCCGCGAGCCGACGATCGTGCGCTCGGTCGGCGACGCCCTCCTCGGAAGCAGGGCCGGCGACCGGCCGGCCTGGTCGAGCGAGATCGACGGCGCGGCCGGCTCCTACCTCTCCGCTCACCCCGTCGACTGGGCGACTGGCGCCGCGGTGATGGTGCGGCGCGAGGCGACCACGGCCGTCGGAGCGTGGGACGCCCGGTTTTTCCTCTACTCCGAGGAGACCGACTACCTGCGTCGGATGCGCGACGCCGGATTCGCCGTCTGGTACGAACCCCGCGCCCTGGTGGTGCACGACGGGGCCGGTTCGGGGTCGTCGTCACAGCTCGCGGCGCTGATGGCGGTGAACCGCGTGCGATACGTGCGCAAACACCGGTCGCCCCGGTATGCCGCCGCCTTCCACGCCACCGTGATCCTGCACGAGCTGCTGCGCGCCTACGACCCCACGCACCGCGACGTGTTGCGGGCGGTCGCCGACCAACGATCGTGGCCACGGCTCCCACGCGCAACCCGGTGGCCGGTCGCCGCGGCGGGGCGCTCCACCGGGGCCGTCATCGTGCCGGCCCACAACGAGGCCGCGGTCATCCCCCGCACGTTGCGCGTCCTCGCACCGCTGGCGGCCGAAGGACGCGTCGAGGTGATCGTCGTCTGCAACGGGTGTTCCGACGCCACCGCCGAGATCGCCCGGGGCTTCGAGGGGGTGCGCGTCGTCGAGACCCCGATCCCGTCGAAGACGACGGCGCTCAATCTCGGCGACCTGGCTGCCGGGTCGTGGCCGCGCCTCTACCTCGACGCCGACGTCGAGATCCATCCGGGTGCGATCGCCGCGGTGTTCGCCGCCCTCGACAGCGACGTGGTGCTGGCGGCCCGCCCGGCCTTCCGCTATGTCACGGCGGGCGCGTCACCACTCGTGCGGGCGTACTACCGCGCGCGCGACCGGCTGCCGTCGGCACACCGGTCGCTGTGGGGTGCCGGGGCCTACGCCCTCAACGAGAAGGGGCACGCACGCATCGGCAGGTTCGCCGACAAGACGGCCGACGACCTCATCGTGAACGCGGCCTTCGCGTCCCACGAGAAAGCGGTGGTCGCGACGGAGCCGATCCGGGTGCACACGCCGAAGAACCGCACGGGCCTGCTCGCCGTGCTGACGCGGCAGCGCCGGGGCAACACGGCGGCGGGCACGGGTTCCACCACGTCCTCGACGCTGAAGGAACTGTGGGCGAGCGTGCGCGGCCCCTTCTCCCTCGGCGACGCCGTCGCGTTCGGCGCCCTCACCCTCGCGGGTCGCCGGGCGGCGAGGCGCGCTTCAGCCGGCACTGCCTGGGAACGCGACGATTCCAGCCGTGACGTGCCTTCGGTTGCGAATCGCGCTCCCCACCACGGCCAATACCGGCCGCCGCGGGCCCGCGCAACCCCTGCCAGATCCGGCGCCGCTGGTCTGGACGGCCCCAAATGAGACTGCTAGCTTGGGCCGCAGCAGTGCGCCAGCGGGGGACCCGACACGTTTGGACACGATGATGCAGACAATGACGCTACGCACCACCGCTCGACACGCAGCTCGCCGGCGCAGGCCCCTCGTGACCCTCGTGGTCGTGGCGGTACTGCTCTCGCTGGTGACCGTCGTCAGGTTCGGAGAACCCGCGACCGCCCGCTCCGTGGGTGTTCACGAGTCGACCGAGGTTCCGGTGGTGGTCACCGATCCCGACGGCAATTCGGTCGAACTCGGAATGAAATTTTCCAGTGCGGTGGATGGCACGGTCACGGGCATCCGCTTCTATAAGGGCCCGAAGAACAGCGGCACCCACGTGGGCACGCTCTGGAGCGGCCGCGGCAGGCCGCTCGCTACGGCGGAGTTCACCGAGGAGACCCGCTCGGGCTGGCAGACGACGACATTCGACGAACCGGTGGCGATCACGGCGGGACGCACCTACGTCGCTTCGTACCTCTCGCCGAACGGCAAGTACTCCGCAGACGAGAACGCCTTCGATGATTCGGTCACGTCGGGACCCCTCACGGTGCCCGCCGACGGTGGCGTGTACGACTACGGCTCGGGCGGCTTCCCGAGCGACACCTACCGCGGATCGAGCTACTACGTCGACGTGCTCTTCGTTCCCGGCGCCCCGTCGACGCAGACGCCCACGCCGGAGCCGACGATCGACCCGACCGCGACTCCCGACCCCACTCCCAGCCCCACTCTGGAACCGACCCCGACCCCGACGCCCACACCGACACCGACGCCGACGCCCGATCCAGGCACCGATCCGACCACCCTCGAC
The DNA here is from genome assembly GCF_046714715.1 of Conyzicola sp. Classification (GTDB taxonomy): domain Bacteria; phylum Actinomycetota; class Actinomycetes; order Actinomycetales; family Microbacteriaceae; genus Conyzicola. The sequence continues at coordinate 5,211 of NZ_JBKKAD010000216.1, read as the reverse complement.
CTCCCCCGCATCCCCTGGGAGGGCGGCTCGAGCTACTGGAAGAACTTCCGGGCGGCCGACGGAGCCGGCTGGGACGACCCGGGCTTCTTCCCGATCGTGATCTGGTTCAACGGCATTTCCAGCGACGACGAGGTGCTCTACGACAAATCGGTGGGCATCAACACCTACGTCGGCATGTGGGAAGGCACCGACTACCAGCTGTTCGAGGACAACGACGTCTACTGGATCGGCGACAAGCTGAACGACACGTTCAGCGACTCCAGCCGCAACTGGGTCGGCAATTTCCTCGGCGACGAGATCGACGGTCGCTACAGCGACGACGAGGGCCACGCCCTGCTCGAGGCGGCGAAGAACGCCAACGCCGGCAGCGGCAGATTCGACTACGCCAACTACACGCAGATCGTGGTGAGCCAGGACGGCGACCAGTCGAGCGCGCAGCGTTACGTCAACGACTACACCGACGTCGCCTCGCTCGACATGTACTGGTACACGATCCCCTACTGCGACTGGAAGCCGTACCGCGGCGAGACCTACCTGCAGCCGGTGTACGAATCGAACTGCCGCACCGCCTCGTCGTACGGCAAGACCGTCGAGATGATGCGCGAGCGCGACCTCGCCGACGGCAAACTGCAGCCCATCTGGCAGTTCGTCGAGAACCTCAACGGCGGCCCGGGCGCCGACGCGCCCGCCGTCTACATCGCCCCCGGGCAGCTCGAGGGCGCGGTGATGAACTCGGTGATCAATGAGGCCCGCGGCATCGTCTACTTCAACCAGAGCCTGTCGGGCGAATGCGGCGGCGGCAGCATCGTGCGGCAGTCGCAGGGCGACGACGGCTTCTGCGGCGCCGCGCAGGTGAAGGCAGCGGCCCACGTCAACGGCCAGATCGCCGAGCTGGCCCCGGTAATCAACTCGCAGTCGTACGACTACAGTTTCGGCACCGGACTCGACACCATGCTCAAGACCCACGACGGCTCCGCCTACGTGTTCGCGATGGTCGACGGTCAGAGCTCGCCGGGCGCGCGCACGTTCGATCTGCCCGCCGGGGTCGACGGCACGACGGTGGAGGTCGTCGGCGAGAACCGTTCCATCCCGGTGCAGGCCGACGGAACGTTCAGCGACGAGTTCGCGGCCGAGTACAGCTATCACATCTACCGGATCGCGCTCTAGAAGTGGCCCCCGTCGACCACGCCATCCTAACCAGGTTCAACCTGCCGAGCCAGGGTGTGGAGAGCCTGATCCGGGCCCGCGAAGGCTGGCTGCGCACACGGGTCGACCTGTTCGAACGCTACTGCGTGCCGTCGGTGCTCGCCCAGACCACGGGTAACTTCTCGTGGATCATCTACTTCGATCCACAGAGCCCGCAGTGGCTGCTCGACCGGGTGGAACGGCACCGCGCGGCGGGCACCTTCACGCCGATCTTCCGGGAGGAGGTCGACCGGGAGACGCTCATCGCCGACATCCGACGGGTGACGGGCGCCGCGGCATCCGAACTCATCACCACCAATCTCGACAACGACGACGGCATCGCGACCGACTTCGTGCAGCGGCTGCAGGCGGCGCGGCCGCGTGAAGCCAGAAGCGCGCTGTACCTCACGCGCGGGCTGATCCGCAGCGGCGATTCGCTCTACTCGCGGGTCGACCGCAGCAATGCGTTCTGCTCGGTGCGCGAGAGCTGGGTCGACCCGGTGAGCTGCTGGGCCGACTGGCACAACCTGCTGCACAAGCAGATGTCGGTCACGGAGCTCGCGGGATCGCCCGGGTGGCTGCAGGTGGTGCACGGCACCAACGTCAGCAACCGCGTGCACGGCACGCTCACGTCGCCGGCGGGGTTCGAGGCGCTGTTTCCCGGGCTGCTCGACGATGTGCCGCCCGTCGCTCCCGCTGCCCTACGGCGCGACCGTTTCATCAACGCCCCGCTGCGCCGCGTGCGCGATGTCGCGCGGTCGTCGCTCAAGACCGTCGTGAAGGGCGTGCTCGGCAAAGACGGCTTCTCGCGGGCCAAGAAGGTTCTCGGCCTTCGCCGGCGCACCGCATCGTCCTAGCTGTGCTGTCGTTCTCTGCGCCGCTGCACGACGCGGTCGAGGATGATCGTGGCAGAGACCGCGACCAGGCCACCGAGCGCTGCCACTCCCGCCGCGGCACGCGCCCGGTTTCCGCCCGTGTAGCTGACGATCGCGGTCTGCGGCGAGCGCAGGGTCTCGATGCGCGCATCGGCCGTGACGCTCAGGGAGTCCTGCTGCTCGACGGCGAGCGTCTCGATGCGCGCGAGCACGTCGTCGAGCACCGCCTCCACCCGCTCTTCGCTCGAGTCGACCACCTCGACGGCGAGCACCGGGTCGCTGAACGCCCGCCCCCACTGTCCACCGCGGTTGACGAGGATCACGCTGTAGCCCTCGCGCACTCCCGAGCCGTAGAGCGTCGCCGCCGGGGAGCCGAACCTGTTCTCCACGGCCGCTCCGGTGAACTCCCGCTCGACGACGGCCGCGAAGTTCACGGTGGTCGCCGGCGGCAGCGCGAGCGAATTGGGGTTCGTCTTCTCGGGAGGGGCCAGGAACACCACGTTGACCCGCGCCCAGTACACGCCGTCGACGCGCATAACGAACATCACGCCGACGGCCGTCAACGCGGCCACACCGACCAGAACGTACCATCGCCGAAGCAGGGCGCTCATGACCTGGTTGGCTCTCACGACTCGAATTCTCCCCCCATTAGCAGGCGCGCGGTGAACCCCGAACGGGGGGCGTGTCCCCGTCGGCGTTGTCAGTAAGATCCTGAAGACCACTGGGCATGGAAGGCACTATATGAACCTCCGCGACTTCGTGGGCAGTCTTGCCCGACGGTGGTGGGTGCTGGTGATCGGTCTCGCGCTCACCGCAGTAGCCGCGGTGAATGTGTACCAGCTCGTGCCGGTGTCGTACACGGCGAGCGCCAGCGTCGTGCTGCTGCCGCCCAAGACGCTGGTCGGCGACGTCGGCAACCCGTTCCTCTACCTCGGGGGGCTCAGCCAGGCCGTCGACGTGCTCGTCAGGAAGGTCGCCGCCGACGAGGTGAGCGACCCGATCGAGCGGGCGAACCCCGACTCCGAGTTCGAGATCTATTCCGACACGTCGTCGAGCGGACCGATCATCGTCATCTTCGGCCAGGGACCGACGAAGGCGGCCACCCTCGACGTGGTGCGCGATGTTCTGGATGCCACGACCCCGGCCCTGCAGGACATGCAGACGAATTTGGCGGTCTCCCCCGATTCGCTCATCACGCTCGACACCCTCGCGGTCGACAAGAAGCCCGAGATCGACCAGAAGAACCGTCTCCAGGCCGTTCTGGGAGTCGCCGGGGTGGGGGTGGTGCTCACGCTGCTTCTCGCGGCGGTCGTGGACTCGCTGCTGCTCGCCCGTCGCGCGCGCAGGGCGGCGAAGGCCGAGCAGCACGACGCCGAGCAGAACGACCCTGAGCAGCGCAGCGCCGATCAGGACGACGCCGATCAGGGCACGCCCGCCGCCGACCCGGCACCGGGCTCCTCCGACGCGGGCTCATCCGACGCCGGCTCCGAGCCGAAGGCGAACAAGGCGCGACCGTCGAGCGCTCGCGGCTCGCGAACGCGCCTCACGGGCGCCGTCGGGTCCGCGTCGAAGCAGCGCAAGCCGTACCGCTGACGCGACGATGACCGGCGTCAGAACGCAGACCGCGGTGGGTTCGATCGCGTCGCCGGCCTTCCGCGCGCCCGACGCGGTCACCTTCCTGACCGTGTACCTCGTGCTGTTGTGGGCGATTCCGTCGAACCGGTCGATTCCCTCGCTCGGTTCGGCCGGAACGGTGGCGCTGCTGTGGGGCCTCGTCGCGCTGGTGCTGTGGTGCTACTTCCTGCTGCTGCGGGCGAATCCCGAGCTGTTCCGCCGCCCCAATCCGGTGCGCGCGGCCGAACTGGTCTTCATCGGCGCGGCCCTCGCGAGCTACATCGCCGCGATGACCCGCGCGATCCCCGGCGACGAGATCAATCCGGCAGACACCGGCCTCATCCGACTCGCGGGGTGGGCGGGCATCCTGTTCATCGCGGCCGACGGGATCACGAGCTTCGCGCGGCTCCTCACCCTCGCCCGGCGCATCGTGTTCGGGGGAACGCTGCTCGCCGCGCTCGGCACCGTCCAGTTCTTCACCGGGCAGTCCTTCGTCGACCTTCTCGTCATTCCCGGTCTCACCACGGGCGACGGCTACCTGAGCGTCGACATCCGCGGCGGCCTGGTGCGTTCGGCCGGCACGGCCACGCATCCCCTCGAGTACGGCCTGGTTCTCTCGATGATCCTGCCGGTCGCTCTCACGCTCGCCATGCGCGAGAAGAATCGCTGGTTCGTCGTGCGCTGGCTGCCCGTGGGGCTCATCGTGCTCGGGCTCGTGCTGTCCGGCTCGCGATCGTCGATCATCGGGCTGCTCGTCGGCGTCGCCGTGCTCGCGCCGACCTGGACCAGGGGCCAGCGCCTGACCCTCGCCGCGGGCGCGGTCGCCTTCGTCGGCGTCACCTACGTCATCGCACCGCGGGTCATCAACAACTTCCGCTACCTCTTCATCGCGACGGGCACCGACTCCAGTTCGAGCTCGCGCGCCTCGAGCCTGGGATTCGCCGTCGACTTCTTCGAACGGGCGCCGTTCTTCGGGCGCGGCTTCGGAACGTTCCAGCCGCAGTACCAGATCCTCGACAACCAGCTGCTGCTGTTGGCCGTCGAGATCGGCCTCGTCGGTGTGCTCGCCTTCCTCGCGGTCTGCGTCACCGCCGTCGTCTGTTCCATCACGGCGGCCCGGGGCCTGTCCGCGCGGCATGACCCGCTCGTTCGCGGCCTGGGTTTCGCGCTCGGCGGCTCCGTGCTCGCGGGCACCGTGTTGCTCGCGCTGTTCGACGGACTATCGTTCCCCCAGGCGGCGGGCACCGTCTTCCTGTTCCTCGGGCTGAGCGGCGCGTACTGGCGGCTCGCGCGCGCCGAGAGCCGCGCCGAGGCCGGCGCCGAAGCCGGCACTGGGGCCGGCGCCCTCCCGCCCGCACCGGCGCGGGCGTCTTAGGCGCGCGCCCGCTGCATCACCGCGGCCTCGATCGCGTCGACCACGGCATCTCTGGCCGGCTGCCACCCGCGGCGCACCGACCCGGCGCTCGCCCGGCGCGCGGGGCCGGCGGTGGGGCGGGCGCCCCCCGCCCCGCGCGCGGCGGGGCTCGCCCCCGGGGGG
>NZ_JBKKAD010000215.1:0-2656 GCF_046714715.1 Conyzicola sp. | reverse complement strand
CCCAAGGCCGCACGGTGCGTAAGTGCACTATCGCGGCGCGGCCGGGCCGCGGGCGGGCGGCTAGAGCAGGCCGAGCGCCTCTACGGCGGCGCGCTCGTCGGCCAGCTCGGCCGCCGACGCGTCGATGCGGGCGCGCGAGAACTCGTCGATCTCGAGGCCGTCGACGATCTGCCAGTCGCCACCCCGCGACGTGACCGGGAACGAGCTGACCAGCCCGGCCGCGACCCCGTACGAGCCGTCGGACACGATGGCGGCCGAGGTCCAGTCGTCGACCGGGGTGCCGAGCACCCAGTCGTGCATGTGGGCGACGGCGGCGTTGGCCGCGGATGCCGCGGACGACACCCCACGGGCGGCGATGATCGCGGCGCCGCGGCCCGCGACGGTGGGGATGAAGTCCTGCTCGACCCACGTGCGGTCGACGTCGAAATCTTCGCCCTCGATGCGCGCGTGCGACAGGTCGGGGTACTGGGTCGACGAGTGGTTTCCCCAGATGGTCACGCGCGAGATCGCCGAGACGGGCGCTCCCGTCGCGCCGGAGAGCTGGGCCACCGCCCTGTTGTGGTCGAGGCGGGTCATCGCCGTGAAGCGGGCGGACGGTACATCCGGGGCATGCGCGCTCGCGATGAGGGCGTTGGTGTTCGCGGGGTTGCCGACCACGAGAACCCGGATGTCGTCGGCCGCGTTCTCGTTGATTGCCCGGCCCTGCGGCGCGAAGATGGCGCCGTTCGCGGTGAGCAGGTCTGCGCGTTCCATGCCGGCCGCGCGGGGCCGGGACCCGACGAGCAGGGCGACGTTGGCGCCGTCGAACGCGGTGTCGGCGTCGTCGGTGATCTCGATGTCGCCGAGCAGCGGGAACGCGCAGTCGTCGAGCTCCATCGCGACACCCTCGGCGGCGTCGAGGGCCTGCGGCAGCTCGAGCAGCCGCAGGCTCACGGGGATGTCGGGCCCGAACATGGCGCCGGAAGCGATGCGGAAGAGCAGGGCATAGCCGATCTGGCCGGCGGCTCCCGTGACGGTGATGATCATGGGTCGAGCGTACGCCGAACGCTGGTTGAGTAGGTCGCGCAGCGACCGTATCGAAACCGGGTTTCGATACGCGCCGTAGACGGCGCTACTCAACCAGCAAGACGAACTACGCCAGGCGCGCGGCCAGGTTCTTGTCGAGCGTCGCGAGGAACTCCTCGGTGGTCTCCCACTTCTGGTCCGGTCCGACGAGCAGCGCGAGGTCCTTCGTCATGTGGCCGGCCTCGACGCTCTTGATCACGACGTCTTCGAGCGTGGCGGCGAACTCGGCGAGCGCCGGGTTGTCGTCGAGCTTGGCGCGGTGCGACAGGCCACGGGTCCACGCGTAGATCGAGGCGATCGGGTTGGTCGACGTGGGCTTGCCGGCCTGGTGCTGGCGGTAGTGGCGCGTGACGGTGCCGTGGGCGGCCTCGGCCTCGACGACCGAGCCGTCGGGAACCGACAGCACGCTGGTCATGAGCCCGAGCGAGCCGAAGCCCTGCGCCACGGTGTCCGACTGCACGTCGCCGTCGTAGTTCTTGCAGGCCCAGACGTAGCCGCCCTCCCACTTCATGGCCGACGCGACCATGTCGTCGATGAGGCGGTGCTCGTAGGTGAGTCCGGCCGCGTCGAACTTCTCCTTGAACTCGGCCTGGAAGATCTCCTCGAAGATGTCCTTGAACCGGCCGTCATAGGCCTTGAGGATGGTGTTCTTCGTCGACAGGTACACGGGGTAGTTGCGGGTCAGGCCGTAGTTGAGCGACGAGCGCGCGAAGTCGCGGATCGAAGCGTCCTGGTTGTACTGCACCTGGGCGATGCCGTCGTCGGGGGCGTCGTAGACCTCGAACTTCATCGGCTCCGAGCCGTCTTCGGGCGTGAACTCGACGGTGAGCTTGCCCTTGCCCTTGAACACGAAGTCGGTGGCACGGTACTGGTCGCCGAACGCGTGGCGGCCGATGATGATCGGCTTGTTCCAGCCGGGCACGAGGCGCGGGATGTTGGAGATGATGATCGGCTCGCGGAAGATGACGCCGCCGAGGATGTTGCGGATGGTGCCGTTCGGGCTCTTCCACATCTTCTTCAGGCCGAACTCCTCGACGCGCGCCTCGTCGGGCGTGATCGTGGCGCACTTGACGCCGACACCGTGCTTCTGGATGGCGTGGGCCGCGTCGATCGTGACCTGGTCGTCGGTCGCGTCACGGTGCTCGATGCCGAGGTCATAGTACTCGAGGTTGATGTCGAGGTACGGGTGGATCAGGGTGTCCTTGATCTTCTGCCAGATGATGCGGGTCATCTCGTCGCCGTCGAGTTCGACGACAGTGCCTTCTACCTTGATCTTGGACAAGCGATTCTCCTCATTGATGAGCCGTACTGGTTGCTGGTTCCAGCCTACCGGGTCTGCAAACTATCTCGACGTCAAGATAGTTACGCCTTCGGGCCGCCCGCGACATAGAGCACCTGGCCGGAGACGAACGACGCCTCCTCGCTGACGAAGAACGCGGCGGCGGCGGCGATGTCCTCCGGGGTCCCGGTGCGGCCGACCGGGATCTCGCTCGCGGCGCCGGCCAGATAGTCGTCGAAGGTCATGCCGATGCGTTCCGCCGTCTCGCGCAGCATGTCGGTGGCGATGAACCCGGGGGCGATCGAGTTGACC
>NZ_JBKKAD010000214.1:0-4293 GCF_046714715.1 Conyzicola sp. | reverse complement strand
GTGCACTTGTGGCGGGTCCACCGTGCCGTGCACCCGCCACAACTGCACTATCGCGACCGCGGCGAAATCGGCGTGATCCCGCCTAGCAGCAGCGGCCCTCGGGGTTCGCATCCTGGCGGTCGGTGCGGTCGCGCCAGAACTCGCGCTCGGTCATGACCGGCACCGCCCCGGCGTGCTCGCCCCGCACGTGCTCGAGGTACTTGTCGTAGGCGTCCTCGCCCATCAGCCCGCGCACATACCAGCGGATTCCCCGCGCCATCCCGGTCACGCCCATCAGTGGCCGCCCCGCTTGGGCGCGGCCGGCAGCTTGTCCCACTCGGCCTGCAGCTCCCGCTCGGCCGGCGTCGGGATCAGCCCGGCGGGCGCGAACACCTTCGACGGCACGGCGGCGTCTTCGCTGCTCTCGCTCGCGCCGCGCCGCGCCGCCCTGATCGTGGCCAGGATCGCCGTGACGATCACGATGATCGCGAGCGTCACGAACAGGATCGACAGGATGCCCTGCACCATCGTGTTGCGCACGACGGCCTCCATCGCCTGCACCGTCGGCGCCGTGCCGAAGCTCGTCTCACCGTCGGCGAGCGCCTGTCGGAACGCCGCGTTCTGCGCGAAGTAGCCGACCGCCGGCACCGGCGAGAAGATCTTGAGGAACGACGCCGAGATCGTGACGACCGCGGCGAATCCGAGCGGCAGCGCCACCACCCAGAGGAAACGGAAGTACCCGCGCTTCGCGATGATCGCCATACACACCGCGAGGGCGATCGCCGCGAGCAGCTGGTTGGCGATGCCGAACAGCGGGAACAGCGTGTTGATGCCGCCGAGCGGGTCGGTCACGCCCATCACCAGGATCGCTCCCCACGCGGCCACCATGATCGCCGTCGCGATCCAGGCCCCCACGCGCCACGACGTGTTCTTGAACTTCGGGATGAAGTTGCCGATCGAGTCCTGCAGCATGAACCGCGCGACCCGGGTGCCGGCGTCGACCGCGGTGAGGATGAACAGCGCCTCGAACATGATGGCGAAGTGGTACCAGAACGCCATCAACCCGCTGCCGCCGATCAGCTGCTGCATGATGTTCGCCAGTCCGACGGCCAGGGTCGGGGCGCCGCCGGTGCGCGAGACGATCGACTCCTCGCCCACGTTGTCGGCGGTCTGCTGCAGCATCTCGGGCGTGAGGTTCACTCCCGCCATCCCGAGCCCGTTGACGAAGGCCACGGCGCCCTCGATCGTGCCGCCGGTGGCCGCCGCCGAGGAATTCATCGCGAAGTAGATGCCGCGGTCGATCGACAGGGCGGCGACGAGCGCCATGATCGCCACGAACGATTCCATGAGCATGCCGCCGTAGCCGATGAACCGGGTCTGCCGCTCTTTTTCGATGAGCTTGGGGGTGGTTCCGGATGCGATGAGTGCGTGAAATCCGGACAGCGCGCCGCAGGCGATGGTGACGAACAAGAACGGGAAGAGGGTGCCGCTCACGACCGGACCCGTTCCGGTGGACGCGAATTCGCTCACGGCCGGCGCGAAGATCTCGGGGCGCACGATGATGATCGCGATCGCGAGCATCACGATCGTGCCGATCTTCATGAACGTGGAGAGGTAGTCGCGCGGGGCGAGCAAGAGCCAGACCGGCAGCACGGCCGCGACGAAGCCGTAGATGATGATGCCGATCGCGAGCGGAACCTTCTCGACCGTGAACAGCGCGACGCCCCAGTCGGTCTCGGCGACCGCCCCGCCGCCGATGATGGCGGCGAGCAACAGCACGAATCCGATGATCGAGACCTCGGTGACCTTGCCGGGCCGGAAGAACCGCAGGTAACAGCCCATGAAGAGCGCGATCGGGATCGTCATGGCGACGGAGAACACGCCCCACGGGCTCTCGGCGAGCGCGTTCACCACGACGAGAGCGAGGATCGCGACGATGATGACCATGATCGTGAGCGTCGCGATGATCGCGGCGGTTCCACCGACCCGGCCGAGCTCGTCGCGCGCCATCTGGCCGAGGGACCGGCCGCCGCGGCGCATCGAGAAGAACATCACCAGGTAGTCCTGAACGGCACCGGCGAGAACCACGCCGACGATGATCCAGATCGTGCCGGGCAGGTAGCCCATCTGCGCCGCGAGCACCGGTCCCACGAGCGGTCCGGCCCCGGCGATGGCGGCGAAGTGGTGGCCGTAGAGCACCCGGCGGTCGGTGGCCGCGTAGTCCTTGCCGTCGGCCTTGTACTCGGCCGGTGTCGCGCGGGTATCGTCGGGCTTCACGATGTTTTTCTCGATGTACTTCGAGTAGAAGCGGTAGCCGATGAAGTAGGTGCAGACGGCGGCGAACACGAACCAGATGGCGTTGACGGTCTCGCCCCGCACGACCGCCAGCATGACCCAGCTGAAGCCACCGAGCAGGGCGATCGCTATCCAGATGGCGATCTTCGTGGGAGTCCAGCGCCGGCCCTCGGCCTCCAGAATCACGGGATCGACCGCTACCGGAGGCAGGTTCCCGTCTTTCGCGCGCGTGCTCGCTGACGTCTTTGGCATGTTTCTCCCCATTGAGATCGTGACCGACTTTCACAACACGCTAACACGGCGTCAGTGCACGTACTCCAGCAGTTCTTCGCCTACCGAGCGCATCGCTTCCACCACGCTCAGCCGCCGCGCGAGCGAGTCGTCTGCGAAGTGCACGGAGACCGCATAGGAGACCGCGGCACGCCGGCCGCGGAGGGCTCCGGCCTCACTGCGGACGCCGACATCCGACCCCGTCTTATTGATGAGGAGCGTCGAATGGTCGGAGGTGCGGTGGGAGAGCGGGTCGAGTCCGAACGCACTCGCCACGAGCGAGAGGTCGCTGTTGAGCGAGAGCCAGCCCATGACGCGCTGGCTCGTGACGGCGTCGACGACCTCTTCGCGGGCGAGCATGGCGAAGAGCCGGGCCAGTTCGTCGGTCGAGCCGACGGAGAGCTGCGGTGCGTCGTCGGGTCCGCGCCGGTCGCGGGCGAAGTCGAGCAGTGCCGTGCGGCTGAGGCCGAGCGACTCGGTGCGGGCGCGCACGGCCTCGAGGCCCACCCGGTTCAGCAGCAGGTTCGTCGCCACATTGTCGCTCGACGAGCCGACGAGGGTGGCGAGGTCGGCGATCGGCAACGACGGCGCCTGCAGGTGCTGCCACACGCCCGCGCTGCCGACGAGACCGATCGGCGGCTTATCGACGATGCCGTAGCCCGAGTCGTCGCGGGCGCTGAGCCGTGCCGACACCTCGATGAGCAGCAGCACCTTGCCGATGCTCGCGGTCGGCAGCACGATGCGGTCGTCGATCTCGACGAGGGCGCGGCCCGTGGCCAGATCGCGCACGCTCGCCGACACCTGTGCCCCGTCGTAGGCGAGCCGCCCCAGCGCGCGGAACGACCCGGCGAACCGCGGCTCGCGCTGCGTGCTCACGTGCCGCCCGTTCGAGGCTGCGCGCAGGCGATCGGAGCGTTCTCTCATTCGGGCTACGTGCGCCACCGTCGGCCTCTACAGTGCGCTCGAGCGGAGGGTCACCAGATGGTGACTCGTTCGTTCGGGTCAAGCCAGAGCGCGTCAGTGGGCGTGACCCCGAAGGTGGTGTAGAAGTCGTCAATGTTACGCACGATCTGGTTACAGCGGAACTCATTCGGGGAATGAGGATCTATTGAAATTAAGCGAATAACTTCCGCGTCCCTGGCCTTGATCTGCCACGCCTGAGCCCACGACAGGAAGAACCGTTCGGCGCCCGTGAGACCGTCGACGACGGGCGGCTCGGCCGCTTGTCCGGAGCCTGTCGAAGGGTCGAGCGACAGCAGGTACGCCTTCCAGGCGATGCTCAGACCGCCGAGGTCGCCGATGTTCTCACCGATCGTGAGGGCGCCGTTGACGTGGTGGTCGGGGGTCTGCGCGGGGGCGAGGGCGTTGTACTGCTCGATGAGCGATGCGGTGAGCTTCTCGAAGGCCGCCTTGTCGTCTTCGGTCCACCAGTCGGTGAGCTTGCCGTCGCCGTCGTACTTCGAACCCTGGTCGTCGAAACCGTGGCCGATCTCGTGCCCGATCACGGCACCGATCGCGCCGTAGTTCGCCGCGGCGTCGCGCTTCTCGTCGAAGAACGGGAACTGCAGGATCGCCGCGGGAAACACGATCTCGTTGAAGCCGGGGTTGTAGTACGCGTTGATGGTCTGCGGCGTCATGAACCACTCGTCGCGGTCGAGCGGCTTGCCGATCTTGCCCAGCTCCCGCTGGAACTCGAACTCGTTGGTCGCCCGCACGTTGCCGAGCAGGTCGGCGGCGTCGATCTCGAGG
>NZ_JBKKAD010000213.1:0-34384 GCF_046714715.1 Conyzicola sp. | reverse complement strand
GCCTGGCCCTGTGCGGTCAGGAACTGCGCGGCTCGCTCACCCTCGGCTCGAAGAATCTGGCTCTGTCGTTCGGCCTCGGCGCCGAGGATCACTGCCTGCTTCTGTCCCTCAGCGGACAAGATCTGGGCGACTTTCTGACCCTCTGCCATCTTGATCGAGGATTCCCGCTGCCCTTCGGCGGTAAGGATCACCGCGCGCTTGTCGCGGTCGGCACGCATCTGCTTCTCCATCGAGTCCTGGATGGACAGGGGCGGCTCGATCGCCTTGAGCTCGACCCGACCGACCCGAATGCCCCACTTGCCGGTGGCTTCGTCGAGCACGATGCGCAGCTGGCTATTGATGTTGTCGCGGCTGGTGAGCGCCTCTTCGAGGTTCAGGCTTCCCACCACGTTGCGCAGTGTGGTCGTGGTCAGCTGCTCGACCGCGCCGAGGTAGTTGGCGATCTCGTAGGTCGCGGCGCGGGCGTCGGTGACCTGGAAGAACACGACGGTGTCGATCGAGACCACGAGGTTGTCCTCGGTGATCACCGGCTGCGGCGGGAACGAGACGACCTGCTCGCGCATGTCGATCAAGGGGCGCAGCCGGTCGATGAACGGAACCAGGATGTTGAGACCGGGCGTCAGCGTCTTGCGGTACTTGCCCAGCCGCTCGACCACGCCGGCATTCGCCTGCGGGATGATGCGGATGGAACGGAACAGCACCACGATCACGAAGACCACGATGACGACCAGGAAGATCACGAGAACGATCTGTCCGAAGAGTTCGCCGGAGTTCACAGTGCGGTCCTTTCAGAGGGCTCGACCACTGCGGTCGCCCCATCGATAGAGATGACGATTACGCGGTCGCCCATGTCGAGCGGATACGACGACGTCGTCGGCGTGAGCCGGGCCGTCCAGATCTCACCGTTGGAGAGCTTCACGTAGCCGTTGGCCCCCACGAAGTCGACGGTCACCGTCGCCGGCTGGCCGAGCAGCGCCTCGACGTTGCTGAGGGTCGGATCGTCGCCGCGGTGCAAGCGCCGGATGAGCGGCGGCCGCACGGCGAAGATCAGCAGCACGGCCACCACGGCGGCGATGACGATCTGCAGCCAGAAGTCGATCGGCGTGAAGCTCACCGCGAGACCGGCCACGCTACCGATGGCGAGCATGAGGAAGGTGAAGTCGAGAGTGAAGACCTCGATGAGGAGGAAAATCAGGATGAGCACAACCCACACGACCCAGGCGTATTCGATCAGGAATTCCAGCAGCATCGGTCGGCACCTCTCGCGTGTCGTATGGTCTTGAACCTAACACGCACCCCTGTCGGACGGGGCTATTGGTAGTCTCTTCTGTCGTGAGCACCCCAGTACAGCCCGGATCCCTGACCGGCAAACGCGCCCTTGTAACCGGATCGTCGAGAGGCATCGGTGCAGACACCGTTTCCTACCTCGCGGAGGGCGGCGCACGCGTCGTCGTCAACTACCGCAACAAGGAGGCGCGCGCGCTCAAGCTCGTCGCCGCCATCGAGGCGAAGGGCGGCTCGGCGATCAGTGTCGGAGCAGACCTGACCGACGAATCATCCGTCACCGAACTCTTCGACACCATCGCCGCGGAATTCGGCGGCCTCGACATCCTCGTGATGAACGCGTCGGGCGGCATGGAGAGCGGCATGGCCGAGGACTACGCCATGCAGCTCAACCGCGACGCCCAGGTGAAGCTGCTCGAGGCCGCGCTGCCGTTGCTCGCCCCCGGCGCCCGCGTGGTGTTCGTCACCAGCCATCAGGCGCACTTCATCCACACGGCCGAGACCATGCCGGAGTACCTGCAGGTCGCGCTCAGCAAGCGCGCCGGCGAAGACGCCCTGCGCGCCATGATCCCCGAGCTCGCGGAGAAGGGCATCGAGTTCGTCGTCGTCTCGGGCGACATGATCGAGGGAACCATCACCGCCACGCTGCTCGAGCGCGCCAACCCCGGTGCCATCGGCCAGCGCAAGGAAGCGGCCGGACGCCTGTACAACGTGAGCGAATTCGCCGCCGAGGTAGCCGCCGCCGCGGTCGAGCCCGTTCCCGAGAACAACACGCGCTATGTCGGCGACGTGAGCGGCTTCCGTGCCTAACCTGCACCACCACCGGCTCACCTCGCGCGTCGTGCTGTTCGACCGCGAGGGCCGGGTGCTGCTGTTCTACACGCTGGCGCCCGACACGAGCGGAATCTCGCGCTGGCTCACGCCCGGCGGGGGAGTGGACCCGGGAGAGAACCATTCGGATGCCGCGTACCGCGAGCTTTTCGAAGAGACCGGTCTCACCGGCGTCGACCTGGGCGAACCCGTCTACGAGCACGACTTCGATGTCGCGTGGGACAACGCCGACCACGACACCGGCCACGCCGTGTTCTACACGGCCGTCGTCGACAGCTTCGAGCCCTCGCACGACAACTGGACCGAAGACGAGAAGGTCGAGGTCTTTGAACACCGCTGGTTCAGTCTTGCCGAGCTCGAGGCGCTCACCGACAGCTTCGAGCCCGCCGACCTGGTCGAACTCGTCCGTACGAACCTGCCCGACCACTCATAGGAGAGTTGCCCCGATGACCGAAGACTTCGCCGCCCAGATCGCCGAAATCGAACAGCAGGAGGCCCGCCTCCAGTTCACCCGGTTCACCCACGCGGACGCCCTGGAACTCGGGCTGCTGCTCGTGCGTCTCGGCACCGAGCGCTCGCTCGGCATCACGATCGACATCACCAAGGGCGAGCAGCAGGTATTCCACGTCTCGCTCGCCGGCACGACGGCCGACAACGACGACTGGGTCGATCGCAAGACCCGCACGGTGAAGCGCTACTCTGCCAGCTCGTTTCTCGTCGGCCGCCGTTTCAAGCTGGAGAACAAGGACTTCAACGCGTCATCCGGCCTGCCCCTGTCGCTCTTCGCGGCCCACGGCGGGTGCTTCCCGATCGTGATCCGCGACGCCGGGATGGTGGGAACCGTGACCGTGTCCGGCCTCGCGCAGGCCGACGACCACGCCCTCGTGGTGGAAGCGCTCGAGCTGTTTCTGGGGCAGTGACGCGAGTCGAGCGGCCGTCGATTCGACCGCTAGACAAACCCGCGCGGCGGGTGGCAGTATCACGCTCGTGACGACCAAGCCGGACGACTCCCAGCGTTTGCGCGACCTCGCGCTGCTGCGTCGCGTGCGCGACCGCATCGACCGGGAGCACGCGCGGCCGCTCGACGTCGAGTCGCTCGCCCGCGGCGTCAACATGTCGGCCGGGCACCTGAGCCGGCAGTTCCGTCTCGCCTATGGCGAACCGCCCTACGCCTATCTGATGACCCGGCGCATCGAGCGGGCGATGGCCCTGCTGCGGCGCGGCGACCTGAGCGTCACCGAGGTGTGCTTCGCCGTCGGCTGCAGTTCGCTCGGCACATTCAGCACCCGCTTCACCGAGCTGGTCGGGGTGCCGCCGAGCGCCTACCGCGCCGCGGCCCACAGCACCTCGGGCCTGCCGAGCTGCATAGTGAAGCAGGTCACCAAACCGATCAGGAATCGAGAAGCGGCGCTCGCCTCTTCGCTCGTAGTGTGACGGGCATGAACATCACAATCCACTCCAGTTTCCTTCCGCACGACGACCCCGAGGCGGCTATCGCGTTCTATCGCGACGCGCTCGGATTCGAGGTGCGCAACGACGTCGGATACGAGGGCATGCGGTGGATCACCGTCGGCCCCGCCGGCCAACCCGACACCTCCATCGTGCTCGAACCGCCGGCCGCCGACCCCGGAGTCACCGACGACGAGCGCCGCACCATCGTCGAGATGATGGCGAAGGGCACCTACTCCGGGGTCAACCTCGCGACGCCCGACCTCGACGGCCTCTTCGCGCGGCTCGAGTCGAGCGGTGCCGAGATCGTGCAGGAACCGACCGATCAGCCCTACGGCGTGCGCGACTTCGCGGTGCGCGATCCCGCGGGCAACCAGATCCGCATCCAGCAGACGACGTGAGCGGTGAGGCTGCCGGGGGAGAGGCTGTCGGGGGGCAGCCCTATGCTCAGAGGTGGCCGACCCGAACGGCGGCCCGCATCGACGGATGGAGTCACTGATGACCACGGTTATGACCGCTGAAGAGTCGGCCGGTACGCACGCCACTGACAGCCACGACGTCATCCGGGTGCAGGGCGCTCGGGAGAACAATCTCAAAGACATCAGCGTCGAGATCCCCAAACGTCGGCTTACCGTCTTCACCGGCGTCTCCGGCTCGGGCAAGAGTTCGTTGGTGTTCAGCACCATCGCCGCGGAGTCGCAGCGGATGATCAACGAGACCTACAGTTCGTTCGTGCAGGGGTTCATGCCGTCGCTCGCGCGTCCCGACGTCGACGTGCTCGAGGGCATCACCACGGCGATCATCGTCGACCAGGAACGCATGGGTGCCAACGCGCGGTCGACGGTCGGCACCGCGACCGACGCCAACGCGATGCTGCGCATCCTGTTCAGCCGGCTGGGGGAGCCACACATCGGGTCGCCTCAGGCGTTCTCGTTCAACGTCGCGTCCATCTCGGGCGTCGGCGCCGTCACGATCGAGCGCGGGGGAGAGACGACGAAAGAGCGCCGCAGTTTCAGCATCACGGGCGGCATGTGCCCGCGGTGCGAGGGCATGGGCACGGTCAACGACATCGACCTCACGCAGCTCTACGACGACTCGAAGTCACTGAACGGCGGCGCCCTCACGATCCCCGGATACACCGCAGACGGCTGGGGCGTGCGCATCTATACCGGATCGGGCTTCGTCGACGGCGACAAGCCGATCCGCGACTTCACCGAGAAAGAGCTGCACGACTTTCTGCGTAAAGAGCCGACCAAGGTGAAGGTCGGCGACATGAACATGACATACGAGGGGCTCATTCCGCGGGTGCAGAAGTCGTTCCTGTCGAAAGACCGTGAGGCGATGCAGCCGCACATCCGGGCGTTCGTCGACAGAGCTGTCACGTTCACGGCCTGCCCCGACTGCGGCGGCACCCGGCTCAACGAGGGCGCCCGCTCGTCGCGCATCAACGGCATCAACATCGCCGAGGCCTGCGCAATGCAGATCAGCGACCTCGCCGGGTGGGTGCGGTCGATCGACGAGCCGTCGGTGGCGCCGCTGCTGCGAAACCTGCAGCACATCTTCGACTCGTTCAGCGAGATCGGGCTGGGATACCTGTCGCTCGACCGCCCCTCGGGCACGCTGTCCGGGGGAGAGGCGCAGCGCACCAAGATGATCCGGCACCTCGGGTCGTCGCTCACCGACGTCACCTACGTGTTCGACGAGCCCACGATCGGGCTGCACCCGCACGACATCCAACGCATGAACGCGCTGCTGTTGCAGTTGCGCGACAAGGGCAACACCGTGCTCGTCGTCGAGCACAAGCCGGAGGCCATCGCGATCGCCGACCACGTGGTCGATCTCGGACCACTCGCGGGAGCCCACGGCGGCCAGGTCATGTTCGAGGGCACCGTCGAGGGGCTGCGCGCGAGCGGCACGCTCACCGGGCGGCACCTCGACGACCGTGCGACGGTGAAGCCGTCGGTGCGCGGCGCCACCGGCGTGATGCAGGTGCGCGGTGCATCCGAACACAACCTCCGCGACGTCGACGTCGACATTCCGCTGGGGGTGCTCACGGTCGTCACGGGTGTCGCGGGGTCGGGCAAGAGCTCGCTCATCCACGGCTCGGTGGCCACCCGCGACGACGTGGTGTCGATCGACCAGGGCGCGATCAAGGGCTCGCGCCGCAGCAACCCGGCCACCTACACGGGCATGCTCGAGCCGATCCGCAAGGCGTTCGCGAAGGCCAACGGGGTGAAGCCGGCGCTGTTCAGCGCGAACTCCGAGGGCGCCTGCCCGAACTGCAACGGCGCCGGCGTCATCTACACCGACCTCGGCGTCATGGCGAGCGTCTCGACGACCTGCGAGGTGTGCGAGGGCAAGCGCTTCGACGCGGCGGTGCTCGACTACCACCTGGGCGGGCGCGACATCAGCGAGGTGCTCGGCATGCCGGTCGCGGAGGCGCTCGGATTCTTTGCCGAGGGGGAGGCGCGCATCCCTGCCGTGCACGCCATCCTGGCCCGGCTCGCCGACGTCGGACTCGGCTACATCAGCCTCGGGCAGCCGCTCACGACGCTCTCCGGCGGTGAGCGACAAAGGCTCAAGTTAGCGAGCCACCTGGGGGAGAAGGGTGGGGTCTACGTGCTCGACGAGCCGACCACAGGCCTGCACCTCGCGGACGTCGAGAACCTGCTCGGGCTGCTCGACCGGCTGGTCGACTCGGGAAAGACGGTCATCGTCATCGAGCACCATCAGGCCGTGATGGCGCACGCCGACTGGATCATCGACCTCGGACCCGGCGCCGGACACGACGGCGGACTTGTCGTCTTCGAGGGAACGCCGGCCGAGCTCGTGGCGGCGCGCTCGACGCTCACCGGCGAGCACCTGGCGGCGTACGTCGGCGCGTGAGCTCGTGGACGTCGCGTTCTGACGCGTTCTTACACCCGTCCCCGCCACATAACTGCGCGCTGATAATGCACATTATGTCAAGTGAGTGATTCCAAGGCCCCTAGTGCCGCCCGCCCTAGGCCGCCCCGCCCGACGCCGCCCCACCGACCCGTGCCCCAGACGTACCAAATGCAGGAGATTTCGCGTCGAGTCACACTTTGGCGCGGATCGGGCGGCCTCGCCGCAGAAATCTCCTGCATTTGGCACCAGGCCGGAAGATGAGCTTGCTTCGGATGCGCCTCGCGCGGCGCGGCTGGCGTGTGTGCGCGGTGCGAGCCGCCTTGCCCCGCACCGCGCCCTGGCGCTCGCGGCTGCGGCGCGAGGCGCATCCGCCCCGCCTTTTGGTCGCGAAATGCTCTATCTCGGCGTGCGATACAGCATCACGCGACCAAAACCGGCCCGCACCGGTCGCCCGGCTCCCCGACCGGGAATAGGGTTGATGGTGGCCCGCCTCGCATCGCCGCGGGAGTCGCGGGCCGCGCTTCATCCCGGCACCCAGGAGAACCACCTTGACCGAATCTGCCCCCGTCGATCCCACATCCACCGCCGCCTGGAAGAACCTCGCCGGCATCGCCGACGGCTTCTCCCCCGACCTGCGCGGCTGGTTCGACGCCGACGCCTCTCGCGCCGAGCGCTACACCTTCCAGGCCGCCGACCTCACCGTCGACCTGTCGAAGGGCCTCATCACCGAGGAGATCGTCGCGAACCTCATCCAGCTCGCGAAGGACGTCGACGTCACCGGGCGCTACCAGGCCATGATCACCGGCGAGCACATCAACGCCACCGAGGACCGCGCGGTCCTCCACACCGCGCTGCGCCGCCCGAAAGACGGCGAGAACCTCGTTCCGCCGAAGGGCTTCATCGTCGACGGCCAGGACGTCGACGCCGACGTGCACGCGACGCTCGACAAGGTCTACGCCTTCGCCGAGAAGGTTCGCTCGGGCCAGTGGACCGGCGTCACCGGCAAGCGCATCGAGACGGTCGTCAACATAGGCATCGGCGGATCCGACCTCGGCCCCGTCATGGTCTACGAGGCACTGAAGCCCTACGTGCAGGCCGGCATCGAGGTGCGTTTCGTCTCCAACATCGACCCGAACGACGTCTACGAGAAGACCGCCGGGCTCGACCCCGAGACGACGCTGTTCATCGTGGCATCCAAGACCTTCGGCACTCTCGAGACCCTCACCAACGCGCGTCTCGCCCGCGAGTGGCTGTGGGCAGAACTCGGCACGGCAGGGGCTCTGGATGACACGGACGAAGCGCGCACCGGCGCTGTCGCGAAGCACTTCGTGGCCGTGTCGACCGCCTTGGACAAGGTCGCGGCGTTCGGCATCGACCCGCAGAACGCGTTCGGGTTCTGGGACTGGGTGGGCGGCCGGTACTCGGTTGACTCCGCTATCGGAACGTCCGTGATCATCGCCATCGGCCCCGACAACTGGCGCGAGTTCCTCGCCGGCTTCCACGCGGTCGACGAGCACACCCGCACCGCGCCGATCGAGCGGAACGTGCCCGTGCTGATGGGCCTGCTCAACGTCTGGTACACCAACTTCCTCGGGGCGCAGAGCCACGCGGTGCTCCCCTACGCGCAGTATCTGCACCGTTTCCCCGCCTACCTGCAGCAGCTGACCATGGAATCCAACGGCAAGAGCGTGCGCTGGGACGGCTCCCCCGTGACGACCGACACCGGCGAGGTCTTCTGGGGCGAGCCGGGAACGAACGGCCAGCATGCCTTCTACCAGCTCATCCATCAGGGCACCCGGCTCATCCCCGCCGACTTCATCGCGGTCGCGAACCCCGCGCACCCGTTGAAGGACGCGACCGGCGACGGCGCGGGCGTCGAGCCCGGCCAGGACGTGCACACCCTCTTTATGGCCAACTTCTTCGCACAGACGAAGGCGCTGGCGTTCGGCAAGACCGCCGACGAGGTGCGCGCCGAGGGAACGAAGGAGTCGGTCGTACCGGCACGCGAGTTCGCCGGCAACCGCCCGACGACGTCGATCCTCGCGCCGGCGCTCACGCCGAGCGTCGTGGGTCAACTCATCGCGCTCTATGAGCACATCGTGTTCACCGAGGGCACCATCTGGGGCATCGACTCGTTCGACCAGTGGGGCGTGGAGCTCGGCAAGCAGCTCGCGCTGCAGATCACTCCCGCCGTGGCCGGCGACGCGGCCGCCCTCGCGACCCAGGACTCGTCGAGCAAGGCGCTCATCGCGAAGTACCTCGAGCTGCGGGAGTAGCGGCTAGATCCAGCCGCGCTCCCGGGCCATGAGCACGGCCTGCTGCCGGGTCTCGACGGACAGCTTGCTGAGCACCGTCGAAATGTGGTTGCGCACGGTGCCGGGTGCCAGTGAGAGGGCCCGCGCGATCTGCGCGGTGGTCTCGCCGTTGCTGCCCAGCCGGAGGACATCGAGTTCCCGGTTGGTCAGCGGGCAGCGCTCGTCGCTGAGGGCGTCGGCGGCGATCTCCGGGTCGATGAAGCGGGCGCCGGCGGCCACCTGACGGATGACCGCGGCCACCTCGCCGGCGTCGCGGGATTTCGGGAGGAATCCGGCCACGCCCGCGGTGAGTGCGCGGCGCAGCACGCCCGGACGAGCGTGCCGGGTCACGATCACGCACCGCGCGGAGATGGTGCGCCTCAGCCGCTCGGCGACTTCCACCCCGTCGAGGCCCGGCATCTCGAGGTCGAGCAGGCAGATGTCGGGCTTCAGCCGTTCGGCCTCGGCGACCGCGTGTTCTCCGTCGCTGCATTCCGCAATCACGTCGATGTCGCCCTCGAGCCGCAGCAGCGCGGCGAGGGCCGAGCGGATCATCACCTCGTCGTCGGCGATCAGGACCCTGATCTTCGCGCCGTCGGTCATAGCTCCGACTCCTCGGTCGCCGGTACCGTGACGATCACGGTGAAGTCGCTCTCGCCTCGCGCGATCTCGAGCGCTCCCCCGGCTTCCGCAGCGCGGCGGGCCAGGCCGTCGAGACCGGTGCCCTCCGAGCGCGCGCCGACCCGTGGTGAGCCCGGCGTCGGGATGGTGACGGGCGCGGCATCCGAATCGTTCGTTATCTCGTACCGCCAGAGGTCTCCCACTCTGGCGAGCAGGAGTGTGGCGCGTCGACCGCCGCCGTGGCGGAGGACGTTGGTCGTGGTCTCGCGGATGACCGGACCGAACAGGGATGCCGGCGCCCCGTCTGCATCCTGACCGACGACGGTTTCGGCAGCGATTCCGGCCGCGCGCAACAGGTCGCGGGCGTTGGCCAGCTCGTCGCGCAGCGGGACCGACCGGAACCGGGTCGCGAGGTCGCGCGTTCCCTGCCGAGCCTCGTCGACGCTGACGCGGGCGGCCCGCAGCTGTTCCAGCGCCGCGGCCGGATCGCTCGGCAGCAGTCGTTCCGTGAGCTCCAGCTGCAGGGCGATCACCTGCAGGTGATGGCCCTGCAGGTCGTGCACGTCGGTCGCGACATTGAGCCGCTCCTGGGTGGCCGCGAGCCGCGCCTCCGATACCCGGGCCCGGTCGAGGGTGATGAGAACGTCCCACCACCACAGCGACAGCACCGTCATGATCGGAAGGGCGGCGGAGATGTAGCCCAGCGGGAAGTAACCGTTCGTGATGTCGAACGAGCCGTCCAAAATCATCCGGGCGTCGATCACCCAGAGGCACGCCAGCACGGCGGTTATCGCCAGCACCACCCGCGTGCGCTCCGCTTGCGGCCGGTCCAGCAGCTGCAACGACTGCGCCACGGGAACCACGAGCAGCAACCAGAGTCCCGAGAGCGAGAAGGCGAACACCCCGTACCCGACCGCGATCACGATCGGGAGCAGCACCGGGCGCCACCGCAGAGCGGTGGGTTCGCCGGTTCGATGCCGGTAGGCGAGAAGGAGAGGGAGGGTAGACCCGCACCAGATCAGCCCGCCCACCAACACGGCGACCGTCGCGACGCCCTGAAACCCGCCCTGCCGAAGAGTTCCGGCCCAGGTCAGCACGAGAATCACCTCGAACAGCACGATCGCCGACGCCGTGTACCACCAGGTGACGCGAACACCGCGGGACGTCGCCCGCACCGGGAGCGAGCGCGGTTCTCGCGATGCGGGAATCTGGGTGTGCGTAGTCACCCCACCACTGTAGGTCCCTGACATTTGTCACGGATGGCGCGGGTGGAAAGCCCGGAAACCGATGACATTCCGACACTGCCGAAGACGCGGCAAACGCGGTGGACTGATCGAAGTGCGGCGGGACCGACCGGGTCCCGCCCCGAAAGAGAAAGAGTTCTTCGATGGATATCGTCGCGAATTTCCAAGACCTGGTTGCCCAGGTGCCCGAGCTTGTCCAGCCCGTCATCGTCGCCCTCGCCGGCGCAGTCCCGTTCATCGAGGGAGAGGGTGCCACGACGATCGGGATCCTCGGAGGGCTCAACCCCGTGGTCGCCGTCGCGGCGGCCGCGATCGGAAACTTCCTCTGCGTGCTCGTGCTGGTGCTTCTCACGTCGGGGGCGCGGTCGGCAATCGTCAACCGCCGCACCGCCGACGAGGTGGTATTGGCTACGGGAGGTACGCGTTCCGCCTCTGCGCCCGACGAGACGATCCGCGCGATGGATGAGGACTACGCCATGTCCGGCCGGAAGGCGGCTCGGATGGCGAAGTTCCAGCGCGCTCTCGATCGCTACGGCGTGCCCGGGGTGAGCCTGCTCGGCCCACTTCTGCTGCCCACGCAGTTCACCTCCACGATGCTCGCCGCCGGAGGCTTCGGCAAGGCTCGCGTGCTGTTCTGGCAGGCGATCGCGATCCTCGTCTGGTCGACCGTGTTCGGCGTCGTCATCAGCCGCGTGGTGCAGGGCGCCAACTGATAGTGAAGTCGCGCCGCTCTCGTTTCCTATGCGTTCACCTCGGCCGTCTACGGTTGCCGCGACACACGAGCACGCTGGTCGACGAGGAGGGCCCGATGACCACCACCGAGACGTTCGAACTGGTCGCTGCGGCGCCGGGGCGCTGGGACATCCGTCTGCATGATTCCCTCACCGCGATCGGCTCGATCTGGCGGGCCGACGGCGAGTTCGTGCTCTACGACTGGCTCGACCGTCGTTTAGGAGCGTTCAGAACCGTGGATGACGCGGCGCACAGCTTCGTCGGAGGCGCGAGCAACATCGTCCGCGGTTCACGGCACCTCGGCGCCGCCTGATCCGTCGATCGCGACACGCCTGACACCCGTTCGGGGGTCACGTTTCGGCCCGGTTTCATGCTGCGTTAACCTCCCGGCCACCGGCGAGCGGGAATTTGGAGGTGGCTCCGGTCCCGGAGTCATCCCTCCGAACTGCGGAGCACCTCAATGAAGAAATCGACCCGAGCGGCAGTGACCACACTCTCCGCTCTTGCAGTTGGAACGACGCTTCTCCTGCCCGGTATCGCGCTCGCCGCGAACCCCGCCCCCGACAACCTCGCCGTCAATGCCGGCGCCACCCGCCACGACCCGAACGACGACGCCAGCCGCACGGTCAAGAAGGCCATCGACTCGGGCGACGCCAAGAACGTCATCCTGCTGATCGGCGACGGCATGGGCGACTCCGAGATCACCGTCGCGCGCAACTACCAGTACGGCGCGGCCGGGCACCTCCCCGGCATCGACACCCTCCCCCTCACCGGCCAGTACACGACCTACTCGCTCTACCGGGAGGGCGCGAACAAGGGCAAGCCCGACTACGTGCCCGACTCGGCCGCGACCGGTTCGGCCTGGGCCACGGGAACCAAGACCTACGACAACGCCGTGTCGGTCGACATCGACCAGGTGCCGCAGCCGACGATCCTCGAGATCGCCAAGGCGAACGGGCTGAAGACCGGCAACGTCACCACCTCGGAGATCCAGGACGCGACGCCCGCCGTGCTGGTCTCTCACGTGGACGCCCGCAGCTGCTACGGCCCCGACTCCCCGACGTGCGGCAACGACGCGCTCGCGGCCGGCGGTCTCGGCTCGATCAGCGAGCAGCTGATCGGCACCCGCGCCGACGTGACCCTCGGCGGCGGCTCCGCGTCGTTCACCCAGACGGCCAAAGCCGGCGCCTACGCGGGGCAGACCCTGTTCGACCAGGCGGCCGCCCGCGGCTACCAGGTGGTGGGCGACGCCGCCGGGCTGGCCTCCGTCACCTCGGCGAACCAGAAGGCGCCCCTGCTCGGCCTCTTCACGGAGAGCAATTTCCCCACCCGCTACGCGGCGACCGCCGCCACCGTGGGTGGCGCCGACCTGCCCCCGGTGACGTGCCAGCCGAACCCGCAACGACTCGCCACCGAGCTGTCGCTGGGTTCTCTCACCACCAAGGCGCTCTCGCTGCTCGACAACAAGAACGGCTTCTTCCTCCAGGTCGAGGGCGCGAGCATCGACAAGCGCGACCACGCGGCCGACGCGTGCGGGCAGATCGGCGAGACCGTCGACTTCGACGAGGCCGTGCAGGCGGCGCTCGCGTTCGCCGAGAAAGACGGGGACACGCTCGTACTCGTCACGGCAGACCACGCCCACTCGAGCCAGATCGTCGACTCGACTCCCCCGACCTCGCTGAGCACGGCCCTCACCACGGCCGACGGCACGGTGATGAAGGTCTCGTACGGCACCGCGGCGGCGGGCGGTTCGCAGCAGCACACCGGTTCGCAGCTGCGCATCGCGGGCTACGGCCCGGGGGCGGCGAACATCGTGGGGCTCACCGACCAGACCGACACCTTCTTCACCATGGCGAACTCGCTCGAGCTCGAACGAGACACGGCCGCCCTCAGCGACCGCGCCCGGCTCTCGATCGACCGCTCGGCGAAGCCTGGCGCTACGGTAACGCTGAAGGCCGACCGATTCGGCGGAGATCGACAGCTGTCGGGCACCGTCTCCCCGGGCGACACGCCTCTCGGCCCGGTCGACGTGGTCGACAGCTCGGCGGCCTTCTCGTTCACGGCGCCGACCGAACCCGGCGACTACACCGTGACCGTTGTGGGCGCGCAGTCGGGCAAGCAGGTGACCGCGAAGTTCACCGTCCGGAAGTGAGAGGGTTACGTTTCTTGACCAGCTCCCGTCGTATCGTGCACACTCAATTGTGACCACAGACGTAGACGACGAAGACACCATCCGACAGGTCGTAGACCGGCTGCAGGAAAAGCTCCCCGACACACCGAGAGACGAGCTCGAGCGCGTAGCGCGCGAAGAGTTCGAATCGCTCTCGGGGCGTCCGGTGCGCGACTACCTGTCGATCCTCACCGAGCGCGCCGCGCGAAAACGCATCAAGCGCGACAGCAAGGTCGCTTCCTAACTGACGCAACAGATCGGGCCGGCAGATCCCCCCTCGGGATGCTGCCGGCCCGTTCCGTCGTTAACCGTGTTAGCAGAGCACCTGGGAGGTCGTGCTGATGCAAACGGTCAGGCTGAAGGTGCTGGCGAGCTGGTTGCGGTGCTGGCTGCCGGCGGTTTCGTCGAGCTTCTGAAGCGTGAGGAGGTAGCGCATGGTGGGTGTCACCTCCCCCGCTGCGACGTCGGTTCGGCGTCGGCGAAGTGTTTCGCCGCCGGGCTGAGCAACGGCAGCAGGTTCTGCCAGCCGTCGCGCGCTCCGTCGTAGACGCTCAGGCCGTAGGCCTGAAGCGCGGTCAGGATGCCGGCGGCACCCGTGGCCAGGTCGCACGACAAGCGCAACAGACCCTGGCCGGGAAACCCGACGCCGGTGCTGTGGCGCACCGCGTGCAGCTGCAGTGCTGCGACGTGGGCGGCCAACGCCGTGTCGGTTTCGGGGGTGGAGAGACCCGCGCGAGAGATCGCGACGAGATAGTGGATGAGACCGGCACGCCCGTAGAAGAGTCCGGGTTCGATCGCGAAGGGCGCACACGCGGCGGCGGTTATCGCGTCGATCGCCTCGAGATACCGCCTCGGATCGGCGACGAGCGGTAGCAGCTCGGCCGCGACCATGCCGATGCCGGCGGAGCCTGTGGCCAGGTACGGCATCAGCCGCCATCCCTCGTTCACCTGCAGCGAACCGTCGTCGGCGAGCGTGCAGTGGGCGAGGTCGTAGTCGAGGGCGTCTTGGGCCAGCCGCAGATGGGCGGCGTCGCCTGTGCGCTGGTACAGCCGCAGGGCGAACAGCGCCGTTCCGGTCGCGCCCCACATCAGCCCGCCGCGGCCCGTGCGCACGCTCGGCTGCGGGTCGTTCGCGTCGGGAACCGGTCGGCGGTCGTGGTGCTCGCGCAGCAGCTCGGCGATGCGGGCCAGCTGCCACTCGACTTCTTCGAACCGCTCGACCTCGCCGAGCAGGTAGAGGCCGATGCCGGGCAGCCCGCCGTAGAGGTCGGCGCCGAGAGAGTCGAGGTCGACCCGCAGCAGGCGCTCGAGCAGGTCGTCGGCGAGGTGGTCTTCGCCGATCTGGCGCTGCAGCCAGGCCGCGCCCGCGAGCCCGTCGTAGAGTCCCGGTCGCGACTGCGGCGCGTCGGTCGCGGCGCCCAGCCAGTCGAGCGCCTGCGGGTCGAGTTCGAGGCTCGTCGACTCGAGCGCGTGGATCACCCCGGCGGCACCGTGCGCGAGTCCGTAGCCGTTGTCGTCGAACTGGCGCGGGTCGCCGGGCCACGCCCGGTCGTTGCGCGAGAAGTCGGCGCTGGCGTCGAGCGAACGGCCGATCATCACCTGCAGCGCGAGGATGGCGTCCTCGCTGTCGGTGCGCCAGGTGCGCACGGCGGCGTCGGCGTCTCGCACGAGCCTGCTGCGCGTCGCGAGCGACTCCCGGCCGGGCAGCCCCAGGTCGGCGCGGATCTCATCGATCCAGTCGTCGTCGAGCGCGTAGTTGTCGCGGGCGCTATCGAGCAGTTCGTCGGCCTTGAGCGGGTCGAGCGCGAGCAGCGGCGTGAGCGGCACGAACAGGAACAGCTTGAGGCAGGCGAGGGCGTACCGGTCTGCGCCGACGCCGCCGTGCGCTGCCGGGTCGGCGTTGGCTGGGGCGACGAAGCCCGGCGCCCCGATGAGCACGCGGCCGGCATCGGCCACCGGCTGGCACATCTCGAAGTCGAGCAGCACCACGCGGCCCTCGCCGGTGAGCAGCACGTTGCCGGGGTGCAGGTCGCCGTGCACGTAGCCGAGCGCGTGCACCCGCTCGAGCGCGGCCTGGGTCTGCGCGGCCACGTCGAGCGCCCACTGCCGGTACTCGAGGTGGTCCGCCGCCGTGGTCTTCGCCCGGATCGCGGGGCTGCGTGCCACGACGGCGGAGTTCAGATTGTCACCGTCGACAAAGTCGAGTGCGAGAAATCGGTGGCCGTGCAGGTCGACGGATGCGCGCACGCCGACGACCGTGTCATCCGCCAGGGCGCGTAAGCGGCTCTCTTCGTCTGTGAGACGGGCCACCGCGTCGCGGCCGTCGGGCGTGAGTCCGGCGTGGGGCCGCGCCTCCTTGAGGATGACCCGCTCCCCCATGGCATCCGTCGCCTCGTAGACGCCGCCCGCGTTCGAGTAGTGCAGCACCCGGGTGATCCGGTAGGCGAACTCGTCGGGCGCCTCCTCGTCGCCGAGCGCGACAAGCTGCTCGCGCAGGAACGCCGGCAACTCGACCCACGGCGGGGGCGTGAAACCGGCGGTGCGCTGATCTTCGACCAGGTCGCCGTCGGGGGCGCGGATCGCGAGCAGGTCTTCGCCGTCGTCGCCGCGCACGGTGAGACGGGCGAAGGCGCCGTAGCGCAAGTAGAGCGGACCGGCGCCGTAACGCAGGTCGGAGAGGATGTACGGTCCGGGCCGCCCGCCGACCAGCGAGTCGAGTGCGAGCAATGCGTCGCGCAGCTGCGTGTCGTCCGCGGGGTAGACCGTGATGAACTTGCCCGAGCCGGCGCGGTCGGCGTCTTTAGCATTGCGCGAGACGAGGGCCTCGGCGGTGGGCGCGTACTTGAAGGGAAGGCCGGCGGCGTTGCAGTAGCCCGACACGAGGCGCAGGATCTCGGCGGCTCCCGCCGGTGTCGACGACACGTGGATCTTCCAGCCCTGCTCCGGCAGGCTCGAATCGCGAGGGCGCCATCCCGACCAGTCGTCGTCGGTGTCGTGGCGCCATCCGGCCCAGTCGCTCTGCGCGTCGGGAACGAAGGTATCCACGCGCCGCGCCGCCGAACCGCGCGACGGCGTGTCATAGAAGAACGGGTCGGCGCGCGCGAAGCTCAGGTGGGTCAGAGGCACGGGAGAAGCTTCGCCGCAATACACCCTCGAGCGCGTCTGCCGAAAGTTACTATTCGGGCTATGCCGTTCGGCTGAGTGAGCTGCTATCGGGCGCTACGACGCGATGCCGTTGCGGAACGCCCAGATCACCAGCTGCACGCGGCTCTGCATGTTCAGTTTGCCCATGATGCGCGAGAGATGCGCCTTCACCGTTCCGGGCTCGAGGTGCAGCAGCTCGCCAATCTGCGCGTTGGTGCTGCCGTGGCTGAGGGCGCGCACGATGTCGAGCTCGCGGGCGGTGAGCACCGCGGTGACCGCATCCGAGGCCACCGGTGCCCGGCGCCGCTTGGCAAACTCGGCGAGCACCCGGCGCGTGACGGCGGGAGATACGAGCCCGTCGCCGCGGGCCGCCGCGCGCACCGCGGCCGCCAGGTCGTCCGGTTCGGTGTTCTTCAGCAGGAAGCCCACCGCGCCGGCCTCGAGGGCGCCGAACACGTACTCGTCGATGTCGAAGGTGGTGATGACGATCACCGGAACCGGTTCGTCGCTCGTCGCGATAGCGCGCGTGGCCGCGATGCCGTCGCCTTCGGGCATGCGGATGTCCATGATCACGACGTCGGGTCTGACCCCGGCGACCTGCGCGATGGCCGAGGGGCCCGACGTCGCCTCAGCCACCACCTCGATGTCGGGGAAGTCGTCGAGCAGCACGCGTAGCCCGCGGCGCACCACCAGCTGGTCGTCGACGATGAGAACTCTGATCATGAGACGGCGCGCCGTTCTATAGGGATGACGGCGCGGGTCTGCCAGCCGCCGTCGAGGGTGAGTCCGCTGTCGAGGCTGCCGCCCAGCATCGTGGCCCGCTCCCGCATGCCGACCACGCCGTAGCCGGTGCGCGTCGAGGGGGCGGGCGCATCGGCGGTCAGCGGCGCCGAGTTCGACACGTTGACCACCACCTCGCGGGCGGTGCGGTCGACGTGGATGGCCACGTAGGCGCCGGCCGCGTGCTTACGCACGTTCGTCAGAGATTCTTGGATGATCCGGTAGCAGGCCAACGACGTGGCGGGCGACAGGTCGTCGATGTCTCCCCCGACGGTGAGGTCGATCGTCGGGTGCAGCGTGCGCACCGAATCGATGAGGTCGGGAAGCCGGCTGAGCGTGGGTTCGGGCACCGTGCCGGTCTCGTGGTCTTCGCGCAGCACGCCCACGACCTCGCGCAGGTTCTGCAGCGTCAGCTCGCCCTCGCTGTTGATCGACTCGAGAAGCTCGGCAGTGGTCGCCGGATTCGAGTTCTGCACCCGGATGGCCGCCTTCGTCTGCAGCAGGATGCCCGACAGGTGATGCGCCGCCACGTCGTGCAGTTCGCGCGCCATGCGGTTGCGCTCCTCGGCGACGGCGGCGGCGAGCTGGCCGTCGCGGGCCTGGCTCAGCGCGTTGCTGGTCTCGGCGGCGAGCTCGGCCCGGCGGCGCTGCGAGCCGTAGAGCAGACCGGCCAGGATCGGCGTGACATACGACGGCACGATGCGGATGAGGGTCGCCAGGATCGCGACGGGAGGCAGCGCCCCGATGCTCATCACGGCGAGGGTGAGGTGGATGGCCAGGTCGGCGACGAAGGCCGCGCCCAGTACACCGACCCAGGTGCGCCAGGGCGTGAGCGCGGCGACGTTGAAGATCGCGAAGAGAAACGTGGGCGTAATCGTGAGGTTGCGGTCGATCGAGATGTACACCGCCGCGAGGAAGCACGCGTAGACGAGCACGAAGCAGAGCACCGGGGCACGCGTGCGCCAGATCATCGGAACGGCCTGAAGAGCGAAGAGCACAACACTCCCCCACACGCTCAGCGCGCTGACCGAAGGGCCGCCGTTCGGCTCGAAGAAGCTCGTGCCCGTCTCGATGGTGATAAGGAAGTAGGCGATGGATGCGACGCCGAAGATGATCGCCCACGCCCAGTCGGGAAGGGGCAGGCGCTGGATCATCGCGGCGGGAGTTCTGGAAGCCAAAGCGTCTCGAGTCTGTGAGGGGATGCTGCCGGGGGCGCCGCGCAAGGTGGGGATTGCTCTCATAGGTTAGCGGGCGCGCGGGTCGTACCGACGGCATAGGCCGAATGGCCTAGCCTGAGTGGATGGAGCAGACGCGATGATTCGGCGCGAACAGGCCGAACGCACGCGCGACGCCCTACTCGATGCGGCGGCCGAAGAGTTCTGGCTGCACGGCCTCGAGGGCGCCCGCATCCAAGACGTGCTCAACCGCACCGCGATGACCAAGGGCGGCCTGTACCACCACTTCACCAACAAGGTGCAGATGGCCGAGGCGCTCGTTCAGCTCGAAGACGAGCGCTGGCCCGAGGTCGTCGCAGGGGTCGAGCGTTCTGGCCTGCGCGGGCTCGCCGCCCTGGAGTCGTTCTCGCTCGCCGTCGCCGAACGCCTGAACCACGACGTGCGGGCGCGCGCGATCGTGCGCATCGCCGACGAGCTCGATCCGCCCGCTGTCTCGGCGTTCGCCCTCTGGCACGACTTCGCGATCCTCGCCCTCCAGCAAGCCATCGCCGACGGCGAGGTCTCCGACGTCATCCCGATCCGCGAGGTCGCGCAGACCGTCGTCGAGTGCATCTACGGCGCGAGCGTGAGCCCCGCCCCGCTCAGCCGGAAGGCCGCCGTGAGCGACCGCCTCGGCGCACTCTGGATGATCCTGGGTGCCGGTCTACGCACGACCGCGCGCTGAGACCCGACACGCCGACTCGGCAAAATCGACCTCAATGCTGCGGTGAACGTTTGCTGTCTTAGCAGCACACATCAGCACACAGACCGTTTTCCCCGTGAAACCGGGCGAGTGAACGCGCGCTCTTCGCGCCATCCCGTGCATTAGTTTCCCGTCGTTTGCCTAGTGTTCATCTTGGCGGCCCCCTGGAGGCGACCCGAGGCGTGTTTTAACCGACGAATTGGTTTGCCAAGTTCGACTCGGGTATTGCATGATTGGCCGTGCCAGCCCCAGAGGGCCCCCGACGGCCTTCGAATTCCGGATCTCTGGCACGCACACACACGCACCAAGGCTCCCGACGACTGCCGGGGCTCCGAGCGCGCACGCCAAAGGGGACCGATGGACGAGATTCGCACAACGACGCGAACCTCCCACGAGGGGACGCTG
Source organism: Conyzicola sp. (assembly GCF_046714715.1). Taxonomy (GTDB): domain Bacteria; phylum Actinomycetota; class Actinomycetes; order Actinomycetales; family Microbacteriaceae; genus Conyzicola. Next base: position 14,627 of record NZ_JBKKAD010000213.1, on the reverse strand, counting down.
CTCGACGACGAGCGCCCGACACCCACCGACGACACCGCACGCTCGCTGACCACCGTGCGCGGCCTGGCCGACAACGCCTTCCGCATCACGGCCCACGGCGGCGGGGTCGTCGTGCTCGCCATCATGACCCTGGTCGGCGTGTTTCTCGCGGTGCGCGGTGCCGAGGCGATCGGCGCGGCCGGCCCCTCGTTCCTCACGGAGCAAGACTGGGAGCCCAACTCGGGCCGGTTCGGCATCGCCGCCGTGCTGTTCGGCACGGTCACCATCGCGCTCATCGCCATCAGCGTGGCGCTGCCGCTCGCCGTCGGCACTGCCACCTACATCTCCGAGTACGCGCCGGCCGCGATCAAGCGGCTGCTCGTCGGTGTCGTCGACCTGATGGCCGCCATCCCCTCGGTGGTCTACGGCCTGTGGGGCATGTTCTGGCTCGAAGGGTCGATCCTGCCGATCGCGCAGTGGCTCTCGACCTACCTCGGCTGGATCCCGATCTTCGCGGTGCCCAACTTCGAGCCGGGCGACCCGCTCGCCACGCCCACGGTGTTCACCGCCAGCGCCTTTTTGGCCGGGTTGGTCGTCGCCATGATGGTGGCTCCGGTCGCGGCATCCATCATGCGCGAGGTCTTCGCCCAGGCGCCCGTCGGCGAACGCGAGGGAGCTTTGGCGCTCGGGTCGACCAAGTGGGGCATGATCCGCTCGGTGGTCTACCCGTTCGGGCTGGGCGGCATGATCGGCGGCGCGATGCTCGGCCTCGGCCGCGCCCTCGGCGAGACGATCGCCGTCTACCTCGTCATCTCACCGGTGTTCGTCATCCAGCCGCACATCCTGCAGACCGGCACCAACTCCATCTCGTCGCTCATCGCCCTGCGATACGGCGAGGCGAGCCCGTTCGAACTCTCGGCCCTGATGGCCGCCGGTCTCGTTCTGTTTCTGATCACGATGGTCGTCAACTTCGGCGCCGGCATCATCATCCAGCGTTCCCGTTCGGGTGCGGCGAGCTGAGAGACCCATGACCACGACTGAGACCCGCACAGCCCGCCGCGCCCAGCGCCCGGCGCGCGTCACGCGCACCCACCTGCCCGGCCGCGACGGCCGCAGTAGCCACCCCACCCGGCCCGAGACCCGCCGCAACCTTGCGCGCATCCGCCGCGACGACGTGCTGCGCGTCGTTGGCGCCGCGGTCGCCGGGATTGCCACCACCGCGTGGCTGTACACGCAGGTCTTTCCGTTCGAAGGCCCATTGACCTTCGTCGTGGTCGCCTATCTGCTCTTCGTCGGCTTCTTCGTCACGCTGATCAGCTTCGACGACAACCGGGTGACGATCGTCGACCGGGTCGTCGCGGTGATCATCCACTCCCTCGCCGTCGTGCTCATCCTCGCCCTCGCCGTGGTGGTCGTGTTCACCCTCGGCCGCGGCACCGAGGCCTTCCTCAACTGGAACTTCTGGATCGAAGACCTGTCGCTGGCCGGCCCGCTCGACCCGCTGACCGTGGGCGGCATGGCCCACGCGGCCGTCGGCACGCTCATCATGATCGCCATCGCCCTGGCCATCGCCATCCCGCTCGGCCTGCTCTGCGCGGTCTTCCTCGCCGAATTCCCGAGCCCCTTCGCCCGCATCGTGCGCACCGTCGTCGAGGCGATGACCGCACTGCCCTCCATCGTCTGCGGCCTGTTCATCTACGCCACCTACATCCTGCTGTTCGGCTTCGACAAGTCGGGATTCGCCGCAAGCCTCGCCATCACCATCATGATCCTGCCGATCATCATCCGCTCCGCAGACGTGGTGCTGCGCCTCGTGCCCGGCACCCTCAAGGAGGCGTCGCTCGCCCTCGGCACCAGCCAGTGGCGCACGATCTGGCACGTGGTGCTGCCCACCAGCAAGTCGGGCCTGATGACCGCGATCATCCTCGGTACGGCTCGCGGCATCGGCGAGACGTCGCCGGTGCTGCTCACCGCCGGCTACACCACGTTCTACAACTTCAACCCGTTCTCGGGCCCCATGGTGTCGCTGCCGTTCGCCACCTTCACCCTGGTGAAGAGCCCCGACCCGACCCAGATCGCCCGCGGCTTCGGCGCCGCCGCCGTACTCATGGTGCTGGTCTTCGTGCTCTTCCTCGTCGCCCGCATCATCGGCGGACGCGGCGCCGGCCTGCTGTCCCCCCGCGGCCAGGCCCGGGCCCGGGCAGCATCCCGCCACGACCTCGCACGATTCGAACACCGCCTCGCCCCGACCGCGAGCGGCGCACCGCCCACGACAGTCGCGATCCCCGACACGGAGACACACAAATGAGCATCATGCGGATGTCACACTGGCACTCAGCGCGCACCGTCGCCGCGCTGCTCGGCCTCGTCCTGATCGGCACGGGCATGCTCGGCTTCGTCGGCGCCTCGCCGGCTCGAGCTGCCGGCACCGTGCATGCGCCGATCGTCGGCTCCGGTTCTACCTGGTCGGCGAACGCGCTGCAGCAGTGGATCCGCAACGTGTGGTCGAACTACCAGTGGAAGATTACCTACTCCGAGTCGGGCTCCACCCAGGGCCGCAACGACTTCGCCAACGGCACCTCCGACTTCGGCGTCAGCGAGATCCCCTACGGCATCGCCAACAGCAACGAGGGCGACACCCCTCCCAACCGCGGGTTCGCCTACATGCCGATCGTCGCCGGCGGCACGGCGTTCATGTACAACCTCGAAATCGGCGGAAAGCGCGTCACCAACCTGCGCCTCTCCGGTGACACCATCGCCAAGATCTTCACCGGCGTGATCACCCGGTGGGACGATGCCCAGGTCAAGGTCGACAACCCCGCGCTCGCTCTCCCGTCAATACCGATCGTGCCGGTCGTGCGGTCCGACGGCTCCGGTGCAACGGCACAGACCTCGATCTGGCTGCGCCAAGAACACGCCGCCGTGTGGGACGCCTACTGCCCGAAGGTCGGCCGCGAGATGGTCAACGGCCACTGCGGCGTCACCAGCAACTTCCCAGTGATCCCCGGCACCGGCTTCGTCGCGCGCTCCGGCTCGAACGGTGTCGCCGGCTACGTGGCACAGCCCCACGCCGTCGGCGCAATCACCTTCGTCGAGTACTCCTACGCGCTCAACTCCGGTTTCCCCGTGGCGAAGGTGCTCAACAGCGCCGGCTACTACTCCGAGCCGACCGCACAGAACGTGGCGGTCGCGCTGCTCAGCGCGCACATCAACGAAGATACGACCTCGCCGAACTACCTGACGCAGGATCTCAGCGATGTGTACACCTCAGGCGACCCACGCACCTACCCGCTCTCGTCGTACTCGTACAGCATCCTGCCCACCGACATGTCGGCCGGATTCACGGAGAACAAGGGACTCACACTCGCCGACTTCGGCGCGTATTTCCTCTGCGAGGGCCAGAACCAGGCCGAGACGCTCGGCTATTCCCCACTGCCGATCAACCTCGTCACCGCGGGACAGAAGCAGATCCAGAAGGTGCCGGGCGGCGACCCGGTGATCAAGGGCATCAGCGACTGCAACAACCCCACGTTCTCTCCCGACGGTTCGAACAAGGTGGCAAACGAGGCGCCGCTGCCGCCAGACTGCGACAAGCAGGGCGCAACCCAGTGCGGCACCGGCACGGGCGGCGCGAAGGATACTCCCACCGGTCCCGCCGTCGGCGGCGCAGCAGGCGGTAGCGCTGGCGGCAGCACGGGAACAGATACGGGCGGTGCTTCGGGCGCGGGCTCTGACGGCGGCACCGAGTCCGGCGGTTCGAGCGGCGGAGGGGGAAACTCCTCGGTCGTCGACGCCGACGCGGCTCCGGTCATCATCGCGGCGACGCCCCAGTCCATCCCGGCCCCCGACGTCGGCGCGCTGCCCTCCATTGCCATGTTGGGCGCCGGGACGGGCCTTCTGGCCTTCTCCGCCCTACCGCCGCTGCTTGGCAAACGATCCCGTAAGAGCCTCCTGCCCGACCCCGCCCGCGGCTCTCCGACCCGAACCTCGAAGGACTAGAACCGTGAATCGCCGATCCGCCATCCGCCCGATCGCACCGCGCCACGCGTTGTGGATCAGCCTGGGCCTGGTCGCCCTCTCCGTGCTTGCACCCGCGGCGATCGCTACGCCGACGGCCGCGGGTGCCGCCACACAGAACGCGGCGGATGACTCGTCGGTGACGGTGAAGTGGGCGGGGGGCAACCCGGCCGAGCTGCAGCAGTACCAGCTCGACCACGCCGCCCGGCTTTCCGACGGCATCGGCGCAGACGCCGGATCCGGGCACTGGGACGACTTCAAAAACCTCGAAGTCTCGGTCTCCAAGACGCGGGGGCTGGGCGACGAGGCCGTAGTCGTCAGCGCCCGCGGCCTCGGCGAGACGACTTGGGACGCGACCCAGCACGCGTCCTCCAATTATCTGCAGGTCATGCAGTGTTGGGGGCCGGACCCGCTCGCCACTGATTTCTACGAAACCTGCCAATACGGGTCTCGATACGGAGAAGAAAAGAGCGACGTATACAACATAGGACGCGGCCATCGCCCCGTGCCCGTCGACGGTTTCGCGGGCACCCCGTTTCCGTTCCGCGCGGCGACCGGCGAAGTAAGCAAGCAGGCCTATTTCGTTTCACCCGGCGAAGCGCAAACCAAGTATGTAGTAAACGGTCTTGCGGAGTTTTTCACCCCGTCGACGTCGAACGAAGTCCTACTCATGCAAATGGACCGCACGGGCAATGGAACAGCGGGATTTGAGGTGCAGTCGGCCGCCTCACAGCCCTACCTCGGCTGCGGAAATCCGGCAACCGCCGGTACCCGGTGTTGGCTCGTCATCGTGCCGTTCGGAAGCCATTCCGGCGAGCACGCTCCCGCGAATGACAGGGAATTCGTCTGCACGGGAGAAACCGCTTATGGCGACACGGTCCGGGCTCCTAGGGGTTCTGGGATCTCGCCGGACTGCACGTATTTCGATGACAGGATCGTGATTCCCCTCGACTTCGACGACACCACCGGGGGGTGCCCGGCGGGCGCCGCCGAGCGACGCGTGGTCGGTAGCGAATTCGCCAGCTCCGCCTTCTCGTCGTGGCAGCCCGCGCTCTGTGCAACGGGTGCCACCTACAACCTCTCCACCAACTCGGGAGACCTCACCCGCGCACAGCTGCTGACCGGCCAAGCCGACCTCGCGGTCGTCACAACGTCGCTCACCGATGCGACGATCGGCCTGAGCAACCCTGCGCTCTTGGAATCCGCCGAGCTCGCCTACGCGCCGATTGCTAACACTGCCCTGACCATCGCCTTTTCAATAAAGGCGCAGAACGGGACCAAGACCTACACAGACATCAAACTCACTCCTCGGCTGATCGCGAAGCTGTTGACTCAGCACTACACATTCGACATTCCCACAGCAGACGGCAGCTTCGCCGATACCTCGCCGAGCAAGATGGGACGCAACGCGCCCATTGTGGTCAGTGAAGACCCGGAGTGGATCGCCCTGGGCAATCCCAAAGACATTTACTCCGGCTACCAGGGCGCGTTCGTGGTTGCGGGTCCACAGGGCGACGACGCCGTCGGCTTGCTCTGGCAATATCTGCAGTCAGACGCGGATGCCCGCGCATTTCTACAGGGCAATCCTGATCCGTGGGGCCAGACGATCAACGCCTATTACCTTCCGGCCACCAATCCGAACGCCCTCGGCGGCGGCCTCCCCTTCGACCTCGCCACCGACCGTGTGGACGCGTTCACTAAGGCCGACCAAACCCTCTCGCCCGGGGCCGACGTGGCCATGAGAGACAATGACGGGCTGCGTATCGACTCGGTCACCTACAGCCCGTATGCCTCGAACCTCGAAGCCGTCGCGACCCGCATCTTTCGCGGTGATCGCAAGACGACCAACCTGTGGGTTCCGGCGAAGAGCCAGTGGGGACCGCAACCCATCCCCCTACCCAGCAATATGAGCGCGATTCTCGGGGCCACCACCGCGGCCGACGCCGCCGACTACCAGCTCGCCACCGCGAGCCTCCCGCTGCCCCTCACCCACCTGACCAGCAAGGATACGGTTGCCAAGGCCCGTTCATTCACGGTAGCGAACCCGGAGACCATGGGTAACGCCGTCACCCAGTTGGACACTGACCCACAGGGCGTCGCAATCACCGACTTCAAGACGCTGAAGGGCAATGCCTACCCGCTCACGCTCACGTTGACCGCGGCCGTGAACCTCACCTCCACGAAGCTCGACACTGCGGCGCGAACCGACTACTCCGCACTGCTGACATACGCGGCCGGCTCCGGTCAGGTCTCGGGTGAGAGGGCCGGCGAACTACCCGACGGGTACGTTCCCCTCACCGACGCGCAACGCGCAGAAACCGCCGCACTGGCCGAACGAATCCTGGTGGAGAAGACGCCAACGCCCGATGCGGCTGCTCCGTCAACCGTGCCCCCTGTTTCCTCCGTCACGGTTCCGCCGAAGCCGAGCGGCACAGCCGGTGCCTCCGCGCCGGTTGCGCCGCCGGTACCGGTGCCGGTACCGGCGACCGCCACCCAGCAGTCGACTACGGCGACGCCCGAGATGGAGTTGACGGCATCCACGTCGGCACCCGGTCAGGGTGCGCTCGGCGGCACACTACTCGCCGGCCTCATCGGCCTCGGCGCGGCTCCCCTGCTTCTGCGTCGGAGAGGAAGTCGAGCGTAGGGCATCTCCACCACAGACCACTCTGACGGCCTAAGTTTCCCGGGCCCAAAGAGGAAGCCCCCCACCAGCGTCGGAAAACTCAGGTGAGGGGCTCGGCCCAAAAGGGCGGATACAACAAGGGAAAACGTTATCGAAAGGAACACTGTGATGCAAATCACGAAGAAATGGCAGCTCGGAGCCTTCGCGGGTCTCACCGCTGCGGCAGTCGTGCTCGGTGCGGCCCCGGCCGCCCAGGCCGACCCGGCCAGCGGTAACCCGGTCATCGACGGCTTCGGGTCTGACACGACCCAGGACGTGCTCAACGGCCTCGGTGCGGTAATCACCAACGGCGGCGTTCCGCTTATCGGTTCGTACAACGCGGGCGTCGGCCTCATCAACCCCGGAGTCGGCGAGAGCGCACCCGTGCCCTCGATCCCTCGCGCCAACGGATCCAGCCAGGGCAAGTCGGCTCTGGTCGCTGCGGTCGACGGCACCGCGCTGACACTGGGCACGCTTACGTCGTCGTCGGCCTTGGGCCGGGACGACGTGGAGTTCGCTCGCTCGTCAAGCAAAGGCAACTGGACGACAATCAACGAGACCGGCCGGTTCAGCTACCTGCCGTTCGCGGTCGACGCAGTCACCTACGCGAAATCGACCGCTGCCGTACCGAGCAACATCCCTCTGGGCGCTACGGTCGGTCAGGACACGGACGCCGACGGCGTCCTCGACCTGACCCTGAAGAACATCTACTCGCGCAATGCAGCGGCAACGCTCGAAAATGGCACGGGAACGACGTTCACCGTCGGAGTACAGGGATCTGGCGCGAGCATCATCCCGTTCAAGCCGCAGGCTGGTTCGGGAACGCTCACGTTCTGGCAGACCGCGATCGGTGGCACCTACGGCGCCATCGTGAGTGACAAGTTCGGAACCGCGCTGACGCCCGTTCAGGAGCACGACGGCAGCGTTCTGGCAGCAGTGCCAAACGCGATCGTCCCCTTCTCCATCGCCCAGCACCTCGCTCAGAGCCGCATCTCGACTCTCAGCACCCAGTACGGCGTGACGGTCGCTGACCGTCGCTTTGGTGCGGTCCTCGGTTCCATCAACGGGATTGCGCCGCGCGACGCCAACGGCAACCTGAACGTGAACTTCCCGGTTAACCGGGCCGTGTTCAACGTCGTCGAAACCGCCGCCATCACCCCCGGCAACGCCAACTACAACAGCACCCTCGACGGGCTCTTCGACAGCACGAGCGCTCGCGTTCTCACTGCCGACCGTCCGGGAACCTCGACCGCGCTCGTCATCAACGACTTCGGCTTCGGGGCAATCCCCACGGCCGGAATCACGCCAATGGACACGTTCACCTACCTGCCCGGCGACGAGCGCTACCGCTCCAACTAACACCCGGCTAGCCGGACAAGAAACGGTCTAGGCCGTTTCGGGGTGCGCTCCGCTCGCGGGGCGCACCCCACCCCCGCCACCAAGACAGCCGCCTTCACGACCCGAATGGAATTGAACTGACATGAAACTCTTCTCCCCCGCCCGGCCCCACCGCGGGCTCTCGCGCATCGCCGCTCTGGCTACCGCCACGCTCGCCCTCGCGGGTGGCGCCATCGCGTTCGCCCCTGCCGCTCAGGCGGTGGAGTACCCCGACGGACACCGCATCGGCAAACTCACGGTCGTGCTCAAGCCGGGCGCGCTGGCAACCCAAAACCGCGTCATCCAGTCCGTATCGACCACAGAGACGTGCCCCGCCGGGAACAGGCTCTTGGGCACGGACATCATCAGCTTCGACAACGGAGCTGATATCTACGGCGATGTCTATCGTGCAGTAGATGCCCGTTCCGCCGGACACGGCCTTGACGGAAACCCGATCAACTACATGGACAGCGATAGTGCCCCGATCAACGGAGCACCCTTCAGCGACTATTACGACTGGACCGAGTCGGGAGACTTCGAGTACATCCTCACCTGCAGCGGAAATGAAGACCACTCTCGCCCGCAACAAGAGGGGGTCGTCTTCTTCGCCGCTACGCTCCACATGGATAAAGCAACCGGTGTTCTGAGCGTCGTCGAGCCCATTGTGAAGGTCGACTCCACCACCACCCTCACCGGAGCAGCGCTCAACACCGGCGCCGTCACGCTTACCGCGACCGTAGCCCCCGCCGCGCAGAGCGGAACGGTCTCGTTCCGCGACGGCACGGGCGCCGAGGTCGGCACCGGCACCGTGACCGATGGCGTCGCCACCTGGACCTCGGGTGTCCTCACCGCCGGAACGGAGTACTCGTACACGGCCGCATTCGCTGGAAACCCCGCCCTCAACCCGTCGACGTCGAACGCCGTGACCGTGACCACGGTCGCCGAACCCGCGGCCCCGCAGGACACCGAGATCGTCGTGACGATCCCGGCATCCGCCACCGGCCTGAAATTCACGGTCACCCCCGGCGACGTGACCCTCGGTCAGCCGACCGTCGACGGAACCGCCTATGTCGCGACCGGAACCCTCGGAACCGTGACCGTCTCGGACAACCGCTCCGCCCGCACGGCGTGGACGCTCAACGGTAAGGCCGGCGACTTCGTGAACACCGCCGACGCAACCAAGACGATCGCGGCGAGCAACCTCGGTTGGGCACCAGCTGCCGTCGGCACGACCAACGCGGGCACCGCGGGCTCGGCCGTAGCCGCGGGCGCCAACGGTGGCCTGTCGTCCGACAAGCCGCTGGCGCAGGCTCCGGCCGGCGTCACCGCGGCTCAGACCGCGGTCAACGCCGCAGTCACACTCAAGGCTCCTGTCGACTCCGCGGCCGGTACCTACAAGGCGAAGCTCACCCTGACGCTGATCTAGCGCCGACGCTGCGTGGCGGTCATCGGCGGCCGCCACGCAGTGCCTCAACTTCTCACCACAACACCGAAAGACCCCGATGACCACTCGCCTTCCGGCCGCAGCCGCCCTGACTGCCGCCCTGCTCGCTACGGCGCTGTTCGCCGCAACCCCGGCGCACGCCGAGGGCGAGAGCGACGTCACCTGGAGCGTGCAACCCTCCACCCCGCAGGGCCCCGACGCACGCAGCGAATTCGACTACACGGTCGCACCCGGCACCACCATCAGCGACTGGGTGGCCGTCTCCAATTTCTCCGCGGGCCCGGCAACCTTCCGGGTGTACGGCTCCGACGCCGCCACCGACTACGACACCGCCGCCTTCACCCTCATCGGCGCCGACGAGGTTTCCTCCGACGCGGGCTCGTGGACGACCATCGACTCGGCATCCACCGTCTGCAGCGACAGCGACGACGCGGGTGAGGCCGCCTGCGCCGCGACGATCGGCAAGACCGTCACGCTCGAGCCGGGCACCCGCGCCGACATCCCGTTCACGGTCACCGTGCCCGCCGACGCCACACCGGGCGACCACGCCGCCGGCATCGTGGCGTCCTTCCAGTCCGCGGCCACCGACTCCGACGGCTCGGCTGTGCAGGTGGAGCAGCGCGTCGGCACCCGCATTTACCTGCGGGTCGAGGGCGCCCTCGAACCGAAGCTCGCCGTCACCGGCGTCGTCTCCGGCTTCGACGGAACACTCAACCCCTTCGGTTCGGGCACCGGCCGCGTCGGCTTCGACATCGCCAACCAGGGCAACGTGCGCGTCTCGGCCGTTCCGACCGTGCACCTCACCGGCCCGTTCGGCATCGACTTCGGTTCGGTCACCCTCGACCCGGTCGAGAACATCGTGCCCGGCGGTGTAGCGCACGTCGAGGCGAGCTTCCCCGACGTCGCTCCCCTGCTACTGCTCTTCGCCGACATCACCCTCGACCCGGTGCCGTCCGCCGGTGCCGCGTCGGCCGACCCGCTGCCGGCCGTACAGACCGCGAGCACCATGGCCTGGGCCGTGCCCTGGTCGTTGCTCGGCCTTCTGGCCGTGATCGGGGGCGGCGCCTGGTTCGCCCTCTGGTGGCGGCGCCGCTCGCGCGAGCAGCTGGGGTCCGAGCTCGCCGCCTACGCCGAACAGATCCGCACCGAAGAACGCACCAACCTCGGGCACACCGCCCCCGCACACGAAAGCGAGACCGTTCGATGAATGTTTCACTGCACCCCGCAAAGCGCCTCCGAGCGGTGCGGATGCTGGCATCCACCGCCCTTCTCGGTGCCGTGTTCTCGGCCGCCGGCCTCGGCGCGACCGCCGCCCATGCCGAAGACCCCAAGGACACCGGCTTCACGGTGACCATCCCCACGTCGTCGCCCACCCCGACCCCGACTCCGTCGGCAACGCCCCCCACACCCCCTGCTGCCGCCGTTACCCCGCCGCCGCCGCCCACCAAGACGGGCACCACCGCCCCGACAAAGTCGACGACGAAGTCCGGTGGCGCGGCCGCGGGAACCTCGGCGGGCGGTGCCGGCGGCACAGCGGAGTGCACCCCGACCGAACCTCCCGTGCCCACGGCCCCCGCGTCGAGCGGTTCGAACGCCTCCGTCGACAAGGAGTTCTACCAGCCCGGCCAGAAGGTCACCGCCACCGCCACCGGCTACGCCGCGGGCGAGCAGGTGCAGCTCGTGCTGTTCTCCGAACCCAACCTGATCGGCACGTTCAGCGCCGACGCGCAAGGCCAGGTCGAGGCCGTGTTCCCCGTCGACGAGAAGACCACCCCCGGCACGCACACCGTGCAGTTCACCGGCTGGTGCAAGAAGGTGGCGCTCGCCGACGTGCTCGTCGGCACCGGTCCCCTCGTGGCCACCGGTTTCGACATCCCGATCGGCCTCTGGATCGTCGGCGGCGTGATCGCCGCTGCCGTTCTCGCCATGCTCGGCTGGCGCCTGCTCGCACTCATGCGCGCGCCCGCCGCCGGCACGCCCTAGTTGGGCGTCTGATGACGGTCGACTCACGCCCGCCGAAGGCCGCGTCAAATCCGCGGTTCCAGGTCACCGAGAAGATCCGGATGCGCGTAGCGCGCCCCCTGCGCCCCACCCCCGCGGGCGGCGGCAAACCGCCCCGCAAGGGCGGCACCCCGCGTCTGCGCCTGCCCGAGGCTCCTCGGCCGCTCGCCCCGCGCGACAGTCGCTGGTGGGCCGGTGCCGCGATTCTCACCGTGTCGCTGCTGCTCGTCGGCTTCGTGGCGCACGTCGCCCTGTTCTCGGTGTTCCAGCACCACCGCGCCCAAGACCTCGCGTACCACGAGCTTCGGTCGACCCTCGCGAAGGCCGAGACCCCCGTGGGCCAGCTCGACCTCGATGCCGAACTGGTGACCTCGGGAACCCCGGTGGCCCTGCTACAGATCGACGCCATCGACCTCAGCGAGGTCGTCTCGGAGGGCACGACGAGCGAGGTGCTGCGGGCCGGCGCCGGCCACCGTCGCGACTCGGTGATGCCGGGGCAGGCGGGCACGAGCGTCATCCTTGCACGCCAGGCCACCTACGGCGGACCGTTCGGCGGGCTGAGCCGCCTGCAGCCCGGCGACGACATCACGGTCACCACGGGCCAGGGCACCAGCACGTTCCAGGTCTTCGGCCTGCGCCGCGCGGGTGACCCGCTGCCCGAAGCGTTGCGGGCGAAAGAGGGCCGGCTCGAGCTGATGACGGCCGACGGGCTCGCGCTGTTCCCGTCCGGTGTGCTGCACGTCGACGCCGAACTCACCTCGACCGTGCAGAGCACCCCCACCAAGGTGCTCGCCTACCCCGCGCTGCCTCCCGCCGAACGGGCGATGGGTCAGGACGCGGGCGGCTGGGCGAGCTCGTTCTTCGTGCTCGTCTTCTTCGTGGCATCCGGCATCGGCCTCTGGTGGCTCTGGACCCGCTGGGGCCGCTGGCAGGCCTGGCTCGTCGGCGTTCCCGTGATGCTCGTGCTCGGCGTCACCACCGCCGACACCGTGATGAACGCGCTCCCCAACCTTCTCTGACCCCCCTCACGCGATCCCAAGGACACCATGACTCCCCACTCCGCTCAGCCCACGCCGAGCCACGACGACATCACGACCGTCAACCTCACCGCGTCGGAGGCCGCCGAGCTCGCCGCGGAACGCGTGCCGCTGCACGCCGACGACCTCACCTCGGTGCTGCCGAAGGTGGAGGTGCTCACGCGCCCCGCGCCGCCCGCGCCGCCGGAGACCATCCGCAACGCCGCTGGCGAAATCAGCGACGCCGCGGCCCACCCGATCGTGCCCGCCGCGCCGCTCTCTGGCCTCGAGGCACACGACATCTCCGCGTGGTTCGGCACCCACAAGGTGCTCGAGCGCGTGTCGCTCACGATGGGCGCCGGCGAGGTGACGGCCCTCATCGGCCCGTCGGGCTGCGGCAAGAGCACCTTCTTGCGCATCCTCAACCGCATGCACGAGCTGGTGCCGTCGGCGTCGCTCGCGGGCGAGGTGATGCTCGACGGCGCCGACATCTACGACCGCTCACGCAAGCTCACCGACGCCCGCCGGCACATCGGCATGGTGTTCCAGAAGCCCAACCCCTTCCCGGCCATGTCGATCTACGACAACGTCATCGCCGGCCTCAAGCTCACCGGTGTGCGTTCCAGCCGCGACGAGAAAGACGAGATCGTCGAGCGCAGCCTGACCAGCGCCGGCCTCTGGCGCGAGGTGAAAGACCGCCTGCGCCAGCCCGGCGGCGGCCTCTCGGGCGGACAGCAGCAGCGACTGTGCATCGCGCGGTCACTGTCGGTTAAGCCGAAGGTGCTACTCATGGACGAGCCCTGCTCGGCCCTCGACCCGACGTCGACGCGCGTGATCGAAGAAACCATGGGCGAGCTGCAGAAAGAGGTGACGATCGTGATCGTGACCCACAACATGCAGCAGGCGCAGCGCGTCTCGCAGAAGTGCGCGTTCTTCCTCGCCTCACAGGGCACGCCCGGCGGCATCGTGGAGCACGGCGACACCGATGCGATGTTCTCCGAGCCGCAGGACGAGCGCACGTTCGACTACGTGAACGGCCGGTTCGGATAACCCGTGCACGACGACCTGCCCGCAACCCTCATCGACGGCCGTTACCGGCTGGGCGAGCTACTCGGGGTGGGCGGGTCGGCTTCGGTCTTCGCCGCGGATGACCTGGCGGACCTCGATGACGCGGGCCAGCCTTCCTCCCGCGTCGCGCTCAAGATGTTGCATCCGCACCTCTGCGAGACCGAGGCCTCGCGCGACGCGTTTCTGCGCGAGGCCCGGCAGGCGCAGGCGCTGCGGCATCCGAACATCGTCGCCGTGCGGGCTTACGGACTGCACGACACCGGCGGCGTGACGATGGCGTGGATCGCCCTCGACCTGGTCGACGGAGAGAGCGTTGGCGAGTTGGTCGCCGCCCGCGGGCGGTTGGATGTCACGGACGCCGCGACCGTGCTCGACGGCGTGCTGGCGGGGCTGGCGGTCGCGCACGCGGCCGGGCTCGTGCACCGCGACATCTCGCCGGCGAACGTGCTGATCACCGCGCACGACGGCGAGCTGCTCGCATCGCACGTGCTGCTCGTCGACTTCGGTCTGGCCGACGTGACCGGGCGCACCGCCGTCGGTCGCGACGTGCTGCTCGCCGAGTCGGTCGGGGATTCGGTGACGGATGCCACGGCCACCGATATCGGAGTGATCGGCAACGCCGCCTTTATGTCGCCCGAGCAGGCGCAGGGCAAACCCGTGCGCGCGGCGGGCGACCTCTACCAGGCCGGGGCGCTGCTGTACTTTCTGCTCACCGGTCGCGTGCCCTACCCGCGCGACACCACGGCGCAGGTTCTCGAGGCACACGTCTCGGCTCCCCCGCCCGTTCCCTCGGTGCTCGCGCCGGCGGCCCGCCCGCTCGACCGCGTGGTCACCCGGGCGATGACGAAGACGCCGGCGCGCAGGTTTCGGCACGCGGCGGAGTTCCGGGCCGCGATCGCGACGGCCGTCGAGGCTGTCGCCCTGGCGGTGCCGGCCGCGGGCGAGCCGTCCGCGGCCGCCCCGTCCACGACCGCTCTGGCGACGCGCGTGCTGGAGTCGACGACCGCCCGGCAGCTCGCCTACCTCTCCCCCGCGCCCACCCCCACCCCCCCCACCCCCCCCC
>NZ_JBKKAD010000212.1:0-12357 GCF_046714715.1 Conyzicola sp. | reverse complement strand
GCCGCGCAATCTGCCTGAGTTGCGAGACGCTTACCTCCGGTGGAGGCTCAGGCGGAGGGGTCGAACGGCTCCAGCACGAAGACCGGGATGAGCCGCTGCGTCTTGCGCGCGTAGGCGGCGTAGTCGGGGTACGCGGCGACCGCCCGCTGCCACCAGAGGTCGCGCTGCTCCCCCTGCGCCTCATGCGCGAGGTAGTCGCGCTTGTGCGCTCCGCCTTGCAGTTCGACGTGCGGGTGCGCGACGACGTTGTAGTACCAGACCGGATGTTCCGGGGCACCGCCGAGCGACGCCACGACGGCGTACACGCCCTCGTGTTCGACGCGCATCAGCGGGCTCTTGCGCAGCAGCCCCGACTTCGCGCCGACCGAGGTGAGCACCACGATCGGCATTCCCCGCATCGTCGCCGAACGCTGGCCGTTGCTGGCCTCGAACGACTCGGCCTGGCGGCGCGAGGCTGCCGACGTTCCCGGTGCGTACACTCCGTCGAGCGGCATAGGCTCTCCTCTCCCCTTTCTCCCGACACTACCGCCGGGAACGACGAAGGGCCGCACCCGCGCGAACGAGGATGCGGCCCTTCGGAGGGTGCGTCGCTAGCGCGAGGCGACCAGCGTGCGCAGCGGTCCGGTGGTGACCGGAACCGCGGGCACCGTCGCGGGCACTGGACGGCCGAGGGCACGGAAGTCCCAGCCAGCCGCGCGCCAGGCGTCGGCGTCGAGGCAGTTGCGGGCGTCGATCACCACGGGGGTGTTGACCAGCTCGTGCATCTTGACCGGGTCGGCGTCGACGAACTCGGCCCACTCGGTGAGCACGAGCAGCGCGTCGGCGTCGGCCACAGCGTCGTCCATGTTGTCCACGTAGGTGAGGGTGGGGAACATGGCCTTCGCCGTGGCGCCGGCCTCCGGGTCGAACACCACGACCTGCGCGCCGCGCAGGTGCAGCGCCGCGGCCACGTTGAGGGCCGGCGAGTCGCGCACGTCGTCGGTGTGCGGCTTGAAGGCCGCACCCAGAACGCCGATGCGACGGTTGAGCACCGAGCCGCCGAGGGCCGTCAGGGCGAGGTCGATCACGCGCTGACGCTGGCCCATGTTGATCTCGTCGACCTGCTGCATGAGCGAAGCGGCCGAGTAGGCGCCGAGTTCGCTCGAGCGGTACATCAGCGCGCGGATGTCCTTCGGCAGGCAACCGCCGCCGAAGCCGAGACCGGCGTTGAGGAACTGACGGCCGATGCGCACGTCGTGGCCGAGTGCGTCGGCGAGAACGGAAACATCGGCTCCCGCGGCTTCGCAGACCTCGGCGATGGCGTTGATGAACGAGATCTTCGTGGCGAGGAACGCGTTGGCGCTCACCTTCACGAGCTCGGCGGTGGGCAGGTCGCACGCGATCACGGGGGTGCCCGTGGCGATCGGCATGGCGTAGACGACACGCATGAGCGCCTCGGCTTGCTCGGAGGCGCCGCCGAACACGATGCGGTCGGGGGCCAGCGTGTCCATGACCGCCTTGCCCTCGCGCAGGAACTCGGGGTTCCAGATCAGTTCGGCACTGATGCCGGTCGGCAGCACTCCGGCGATGATCTCGCGCAGACGCATTCCCGTTCCGACGGGCACGGTCGATTTGCCGACGATGAGGCCGTCGTGCGTCATGCTCGACGCGACCGCCGAGGTGGCGTCCTCGACGAACTTGAGGTTCGCGGCGTTGCTTCCGCGCTGCTGGGGCGTGCCGACACAGATGAAGTGCACGTCGGAGAGCGCGGTGGCCTCGGCGATGTCGGTGGTGAAGCGCAGGCGCCCGCTCTGCACGTGCTTCACGATGAGCTCGGGAAGGCCGGGCTCGAAGAACGGCACGCGGCCGGCGCTCAGCGCCTCGACCTTCTTCGGGTCGACGTCGACGCCCACGACCTCGAAGCCCATCTCGGCCATGGCCGCGGCGTGCGTCGCTCCCAGATAGCCGGTGCCGATCACGCTGATACGGGGTGGTGTTGCCTTGCGGTCCTGGGGCGTGTTCTTTGTGGATTCTGTCTTGGCATTCATGGTGAACCTCCCTGATTTCTCTGCGTGATGTGAACGGTGGTGTGTGGATGAGTCGGTCATGGTGTGGGAATCGGAGTCAGATTGAAGTTGTCCTCCGGCCTGAGGATCCCCTCCTTGAACGCTTCGAGACTCTCGGGTCGCGATTCGATGCGCCAGTCGTTGGTTGCGAGTTCACCCTCGGTGTAGCTGGTGACCGCGAGGTTGAACCAGCCGAGACCGACGATGTCGGCATTCTTCGGATCGGCGAGGGCGTCGAAGACCGAGGTGATCCACTTGGCCTTCTTGCCGCCGACCTCCGACGCTCCGATCTCCGCCAACACGATCGGCTTGTCGCTGATCTGGCGCAGCTGGTCGAGCGTAGCGCCGAACGTGTAGTCGAAGGTGAAGTCGTTGTCGGCCTTGTACGCGGGGCGCAGGTACCCGGAGACTCCGACCCAGTCGACGTACTCGTCGCCCGGGTAGAGCGAGGTGAGGAAGTCGACGCTCTTGTTCGCGGCCGGCAGGTTGTTCACGATGTTCGGCGCCCAAGTCCAGATGACGAGGTTGTTCGCACCCTCCTGTTCGAAGATGTCGTGCACGTGCTGCCACGTCTTGACGTAGTCGCCGACGCGGTTGCCGTTGATCGGCTCGCCCTTGCCCGTGGTCTCCGACCAGGGGTACCAGACGCCGTTCATCTCGTGGTCGAAACGGATGGCGAGGGGAAGTCCGGTGGCGACGATGTCCTTCGCGTACTGGCGGATGTACTCGTCGTACTTTCCGGGGACTCCGGCAGCCGGGTCGCCGATGATGGCGGGGAGCTGGTAGTCGGGCTCGTCGACCTGGCTGTTCGGCGAACCGATGGGACGGGACTCCCACGTGAGCATCGGGAGCTGGTTCCTGTCCCAAGCCCGCGTGACGGCGTTCGCGCGGAAGGTCTCGTCCCAGCCGCTGAAGTAGCCGACCATGCTCGGCTGGTTGCCGAGCTTCGTCGCGACCTCGTCGTAGGTGGCCCAGTTGAAGGGTGCCTGCGTCGTGTAGAGACCGAGGTAGCGCGAGGTGGGGTTGACGATCTCGGCCTTGGTCGGAATGACCACCGGCTCCTTGACGGGAGCCGCGACCGCGGGTGCCGGGACCTTCACGGGCGCCTTGACCGGGGTCGTCGACTTCGCCGGCGCCTTGGCGGGCGTCCTGGTCACCGGCGGCTTGTTGTCTTTCACCACGGGGGCGGCCTCGACGGTGGTGGCCTCGGCGAGCTTGCGCTGCGTCGACTCGAGCTGGGTGGAGAGGCGGGCGAGCTGCCCGTTCTTGTCGTCCATCTTCGACTCGAGCTCGACGGTGCGGCTGAGCAGACGGTTACGCTCCTGCTTCATGTCGGCGACGGTGTCGGGGTCGACGACCGCGGCTGTGACCGAGTCGCGCACGTCGGCGATCGGGTTGGCCGGCGACATCCAGACGAAGTAGCAGACCGCGATGAGGGCGAGGGCGATCGCGCTCGCGCCGATCGTGGTGCGTCGCGCGCTGGACGTGCTGGACGCCCACCACGAGGAGTTAGACCTGGACAAGAAGTACCGCCTCTACAAAGAAAATGGTGAAGCCGATGAGATAAGGGAACGCCGCCTTGGGGTTGAGACGACGCCGTGGAGTTGTCTGTCGCATGGCGGGCTTCTGAACAATCGGTCGGATGGTCTCCGCGCGGCGCTCCGCGACCAGTACGCTGCCGGGTTGGGCGTCGTACTGCGTGGGCTGGTCGGCGGAGGTCGCCGGAGCCGAGGTCGCCCAGGACGAGTCGATGTCGCCGAGGTCGGCCTGGCTCGTCGGTGCCAGGTGGCCCGGGTTGTCGAGGGCCTGCTCGCGCGCGGCGTCGGTCGCGTCATCCTGTCCTCCACCGGCGTAGGCGCCGGCTCTCGTTCCCCAGCCGCTCGCGTGGCCCATGCGGAAGAACCCGATGAGACGCACGGGCATGAGGAAGAACGTGGAGGCGAGGATGAAGATCGGCAGGCGGAAGAAGTCGGAGGGCTTTTCGCCCAGGTGGCGCATCTGCCGGATTCCCATGCTGAGAACGGATGACACGACCATGAGCCCCACGATCCAGAGCAGCCCCGACTGCACCCCGTACTCGCTCAGCAGCCCCTCGTAGAAGTTGTAGCCCTGACCGGAGAGTGCGCGGTAGGCCCAGCCGCCGATGACGCCGGCGAGCAGGAACGGAAGGATGATGTCCATCACGAAGAACAGGGCGAGCAGCGGCGCGTGGCCGAGCATCCACGGCAGCATGCGCAGCGTGTTGTACTGGCTGCCGCGCGCCCAGCGCAGCTGCTGCTTGAAGAGCTTCTTGATCTGCAGCGGGGCGTCGGTGTAGACGAGGCTCGTGTGCTGGTAGACCGTGCGGTAGCCCTCTTTGAGCGTGAGGTTGGTCAGCGTACGGTCGTCGGAGACCTCGAGGAAGACGCCCATGAAGCGCTCGGTCATGAACTTGTCCATGACGGTCATGAGGATCGAGCGGCGGAAGGCGATGGTGCGGCCCGGGAGGCAGCCGACCTGGCCCATCACGCTCTGCGCGGGCATCGAGTAGAGCGATCGCGAGTTCTCGAGCCAGTCGGCCCAGCGGGTGATCCACGAACGCTCCGGTTCGAGAATGCGCTGGCGGGTGGTGACGCCGCCGACCCTGGCGTCGGCGAACGGCTTGACCAGTTCGTCGAGCGCGTTCGGCATCCACACGGTGTCCGAGTCGACGAGCACCGTGATGTCGCCTTTCGACAGGTTGGTGCCGATCATCACGGCGTTGCGCTTGCCGGGGATCGGGGTGTGCACCCAGCGCACGAGCGGTGCGTACTCGTCGCACACGGCCTGCAGTGCCGGGTTCTCGGCGCCGTTGATGACGACGATGATCTCGCCCGGCTTCTGCTCGACCATGCGCTCGATGACGTCGCGGAAGAGGTCGAGCGGCTCGTCGACCACCGGAACGACGACGCTCGTGGTTCCGGTGTACGTGCCGGTGAACGGGCGGTACTGGCGGGAGACGAGCACCTTGATGACCCAGAGGATCCAGATGCAGGCGGAGTACACCGTGAAGAGGTAGAGCTCCGGGTGGCCCTCGATGAGATGGCGGATCTGAAGAATGAAAATGAACAAAGGTCCCCCAGTGAGCTGTGACTTGTGAACTTCCACAGCATTGGGGAATCGGAATGGTGCGCTTCGGGTATGGCCAGTATGTGTGCCGTGAACGGGGGCCGCAACACAATTTCGGCGGCGTGCGTAGCGCTGCGAAACGCTGGAGGCTGACAGCCGTCGAACGCTCGGACCGACGCTGTCCTCGCTTTGGGGGACTCCGAAAACGCGCGTCGCGGATGACACGGAAACCACCGTTCTCCGGGGTACGTCGGGCGGTGTGCGTTCCTCGCAGAACGCGGTTTTCCGCGCCCGCGAACCCGCGAACACGACACGACGGACTATCACGCTCCCCCGCGGAGCGCCCCTCCGGCTCGACCCGTTTGGGGGGCGGAATCGCAAAATGGGGTACAAGGCTTACAGCCCGTTTTCAGCCTTCGCAAGCCCCAAAAATCTTGCAAAATATATTTTGCTCAGTGGATGCAAACGCATCATTGGTGCGACCATTCCCGACCCCGCGCACAAAAGCTGCGTGAGGATCGCCTCACCAGCGTCGGACGGAGTTGATGGGCGCGGGCGGGCGCGGAGGCTCAGGTGAGGTAGTGAGCCGTATTTGCGGGCGAACCGTAGAACTCCCGCTCGAACACGTGGCGGGCGAGCCTGGTCGTTCGCAAGTAGTCTTCCTCGAGCTGCGAGGCCGACCCCGGCGGGTATTCGAGAAGTCGGGCCACCCCCTCCAGTTGAGGGCGGTCGGTGGGCAGCACGTCGGCCGTCTTCGAACTCCACAGCGTGATCGCGCTGCGCGCCCGCGAGGCGAACACCCACGCGTCGTGCAGCTTCGCGGCATCCGTCCCGGTGACCAGGCCGGCCTCCACCGCCCGCGCGAGGGCGATGAGCGTGGACGTGGTGCGCAGGCCGGGGTTCGCCGCTCCGTGCCGTATCTGCAGGAGCTGCACGAACCACTCGACGTCGCTCAGCGAGCCTCGGCCGAGCTTCAGGTGCCGGGCGGGGTCGGCCGCCTGCGGCAGGCGCTCCGACTCGATACGGGCCTTGATGCGCTTGATCTCGCGCACGTCCTGCTCGCTGATGGCGGTCGGGAATCGCACCCCGTCGGCGAGCGACTCGAAGGCGTCGATGAGCGGGGCGTCGCCGACCACACCACGGGCCCGCAGCAGCGCCTGGGCCTCCCAGGTGAGCGACCAGCGCGCGTAGTAGGCGCGGTACGACTCGAGCGACCGCACGATGGCGCCGTTCTTGCCCTCCGGACGCAGCCCGATGTCGAGGTCGAGCGGGGTGCGCAGGTCTTCCGTGAGCCGAGAGAGCGTGCGCACGATGTTCTCGGCGCGTGACTGGGCCTCGGAGTCCGTGGCGCCCGCCGGGCGGTAGACGTACATCACGTCGGCGTCAGAGCCGAAACCGAGTTCTCCTCCCCCGTACCGTCCCATGGCGATCACGGCGAACTCGATACCGTCGCCGTAGCGATGCGCGATCGCCAGCACACCGGTGAGGACCGCGGTGGTGATGTCGCTGAGGCCGGCGCCGAGTTCCTCGACGGTGATGGTGCCGAGGATGGCGCTCATGGCGAGGCGCAGGATTTCGCGGCGCCGCGCGGTGCGCAGAACGAGAGCCGCGTCATCCGCGTTGTCGGGGTGTCTCGCAACGGTGGCTCGGGCCTCGTCGAGCAGAACGGACAGCGGGCGGGGTCGCAGCTCGCCGTCGTTCTCGAGCCACGCGGCCGCCTCCGGGATGCGCTCGAAGAGGTCGCCGACGAACCGCGAGCCGGAGAGCACGTGGGTGAGCCGCTGCGCCGCGGCCGAGGAATCCCGCAGCATACGCAGGAACCAGTAGGCCTCACCGAGGTCGTCACTGAGGCGCCGGAAGGCGAGCAAGCCGTGGTCGGGGTCGGCGCCCTCGGCGAACCACTGCAGCATGACGGGCAGCAGGTTGCGCTGGATGGTCGCACGGCGCGAGACGCCGCCGGTGAGGGCCGCGATGTGACGCAGGGCGCCGGCCGGGTCACGGAAGCCGATCGCCGCGAGTCGCGCCGTGGCCTGTTCGCTGCTGAGTGCCAGCCCGTCCTCGGGTAGCGCGGCGACCGCCGACAGCAGCGGGCGGTAGAAGAGCCTCTCGTGCAGGCGGCGCACCGCGTTCTTGGTGCGCTTCCACTGCTCCGAGAGTTCCGAGCCGCTCGGTGACACCCTGCTCGCCCGCGCGAGCACGCGGAGGGCGTCGGGGTCGGTGGGCATGAGATGGGTGCGGCTGAGCTTGGTCAGCTGCAGCCGGTGCTCGAGCAGCCGCAGGAACCGGTAGTCACGCGAGAACTCCGCGGCCTCGACACGCCCGATGTAGCCCTGGTCGGCGAGGGCAGTCAGTGCCGGCAGAGTCGCGCCCTGGCGAACCGCCGGGTCGGCCTGCCCGTGCACCAGCTGCAACAGCTGGATGGTGAACTCCACGTCACGCAGGCCGCCGGGGCCGAGTTTGAGCTGCACGTCGAGCTCGTCGGTGGGGATGTTGTGCGTGACCCGTTCGCGCATGCGCTGCACGGACTCGACGAAGCCCGCGCGGCTCGCGCTCGACCAGACGAGGGGCGAGACGGCAGCGGCATACCGTGCCCCGAGCTCGGCGTCGCCGGCGAGCGGCCGCGCCTTGAGCAGCGCCTGGAACTCCCAGCTCTTCGCCCAGCGGTCGTAATAGGCGAGGTGCGACTCGAGGGTGCGTACGAGGGCGCCGTCTTTGCCCTCCGGGCGCAGGTTGGCGTCGACCTCCCAGAGCTCCGGTTCGAAGGCCGGCTCGTGGATGCCGCGCATGGTCTCCATCGCCAGACGCGTGGCGATCTCGACCGCGCGGTCGCTCGCGAGGCCGTCGGCCGCCTCAGCGACGAAGATCACGTCGACGTCGCTCACGTAGTTGAGTTCGCGGGCGCCGGCCTTGCCCATGCCGATCACGGCGAGCCGGGTTCTCTCGACGTCGGCCGCAGGGAACCGCACCGAGCCGCGGGCGATGGCGATGGACGCGTCGAGCGCGGCGGCGGCGAGATCGGCGAGGGCCGCCGCCACCACGGAGACCGCCGCGAGGGGGTCGTTCTGTTCGAGGTCCCAGACCGTCAGCTGAAGCAGGTGTCTGCGGTAGCGGACGCGCAGGGCGGTCACCGCCCTGTCTACGTCGAGGCCTGCCGTGGCCGCGAGGATGTCGGCGCTGTAGGCGGCGACCGAGAGCGGAGGAACGGGCTGCAGCAGCGCGTCGAGTTCGGACGGACGGCGCAACAGGAAGTCACCGAGACCCGCCGAGGCGCCGAGCACGCGCACGAGCCGGGCGGCAGCCGCGGCATCCGCCAGCACCGGCTGCACCTGGGCGGGCGCGTACTCGCGGAGACGGCTGAGCGCCAGCAGCGCCTGGTCGGGGTCGGCGGCCACCGCGAACAGCGGGGTGACCGGCTCGGTCACCCCGTCGAACTCGGCGAGCCGCTGCCTCGCGGTCTCGAGGTCGGCGAATCCGAGCCGGGCCAGGTCAGTCAGCGTCGTCTGATGGCGCATGCGTGCCTCTGCTTACAACGGGTCGTCCTACAGGATTTCGAGGTTGCTCTCCAGCTCGTACGGCGTGACCTGCGCGCGGTATTCCTGCCACTCGCGACGCTTGTTCAGCAGTACGTAGTTGAAGACCTGCTCGCCGAGGGTCTCGGCGACGAGCTCCGAGTCCTCCATGAGCGAGACGGCGTGGTCGAGGCTCGTCGGCAGCTGGCTGTAGCCGAGCGCGCGGCGTTCGGCGTCGGACAGTTCCCACACGTTGTCTTCGGCCTCGGGCGGCAGCTCGTAGCCCTCCTCGATGCCCTTGAGCCCCGCCGCGAGCAGCAGGGAGTAGGCGAGGTAGGGGTTGGCGGCCGAGTCGATCGCACGGTACTCGACGCGCGCGCTCTGGCCCTTATTGGGCTTGTAGAGGGGAACGCGCACGAGCGCGGAGCGGTTGTTGTGCCCCCACGTGACGAAGCTGGGGGCCTCGTCGCCGCCCCACAGGCGCTTGTACGAGTTGACGAACTGGTTGGTGACCGCGGTGATCTCGGGCGCGTGCTTGAGCAGGCCGGCGACGAACTGGCGGCCGATCTGCGACAGCTGGTAGTGCCCGCTGGCGTCGTAGAACGCGTTGGTGTCGCCCTCGAACAGCGACAGGTGGGTGTGCATGCCGCTGCCCGGCTGGTCGCTCATCGGCTTCGGCATAAACGTGGCATAGACGCCCTGCTCGATCGCGACCTCTTTGATCACGGTGCGGAACGTCATGATGTTGTCGGCCGTGGTGAGCGCGTCCGCGTAGCGCAGGTCGATCTCGTTCTGACCGGGACCGGCCTCGTGGTGGCTGAACTCCACCGAGATGCCGAGGTCTTCGAGCATGCGCACCGAACGGCGGCGGAAATCGTGTGCCGTGCCGCCCGGGACGTTGTCGAAGAATCCGGCGGAATCGACGGGCTCGGGCTTGCCGCCCTTGAGCTTCGACGACTTGAGCAGGTAGAACTCGATCTCCGGATGCGTATAGAACGTGAATCCGCGATCCGCGGCCTTCGCGAGCGTGCGCTTGAGCACGTGGCGAGGGTCGGACACGGCCGGCTGGCCGTCGGGGGTGGTGATGTCGCAGAACATGCGGGCGGTCGGGTCGATCTCGCCGCGCCAGGGAAGGATCTGGAACGTGGTGGGGTCGGGCTGCGCGAGCATGTCGGCCTCGTAGGCGCGGGTGAACCCCTCGATCGCGGAGCCGTCGAATCCCAGCCCCTCGGCGAATGCACCCTCGACCTCGGCCGGAGCGATCGCGACGCTCTTCAGGGTGCCGACGACGTCGGTGAACCACAGGCGGATGAACTTGATGCCTCGTTCTTCAATGGTTCGAAGAACGAAGTCTCGTTGCTTGTCCATCCGGCTCCTCATGTTGGTTCTGGGGGTGGTCGTTTACGCGCTATCAGGCTACTGGCTCCGCCACGTCTCCGCTTGGCGCCCGGCCGGGTGGCCCTACACTTCGATAATGGCCAAGCCCGCAGCATCCAGAACCAGAGCGTCGGCGAAAGCCTCACAACAGCGGGCCCGTCCGACCAGGGCGCTCGTCATCCTCTACCTCGTCTACGCCGTCGTCTTCGTGGGCGTCGCGTTCTACACGGTGCTTCACCTCGTGTTCTTCGGCTTCTCGGGCGACCCGGTCGGCATCGACCTCGGCGCCGCCTTTCTGCTGCCGCTGGTCTGGATCGTGGGGCTGCTGCGCACCGTCAAGCTGCGCGACAGGCCGAAGGCCGCGCTCGCGTGGGGCTACAGCGTCATCGCCGTGCTCGTGATCGCGATGATCGTGGACACCATCTGGTTCCAGCCGATCCTCGCGGGCTGACCCGGGGGCCGCTCGCGCGGCGAAGCTAGACTTGCCGAATGGCAGAGCAGGCAGTCAAACGCGTCCGTACCCGGCACTTTCAGAACGCGAAAGAGAACGGGATCAAGATCACCGGGCTCACGAGCTACGACCAGCTGACGGCGACCATCTTCGACGAGGCGGGCATCGACTTCCTGCTCGTGGGTGACTCAGCGGGCAACACGGTCTTCGGGCACGACACGACCCTGCCGGTGACCGTCGACGAGCTCATCCCGCTCGCCAGGGCGGTGGCCGGTTCGGTCAAGCGCGCCTTCGTGGTCGCCGACATGCCGTTCGGCTCGTACGAGACCAGCCCCGACGAGGCCCTGCACACCGCGTTCCGGTTCATGAAGGAGACCGGCGCCCACGCCGTCAAGCTCGAGGGCGGCGTGCGCAGCGCGGAGCAGATCCGCCGCATCGTGTCGGCCGGCATCCCGGTCATGGCGCACATCGGTTTCACGCCGCAGAGCGAACACGGTCTCGGCGGCCACATGATCCAGGGCCGCGGCGAGGGTGCCGAGGCGTTGCTCGCCGACGCCCACGCGGTCGAGGACGCCGGCGCGTTCGCGGTAGTGCTCGAGATGGTTCCGTCGGGCATCGCCGCACAGGTCACCGAAGAGCTGCGCATCCCGACGATCGGCGTCGGAGCCGGCCCGCACGTCGACGGCCAGCTGCTCGTCTGGACCGACTGGGCCGGGCTGACGACGGGACGCATCCCGAAGTTCGTGCGCCAGTATGCCGACCTGAAGGGCGTGCTCACCGACGCCACGAAGGCCTACATCGCCGACGTCGGTTCGGCCTCGTACCCGGCCGCCGAGCACGAGTACCCGGAGTAGCCGGTCGCGCGCCGCTAGTTGTTGCGGGCCTCGTCTTCGGCCCACTTGCGGGCGCGCTCGGCGATGATCTGCGGGGCGCGGGCGGCGTCTTCGCGCGTCGCGAACGGGCCGTCACGGTCGGAACCGAGCGACTGAGCGCCCTCTTCCACTTCGCCGGTCTTGTTGTTGTACCACCACTCGGTCATCGCAGCTCCTGTCGGTCGTTCTCCCTCCAGACTAGGCCCGTCGGGGCGGCCGCCACCGCACGGAACCTAGACTGGGTGACATGCCTAGGGACAGCAACGGACACCTCACACCCGGTCGGATCTCACCGCTGAGGAGTGTGCCGCAGGAGATCGCGCGGCCCGAGTACGTGGGCAAGAAGGCGCCGAAGAACCACACGGGCGGTGACGTCTACCCCGCGACATCCATCGATCTGATCCGCGAATCGAGCATCATCGCGGCGCAGGCAATCCAGGCTGTCGGGCGCGCGGCGCGACCGGGCATCACGACCGACGAGCTCGACCAGATCGGCCACGATTTCGTGGTCGCGGCCGGCGCCTACCCCTCGTGCCTCGGCTACCGAGGCTTCCCGAAGTCGGTCTGCACGTCGCTCAACGAGGTGATCTGCCACGGCATCCCCGACGACACCGTGCTCGAAGACGGCGACATCATCAACATCGACATCACGGCCTACAAGAACGGCTTCCACGGCGACAGCAACGTGACCTTCCTCGTCGGCGAGGTCTCGGCCGAGGCCGTCGACCTGGTCGAACGCACCCGCGAGTCGCTCAACCGGGGCATCAAGGCGGTCGCCCCCGGCCGCGAGGTCAACGTGATCGGGCGCGCCATCGAGTCGTACGCCAAGCGCTTCGACCTCGGAGTGGTGCGCGACTTCACCGGGCACGGCGTGGGGGCCGCGTTCCATTCCGGGCTGATCATCCCGCACTACGACTCGGCTCCGCGGTTCGCCGACGAGATCGTCGAGAACATGGTGTTCACGATCGAGCCGATGCTCACCCTCGGCGGTTCGCCCGCGTGGGAGATGTGGGCCG
>NZ_JBKKAD010000211.1:0-19611 GCF_046714715.1 Conyzicola sp. | reverse complement strand
GCCCTCTGCGGTGTGCACGTCGACGACCTCGGTCACGACGTCATCCAGGAAGCGCGTGACGCGATCCTGCAGATCGTCACCCTCGAGGATGTGGCGGCGGTCACCGTAGATGGCCTCGCGCTGGCGGTTCAGAACATCGTCGTACTTGAGCACGTTCTTGCGGATCTCCGCGTTGCGCCCCTCGACCTGCGACTGCGCCGACTGGATGGCCCGGCTCACGATCTTCGACTCGATGGCGACATCGTCGTCGAGTCCGCCGCGTCCCATCAGGCTCTCGGCCGCCGCGCTGTTGAACAGGCGCATGAGGTCGTCCTGCAGCGAGAGGTAGAAGCGGCTCTCACCCGGGTCGCCCTGGCGACCGGAGCGACCGCGCAGCTGGTTGTCGATGCGGCGCGACTCGTGGCGTTCGGTGCCGAGCACGTAGAGTCCGCCGACGGCGACGACGCGCTCGGCCTCCTCGCCCACTTCGCTCTTGACCTCGGCGAAGACGTCGTCCCACGCGGCTTCGTACTCGTCGGGGGTGTCGACCGGGCTGAGCCCCTTGTTGTTCATGTGTGCGACGGCGAGGAATTCGGCGTTGCCGCCGAGCATCACGTCGGTGCCTCGACCGGCCATGTTGGTGGCGACCGTGACGGCGCCGAGGCGGCCAGCCTGAGCGATGATGGATGCCTCACGCGCGTGGTTCTTCGCGTTGAGCACCTCGTGCTTGACGCCGCGCTTGGCAAGCATCTTCGACAGCAGTTCGCTCTTCTCGACGCTCGTGGTTCCGACCAGAACGGGCTGACCGGTCTCGTGACGGCCCACGATGTCGGCGACGACCTGCTCGAACTTGGCCTGCTCGTTCTTGTAGATCAGGTCGCTCTGATCCTTGCGAAGCATCGGCTTGTTGGTGGGGATCGCGACGACGCCCAGCTTGTAGGTCGCCATGAACTCGGCGGCCTCGGTCTCGGCGGTACCGGTCATGCCCGACAGCTTCTTGTACAGGCGGAAGTAGTTCTGCAGCGTGACGGTGGCGAGCGTCTGGTTCTCGGCCTTGACGGCCACGCCCTCCTTGGCCTCGATCGCCTGGTGGATGCCCTCGTTGTAGCGGCGCCCCATGAGGATGCGGCCGGTGTGCTCGTCGACGATCAGCACCTCGCCGTTCATCACGACGTAGTCCTTGTCCTTCTTGAACAGGGCCGCGGCCTTGATCGAGTTGTTGAGGAACGAGATCAGCGGGGTGTTCGCCGACTCGTAGAGGTTGTCGATGCCGAGGTAGTCCTCGACCTTCTCGATGCCGGGTTCGAGAACACCGACGGTGCGCTTCTTCTCGTCGACCTCGTAGTCGACCTCGGGCACGAGCTTCTTCGCCAGGTTCGCGAACTCGGTGAACCAGCGGTTCGCCTCGCCCGACGCCGGGCCGGAGATGATGAGCGGGGTGCGCGCCTCGTCGATGAGGATCGAGTCGACCTCGTCGACCACGGCGTAGAAGTGGCCGCGCTGCACCATGTCCTGTGCCTGCCAGGCCATGTTGTCCCGCAGGTAGTCGAAACCGAACTCGTTGTTCGTGCCGTAGGTGACGTCGGCCATGTACTGCTGGCGGCGTTCCTGCGGGGTCTGGCCGGAGAGGATGACGCCCGTCGTCATGCCGAGCGCGCGGAATACGCGGCCCATGAGCTCCGACTGGTAGCTCGCGAGGTAGTCGTTGACCGTGATCACGTGCACGCCGCGGCTGGCGATGGCGTTGAGGTAGGCCGGAAGGGTGGCGACGAGGGTCTTGCCCTCGCCCGTCTTCATCTCGGCGATGTTGCCGAGGTGCAGGGCGGCGCCGCCCATGACCTGGACGTCGAAGTGGCGCATGCCTAGCGTGCGCTTGGCGGCCTCGCGAACGGCGGCGAAGGCCTCGGGAAGCAGGTCGTCGAGGGACTCGCCGTTGCCGTAGCGTTCGCGGAGTTCGACGGTCTCGTTCTTGAGCTCGTCGTCGGTGAGCTGGGTGAAGTCGTCTTCCAGATGGTTGACGGCTTCTGCATAGTGCTTGAGGCGACGAAGGAGTCGACCTTCACCTACGCGAAGTGCGCGTTCGAGAACGTTGGCCACGACTTACTCCAAAGGTTGTTGAGCGCGGGTCTTTCCTCGCGCGGGCACTCGGGTGGCGCCCGCCGTTACCGGCTCGTAATGGTAGCAAGCCTACCCAGCCAGCGGCTGTGCCCCGTCTGGGTGGGCAGGCTTGCCACCTGGTTACGCCGAAGGCGTACTGAAGGCCCTTCGCCTTGGGCGTACTCAGCGCGCTACGACGAACTTCGCCCCGGCCTGCACGGAGGCGTCGGCGTTCGACCCGTTCTCGTCGAGCCCGATGACGCCGTAGTCCCAGCCCTTACGCCGGTAGACCACGCTGGGGCGGTGCGTCTCGCTGTCGATGAACAGGTAGAAGTCGTGCCCCACCAACTCCATCATGTAGAGCGCGTCATCCACCGTCATCGGGGTCGCCTCGAAGACCTTCTTGCGGATGACCACGGGCGAGTACGGCTCTTCGACGTCCTCCGCGAGCTCCGAGGCCGCCTGCACCGGCACCGAACCCGTGCGCACGCTCTCGAGAACCTGGGGTGCGGCGGGCGTGATGTCGATGACGCTGAATCCATCACTGGATGCTTCGCGCAACGAGACGGGGCGGTGCTGACCCCGATGGACCTTCTTTCGGTCCTTGGCCTGACGGATGCGCTCGACCAGTTTGGCCATCGCGAGATCGAGAGCGACGTACTTGTCGGAGCCCGAAGATTCGGCTCGCACGAGAGGTCCCGGACCGATCAGGGTGAGTTCGACACGGTCGTCGCCGCTCGCTCCCCTGGTCTCGTGATGACGGGTGACCTTGATTTCGAAGGCAATGGCTTTTTCTGCAAGGTGGGCAACTTTGTCCGCCTTCTCCATTGCGTACTCGCGGAAGCGATCCGTGACGCCAACGTTGCGTCCGGTGATGGAAATTTCCATGTGCGACCTCCCAGCCCTATGGCGCCGCCTTTTTATCAGGCGATGAAGAATTTCTTTCGCGCCTTTTCGCCCAACTTAGTCCCGTTGCACCGCAAAGTCACGAACGCGTCACGCTAGTCTCATGGGACGTTCAGAGAATGGACACCGGCCTCTGGCACGCGCTTTTGCGTGTACGCCAACGCCGCCGCGGCGACGACTTCGCCGCCCGCCTCGCGCACGGCCCGAGCGGCCTCGGCGAGCGTGGATCCGCTGGTGAGGATGTCGTCGACGAGCAGGAACCGCCGCCCGTCGAGTCGGCGTCTGGCCCGCAGGGAACCCGCGCGGTTGCTCGCCCGTTCGTCGACGGCGAGACGCTTCTGCTGCGCGGCCCGTCGGGTGTGCGAGAGCTCGGCCGCCGTGCGCACCCCGGCGCGGCGCAGCAGCAACGCCAGCGGGTCGTAGCCGCGACGGCGGAACGCGCTGCGGCTCGTGGGCACCGGCAGCGTCTCCACGTTCGACAGTGCATCCACGTCGGGCGGCCCCGATGCGGCCGCGGACATCGCGCGTGCGAGCGGAACGGCGAGGGCGCGGGCGACATCCGTTCTGCCGTTCTCCTTCAGGGCGATTATCGCGAGGCGCACCGAGCCCTCGTAGTCGAGGGCGTAGAAGACGGGCGTTCCGTCGGCGAGCAGACGGCGCTGCACGGGGGCCACGAGCCCGACGCGGCACGTGTCGCAGAGCGATCGGTCGGGTGCGCCACAGCCGGCGCACTCGACGGGCAGCACGAGGGCGAGGGCGTCGAGCAGGGCGTCGCGGAGCATGCAGCCGAGTGTTCCCCCGAGCGGTCGCGGTGGGTGCGACGCGGCCCAATCTGTGCAGAACTGCGGGGCGGGCCTACTGCTGTGTGCCCAGCATCTCGGCCGAGATTCCCGTGCGCTGCCAGCTGGTGCCGCGGGGGCGGAAGACGTCGCCGTCGGTGGTGAGCACGCGCAGGCCGTCGGCTCCGCCGTTGCCGCCCACGATGCTCACTCCGCCCTCGATACGCCCGAGCAGGGCGCTGGGTCCGCCGATCTCGAACGAGCGGATGAGGGTCTCGTCGTCGTTGCTCGAGAGCGTCGCGACCGTGCGGTTGTCGACCCAGGTGGCGGCGAGAGGCGACTCGGCGACGACGGGCAACGCGAAGAGTTCGCCGAGGCTCGACGGCACCCCGTCTTGCCGCACGATGCCCGCGACGTAGAGGCGCGGGCCGATCGCCGTATCGAGGTAGAGCAGCAACCGGGCGCCGTCGCGCGAGACCGCCAGCGACACGACGCGCGCGTCGCTCACCGGCACCGCGGAGGCGACGATGTGTTCGGTCCCGTCGAGCTCGTACGCCCGGATCGCCGAGCCGTCGGCGACGGGTACCGACCAGATGAAGCCCGCGTTGTCGATCGAGGGCGCGGCGAGGCCGGCGCGCGGATCGACGAGCAGCGGGTCGGTCGCGCCCGATCGCACGGCGTAGACGCCGACGCCGTTGCGCACGGCCGCTTCGCTCCGGTTGCGGGCGAGCGCCACCGCGGTCGCGCCGAGCTCGACGACCTTGCCGCTGATCTGGCCGATGGGCGTGACGTCGTCGTTCGAGGCGTATCCGAACTGGTTCTCGCGCAGCACGAGAGGCGCCGGTTCGACCGTGGGGTTGACGACGGCCGGTATCGCTCCCGTCTCGGGGGTGGTGACGGGCAGGCCGCCGACCGTCATCACGACGCTCGTGACGTTGCTGAGGCTCGCCGAGAGCTGCTGGCGCATGCGCTCGCGTTCCAGCGAGTTCGCACCGCCCACCTCCTCGGAGAGGTCGACCGTGGCGACGCCGGAAGTGATGTCGACGAACCCGTCGCCGAGCTGGGTGCCGGTCGGGAAGGCCGAGATCAGCACGCCGTTGCTCAGCCACGACGACTGGCCGGCGAGCAGGGCGCCGACGACGCGCACCGATGTTCCCGAGCGGTTGGGGAACCAGCGCACGTCGGGCACGAGGTACTGGTAGGTGGGGTCGAAGTAGTACAGCGAGTACTCGCCGAAAACGACGCTGAAGCTGTCCTCCGAGAGCACGATGCCCTCGGGGGCGCTGCTGATGCGCCACTGGTCGCCCTCCCTCACGAACGTGAAGGGCAGCGACACGGTTTCGGCGCTGGACTCCTGGTAGTGGCCGTCGCTCGACACCGACGCCGAGGTGGTGAGCGAGTAGTTGAGCTCGGTATCGGACACGCGACGCTGCGTGCCGACGCCGGTGCGGATGGTCGTGAGCGCGTCGGGGTTCCAGACGCTGGCGAAGTCGTCGGCCAGGAAGTCCCTGGCGACGGCGTAGTCGTTCTGCGGGTCGATCGCCGCGAGCAGGAACTCCTGCATGATCTCCTCCTGCGTGGAGTTCACCCGCGGCCCCTGGGGCGCGAAGCCGATGTCCAGTTCGGCGTCGTCGCTGACCACGTCTCCCGCGGTCACGTTGCCCGACGTGGGCACGCCCCCGCACGCGGCGAGCGCGATCGTTGCGGCGGCGGCCAGCCAGACCGTGAACAACGTGCGGCGCCTGCGGCCCTGATCAGACATCGGCGTCCTCCTTCGCGGCGGCCCCGACCGGGGGCAGGTCGAGCGGCGACTCGGTGAGCGTCTCGCCGCGGCGGCGCGGCAGGGTGAGCCGGAAGCACGATCCCTCGCCGGGCGCCGACCAGACCTCGAGCCAGCCGCCGTGCAGGGCGGCGTCCTCGAGCGAGATTGCCAGGCCGAGGCCCGTGCCGCCGGTGGAACGCTGGCGGGACGGGTCGGCCCGCCAGAACCGGTCGAACACGCGCTCCATCGCGGTGGTCGACATTCCCACTCCGTAGTCGCGCACGGCGATCGCCACGGCGGCCTCATTGCTGTCGACGTAGACGACGATCGGTTTGCCTTCGCCGTGGTCGATCGCGTTGGCCAGCAGGTTCTGCAGGATGCGGCGGATGCGGCGCGCGTCGACCTCCGCCTCGAAGTACCCGCCGGGGGCTTCGAGCCGCAGCTCGGTGCCCTTCGACGCCGACAGGGTCTCCACCGCCTCCATCGCGTCTTCGACCAGGCGCACGAGGTTCGTCGGTTCGAGTTCCATGTCGACGGCGCCGGCGTCGTACCGGCTCATCTCGAGCAGGTCGGCCAGCAGCAGCTCGAAGCGCTGAACCTGCGTGTGCAGCAGCTCGGTCGTGCGCGCGGTCGCCGCGGGAAAGGTCTCGCGCTGGTCGTAGAGCACGTCGCTGGCGAGGCGGATCGTGGTGAGCGGCGTGCGCAGCTCGTGGGAGACGTCGGAGACGAAACGCTGCTGCACCTGCGAGAGCGTGGCGAGCTTGGTGATCTGGCGCTGCAGGCTGTCGGCCATTCCGTTGAAGGAGCGTGCCAGGGTCGCGATGACGTCTTCTCCCCTCTCGGGGATGCGCACCTCGAGCTCGCCGGCCGCGAGCCTCTCGCTGGTCTCCGCTGCGGTGCGCACGGGAGCGACGATGAGCCGCACCACCGTGTACGTCACGGCGCCGATGAGGATGACGAGCGACGCCATGCCGAGCCAGAGGGTGCCCTGCACGAACGACAGGGCCTGCTCGGTGTCGCTCAAGTTGTAGACGAGATACAGCTCGTACTGGCCGGAGGTGGGTACGTCGAGCACCGAACCGACGACCACGGCGGGGTCGACCCCGCCGTCTTCCCGCTCGAGCGAGATCGACTGCCAGTAGAGGCGGCGTTCGGTCGAGCTCTCCACCTGCTCGCGCAGCTCGGGCGAGATCGCCACGTCGGGATCGAGGCCGGGGCTGACGACGTCGACGGGCAGTCGCACCCCCGCCTGGCCCGGCGTGCGCAGGATCGCGATGTCGGTTCCGGCCGGGGTGGAGGCGGCCTGCTGCACGGCGGTCGACGCGCTCTTCATCGCGACGTCGAGGTCGAGACCCGCGGTCTGCTGGGTCGCGTCGAACCGGGTCTGCGCCACGACGTTCGACCGCTCCGACGCGGCGAGCGCGTCTTGCAGGCGGGTGTCGAATAGGTTGGCGCCCACGCTGAACGACATGTACGCACCGATGATGCCGACGGCGATCGTCGACATCACGACCGAGATGGTGACCGTGCGCACCTGCAGGGACGAGCGCCACAGCCGCTGCGCGCGCACCGGCCACGTGCGCCAGGTGAGGTAGCGCATGGTTATCCCGGGCTGCCGGCGCGGTAACCAACCCCGCGCACGGTCATAACGATCCTCGGGTTGTCGGGGTCGGCCTCCACCTTCGCGCGCAGGCGCTGAACGTGCACGTTGACGAGCCGGGTGTCGGCCTTGTAGTGGTAGCCCCACACCTGTTCGAGCAGCATTTCTCTGGTGAACACCTGCTGCGGCTTGAGGGCGAGGGCGAGCAGCAGCTCGAACTCGAGCGGGGTGAGGTTGATCTTCTCGGCTCCGCGCAACACCTCGTGTCCCGCCACGTCGAGCACGAGGTCGCCGACCGCGAGGGTTCCGCTCGGAGCCTCGGGGCTGGGACGAAGACGGGTGCGGATGCGTGCCACCAGTTCTTTGGGATTAAAGGGCTTGACGACGTAGTCGTCTGCTCCGCTCTCCAGGCCCTTGACGACATCCGCCGTGTCGCTTTTCGCCGTCAGCATGATGATGGGAATCCCGGATTCCTCCCGGATCTGCGCGCACACCTCGATGCCGTCCATTCCGGGCAGCATGAGGTCGAGCAGAACGAGGTCGGGGGCGAAAGCGTGGAAGGCGTCGAGCGCTTCGGAGCCGTCGGCGCAGAACGCGATGTCGAAACCTTCGGCGCGCAGGACGATGCCGATCATCTCCGCCAGGGCGGTGTCGTCGTCGACTACTAGAATTTTGGCGTTCATAGCCCTCTACCGTTTGTGGTCCAGCACGTGAGGAATTGCCGGAGCTTTCGCATAAGAGTAGTCGAGTGTGAAAGCATAAATAGCGTAGGTAGCGCCTGAGACGTTTAGGGGAGAGGCACTTCACAGTGACCGACAACAATGCGTGGCGGCCACCGAGCGGCGATCCGTTGCCGCCCGCCGGCCAGTTCGTGCCTCCCGCGAGCCCGTACGGGCCGCCGACCCAGCAGCCCGTGCAGCAGGCGCAGCAGGCGCCCGGCTGGACGCCGCCGCCGAAGCCCGGCCTCATTCCCCTGCGGCCGCTCGCCTTCGGCACGCTGCTCGGCGCCTCGTTCCAGGTGATCCGGCGCAACCCGCGCCCCACCTTCGGCATCTCGCTGCTGCTCAACGGCCTCGTTATCGTGCTGTTCGTCGGGGTCATCGGCGGGGTCACCGCGCTCGCCTTCGGGCGCGCCGCCTCGGCCACGAGCGCCGACGCCGACGAGATCGAGGCGGGCGCCATCGGCGCCATCGTGGTCTCCGCCCTCATCCCCATCGCCCTGTCGCTATTGGTGACCGCCATCCTGCAGGGCATCATCTCGCTCGAGGTCTCGCGCGCCACGATCGGCGAGAAGCTGACGGTTCGCGGACTCTGGCGACTGGCCCGCGGCCGCATCGGCGCCCTCGTCGGCTGGTCGGCGCTCGTTACCGCCGCGATACTGGTCGCCATCGTGATTCTGGCCCTCATCGTCACACTGCTGATCGTCCTGGGCGGCGACGCCGGGCTCGTGATCGGCATCATCCTGGGAATCATCGCGGGGCTCGGCAGCATCGTCGTGTGGGCATGGCTCGCCACGAAGCTGTCGCTCGTTCCGAGCGTGCTGATGCTCGAGCGTCTGCCCCTGCGCCGAGCCGTGACGCGATCGTGGCGCCTGACCAGCGGCTACAGCTATTTCTGGAAGGCGCTCGGCACCCAGCTGCTCGTCTACGTGATCGTGCAGGTCGCCGCGCAGGTCGTGGCCACCCCGATCTCCATCCTCGCCGCCGTCGGCGGATCGACGATCAACCCGAACGGCGACATGACCGCGTCGGTCGTGGTGCTGGTGGTCGGCTACATCCTCACCGGCATCGTGAGCCTCGTTTTCGGCGCGCTGGCCGCGGTCGCCCAGTCGGCGGTCGCCGCGCTGATCTACATCGACTTCCGGATGCGCAAAGAGGGGCTCGACCTCGACCTGGCGCGGTTCGTCGAGGCCCGCCAGGTCGGCGACATCGGCGTGGCCAACCCGTACCTTCGCACCTCGTGATCGGTGCCGGGCCCGTCGGTCGTGCCGTCCCGGTCGACCCCGACGCCGAACAGGCGCGGCAGTGGCTCATCGACGA
Source organism: Conyzicola sp. (assembly GCF_046714715.1). Taxonomy (GTDB): domain Bacteria; phylum Actinomycetota; class Actinomycetes; order Actinomycetales; family Microbacteriaceae; genus Conyzicola. The sequence continues at coordinate 10,449 of NZ_JBKKAD010000211.1, read as the reverse complement.
ACTGGCCAAACCCGACTACCGCGCGGCGCAGCCCACCTGGTTCGACCGCCTGAGCGCGGCCATCGGCGACTGGTTCGCCTCGCTGCGCTTCGGCGGCATCGACGGCGGCCCCAACCTGGGCGCGCTGCTCGTGATCCTCGTGGTGGTCGCCGCACTGGTCGTGGCCTACCTCGTGTTCGGCCTCCCCCGGCTCGCCCGCAAGAGCGGCGTCACCGGCGACCTCTTCGGCGACGCCGACGACCGCGACTCGACGGCCATCCGCGCGGCGGCCGAGGCCGCCGCGGCCGCGGGCGACTTCGAACTGGCGATCGCCGAGATCTTCCGCTCGACCGCCCGCTCGCTCGCCGAACGCACCGTGGTGACCACCAGCCCGGGCACCACGGCCCACGACTTCGCCATGCGCGCCGCGGCGGCCTTCCCCGACTTCTCCGCCGCCCTCACGACGGCGGCCGTCTCGTTCGACGGCGTGCGCTACCTCGGCCGCTCGGGCACGCGCACCGAGTACGACGCGATGGCGCGGCTCGACAGCGGGCTTCGCGCCGCCAAGCCGCAGTTGCAGGCGGTCACCGCGTGACGACCACCTCCCCCGGCCAGCGCGTGCTGACCGCCAGCACCACCACGGTGCTGCGGCGGTCGGCGTTCTGGGGCGCAGCCGCGGTCTTCGCCGTCGTCATCGCGCTCATCGGCATCCACTTCGCCGGCGCCGTCACCGAGTCCGACCCGCTCTCGGCCACCAACCCGGCCCCCGCCGGGGCGAAGGCCGTCGTCGAGGTGCTGCGGCAGCAGGGAGTCACCGTCACCCCCACCTCGACGCTCGAGCGAACGGCCGCCGCGATCACGGACCCCGCCGACACGACCCTGTTCTACTACGACCCCGACGGCATCCTCGACGCCGACCAGCTCGCGCGGGTCTTCGCCCTCGCCGGCAGCACCGTCGCGGTCGAGCCCGACTTCGACCAGCTGCTCGCGCTCACCCCCGATGTCGCGCAGGCCGGAAGCGTCGACGGCGAGGTCGAGGCGGGCTGCGAGCTGACCGCGGCCACCCGCGCGGGGTCGATCACGGGCGACGGCTCGGGCTACCGCTACCTCGGCGACGATCCGGCCGCCACGACGTGCTTCGGCAGCGGAGACGACGTGTACTCCCTCGTGCGCGTGCCGACCGCGACCGGAACCGCGACGGTCGTCGGCGCCTCCGACGCGCTGAGCAACGAGTTCGTGTCCGACCGGGGCAACGCGGCGTTCGCCCTCAACCTTCTCGGTTCCACCGAGAACCTCGTCTGGTACACCCCGGGCGCTGCCGATCTCTCTACCGCGGCGCCGCCCACCCTGGGCGGGCTCAGCCCCGACTGGGTGCTTCCCGCCACGGCGCTCGTCGTGCTCACCGTGCTCGCCGCCGCCTTCTGGCGCGGACGCCGCTTCGGCCCGCTCATCATCGAGAACCTGCCCGTCACCGTGCGGGCCAACGAGACCATGCAGGGGCGCGCCCGGCTCTACCAGAAGTCGACGGCCCGCCTGCGCGCGCTCGACTCGCTGCGCATCGGGACCGTGCAGCGCATCGCCGCGCTCTGCGGGCTCTCCCGCCTCGCCTCGGTCGACGACGTCGCCGCGACCGCCGCCGCCGTCGCCGGCCTGCAGCCGAACGAGGTGCGCCGCGTCCTGCTCGACGCCGTCCCGACCACCGACCGTGAACTCGTGCAGCTGTCAGACCAGCTTCTGACGCTCGAGCGCACGGTCGCGACATCCGTCACCCCCGTTTGACCACCGCACCCATGGAAGAGAGCGCCGCACGAATGACAGACGCACCCACCCGCCAGCTGACCGAATCCGAGCTGCGAGCCGCCTTCGCGCGCGTGCGGGAAGAGGTGGGCAAGTCGGTGGTCGGGCAGGATGCCGCGGTCACCGGCCTCATGATCGCGCTGCTCGCCGGCGGACACGTTCTGCTCGAGGGCGTGCCCGGCGTCGCGAAGACCCTGCTCGTGCGCACCCTCAGCCACACGCTCAAGCTCGACACCAAGCGCGTGCAGTTCACGCCCGACCTGATGCCGGGCGACGTCACCGGCTCGCTCGTCTACGACGCGAAGGCGGGGGAGTTCGAGTTCCGCCAGGGGCCGGTGTTCACGAACATCATGCTCGCCGACGAGATCAACCGCACGCCGCCGAAGACCCAGTCGGCGTTGCTCGAGGCCATGGAGGAACGCCAGGTCTCGGTCGACGGCGTGAGCCGCACGCTGCCCGTGCCGTTCATGGTGGCCGCCACCATGAACCCGATCGAGTACGAGGGCACCTACACGCTGCCCGAGGCCCAGCTCGACCGGTTCATGCTCAAGCTCGTGCTCGACCTGCCCGACCGCGCGACCGAGGTCGAGGTGATCACGCGTCACGCCGCGGGCTTCAACCCGCGGGATCTGCGCTCGGCCGGGGTGGAGGCGGTGCTCGACGCGGCGCAGCTGGGCCAAGCCCAAGCCGCCGCCGCCCGCGTGGGCGCCTCCGCCGACGTCATCGGCTACGCGGTCGACCTCGCCAGGGCCACCCGGCAGAGTCCGTCGGTGAAGCTCGGCGTGAGCCCCCGCGGAACCACGGCGCTGCTGTCGGCGGCGAAGGCGTGGGCGTGGCTCACCGGGTTCGACGCGATCACCCCCGACCACGTGCAGGCCATGGCGTTGCCCGTGATGCGCCACCGCCTGCAGCTGCGCCCCGAGGCCGAACTCGAGGGTGTCTCGGCCGACGCGATCCTGCGCGCCATCATGCAGCAGGTTCAGGTGCCGATCTAGTATGCGCGGTGGTATCTAGATGGCCATTAGCGGTTGGTTCGTCATTCTCGTCGCGCTCGGCATCGTGCCGGTCGTGGTCTTCGACGACCCCGTCGCGCTCTACCTCTGGCTGGGGTTCGTGGCGTTGCTCGGCACGGTCGACCTGCTGCTCGCCGCGTCCCCGCGCCGCATCACGCTCGAGCGTGTGCTGCCCGGGCCCGTGCGCCTCGGCGAGCGGGTCGAGTCGACGTTGTACCTCACGAATACGGGCAGCCGACGGATGCGCGCCATCGTTCGCGACGGCTGGCCGCCCTCCGCGGTAGCGACCCCCTCGCGCCAACGGGTGGAGGTGCCGGCCGCCGAGCGTCGCTCGATCGTCACGGCGCTCACGCCGTTCCGCCGCGGCGAACGGCGCTCGGCCCACGTCACGCTGCGCTCGTTCGGGCCGCTCGGGCTGCTCGCCCGGCAGGCGTCGATCGTCGTTCCCGGCTCGATCACCGTGCTGCCGCCGTTCAACTCGCGCAAGCACCTGCCCTCACGGCTGGCCCGGCTGCGCGAGCTCGACGGTGCGACGAGCGTGATGGTGCGCGGTCAGGGCACCGAGTTCGACAGCCTGCGCGACTACGTGCGCGGCGACGACGTGCGGTCGATCGACTGGCGCGCCACCGCACGCCGCAACGACCCCGCCACCAACAGCCAGAAGCTCGTGGTGCGCACCTGGCGTCCCGAGCGCGACCGCCGCGTCGTGATCGTCGTCGACAGCGGCCGCACCTCGGCGGCCCGCATCGACAACGAGCCCCGCATCGACACGGCGTTCGAGTCGGCGCTGCTGCTCGCCGCGCTCGCCAGCCGCGCCGGCGACCGGGTCGACCTCGTGGTCTACGACCGCCGGGTGCGCGGCCGCGTGCAGGGCGCGAGCGGACCCGAGCTGCTGAACCGCATGGTCGGAGCGATGGCGCCGATCGAACCCGAGCTCATCGAGATGGACTGGAGCGCGATCCCCGGCCTCGTGCGCTCGGTCACATCGCAGCACGCGCTCGTGGTGCTCGCGACGTCGATCGACGCGCCGGGGGCGTCGCGCGGGCTGCTGTCCGTGCTGCCGCAGCTGACCAGACGCCACACCGTGCTCGTCTCGTCGGTGGTCGACCCGACGGTGATGGCCCTCACCACCCAGCGCGGCGACAGCACGGAGGTCTACCGCGCGGCGGCCGGCGAACGGGCACTGCTCGACCTGGCCCGCGTCTCGGCCGCCATCCGCCAGCTCGGAGGCGACGTCGTCACCGGCGCACCCGCCGACCTGCCGCCCGCGCTGGCCGACCGCTACATCGCGCTGAAGGCGGCGGGGCGGCTTTAACGGCGAAAGGCCGCCCGAGCCGTACCGATATACCCCGAGGGGTTTCGATACGGCCGCGGGCGGCCTACCCAACCGGCAGTGCTGCTACTCGCCTACGCCCACGAACTCGGCGGCCTCGTTCGGGGTCTCCCCCGGCGTCTGCAGGTTGCGACGCAGGGCCGCGCCCAGGCGGGCGTCCACGTTCGTCCAGTACTGGATGGCACGCTCGCGGATCTCGGGCACCGTGGTGCCGCCGACCGCTCCCGTGATGGTCTCGAGGAATCGCTGCTTGGCGGCTTCGTCGAAGACGTCGCGGTAGAGCGTTCCGGCCTGGCCGAAGTCGCTGTCTTCGGCGTGCAACGTCGCCGCAGTGCGGATCAGCTCGCCGTCGGACTCCCAGCTACCGGCACCCGCGAGCGCGGGGTCGGCAACGGGGCCGCCGAACGAGTTGGGGGCGTACACGGGCGCCGACGCCGGCTTGTAGCCGTGACGGGTCGCGCCGTCCTGCGAGTAGTTGTGCACGGGCGACTTCGGCGCGTTGACCGGGATCTCGTTGTAGTTCGTGCCGACACGGTAGCGCTGCGCGTCGGGGTACGAAAACACGCGGGCCATCAGCATCTTGTCGGGGCTGATGTCGATGCCGGGAACCGTGTTGGCCGGCGAGAAGGCGGCCTGCTCGATCTCGGCGAAGAAGTTCTCGGGGTTGCGGTTCAGAGTCTTGGTGCCGACCTTGATGAGCGGGTAGTCGGCATGCGGCCAGACCTTGGTGAGGTCGAACGGGTTGAAGCGGTACGACTTGGCGTCGTCGTAGGGCATGACCTGCACGTGCAGGTCCCAGGACGGGAAGTTGCCCTCCTGAATCGCCTCGTACAGGTCGCGGCGGTAGTAGTCGGCGTCGGCACCGGCGATGTCCTGCGCCTCGGCGCCGCCCATCTCGATGTTGCCCTGGTTCGAGGTGAAGTGGTACTTCACCCAGAAACGCTCGCCCGTGGCGTTGATCCACTGGTAGGTGTGCGAGCCGAAACCGGGCATCTCGCGCCAGGAGCGCGGCAGGCCGCGGTCGCCCATGAGGTAGGTGACCTGGTGGGCGGACTCGGGCGAGAGGGTCCAGAAGTCCCACTGCATGTCGGCGTCGCGCAGGCCGGAGCCCGGGAGGCGCTTCTGCGAGTGGATGAAGTCGGGGAATTTGATGCCGTCGCGGATGAAGAACACCGGGGTGTTGTTGCCGACGATGTCGTAGTTGCCCTCGGAGGTGTAGAACTTCACCGAGTAGCCGCGCACGTCGCGCCAGGTGTCGGGCGACCCCTGTTCGCCGGCGACGGAGGAGAAACGCGTGAGGGTGGGGGTGGATGCACCGGGCTGGAAGACAGCCGCACGGGTGTACGCCGAGACGTCGCCGGTCACGACGAACTCGCCGTGCGCTCCGCCGCCCTTGGCGTGTACGACACGCTCCGGGATGCGCTCGCGGTTGAACTGCGCCAGCTTCTCGACGAGGTAGCGGTCGTGCAGTGCGGTGACGCCGTCGGCGCCCGCGGTGAGGGAATGGGCGTCGCTCGGAACGGCCGAACCCGTCTGGCTCGTCGTGTACTGGTCGTCAGTCATGGATCTCCTTGGTTGGCGCTGCTTGCAATTGCTGGTCCTGCTGGCAAGGGGCACAAAGGCCCCAGAAAGTCACTTCCGCGGTGGCGAGGGTGAACCCCGCGGTGTCGGAGGGGGTGAGGCAGGGGGCGTGGCCGACGACGCACTCGACGTCGGCGACGGCGCCGCACGAGGTGCAGACGATGTGGTGGTGGTTGTCTCCGATGCGGCGCTCGTAGCGGGCGGCCGAGTTGGCCGGCTCGATCTTGCGCAGCAGCCCGGCCGCGGTGAGGTCGGCCAGGACGTTGTGCACGCTCTGCAGGGAGGTCGCGGCGTCCGCCTCGACGAGCAGCCGGTGCAGGGTGACAGCGTCGCTGTGCGGGGAGCTCTCGAGAGCGTCGAGCAGCGCGAGGCGGCCGGCGGTTACGCGCAGACCGGCCTCGTGCAGTTCGCGTTCTGAGGTCGTCGGCATCCGACAACCATAGTCTCTATCGTGAACGATTCATAATAAGCCGACCCCGTGTGTCAGCCGGCCACGAGTCGTTTCGCCCCGGCCTCGAACTCGTCGAGGTCACCGGTCTGGCCGGCGCGGAAGGCGCGGCGGCCGAGGATCCACTGGTAGGCGAGGAACCCGGCGAGCGCCACCGTGCCGATGCCGATCTTGATCGCCCACGGCCACTCCTGCCGCGTGATGTAGCCCTCGATGAGCCCCGAGACGAGCAGCGCGAGGACGAGCCCGATCGCGACTGTGAACAGGGCGCGACCGTCTTCGGCGATCGCCTGGCCGCGCGTGCGGGCGCCGGGCGCTATCCACGACCAGCCGATGCGCATTCCGGCGGCGCCGGCGACGAAGATCGCGTACAGCTCGAGCTGCCCGTGCGGGGCGATGTAGAGGAAGAACACGTCGAGGCGGTCGTACTCGTGCATGATCCCCGCAGTCAGGCCTAACTGTTGCGCGTTGCTGAACACGATGTAGGGCGTGTAGAAGCCGACGATGCCATAGGCCACGGCCTGCGCCGCAATCCAGGCGTTGTTGGTCCAGACGAAGCTGGTGAACGAACTGCCCGGATTGTCGGAGTAGTAGTTGACGAAGTCTTCTTTGGCGTACCGCTCGAGCGCGCTCGGGTCGCCCTGGGTGGCGAGCACCTGCGGATTGGAGATCGCCCAGCCCGCGTACAGCGCGCCGATCGCGAAACTGGCAACGGTGACCGCGAGGCATAGCCAGCGGATGCGGTACAGCGCGGCGGGCAGCTGGAGTACGAAGAAGTCGAGCAGCTGCCGCAACACGTTCGCCTGCACGCCGGTGAACTTCTGGCGGGCCCGCGACAGCGACAGCGACAGCCGGTCGCCCGGCAGCGACTGTCCGGTGGTGGTCTTGATCACCGAGAGCTGCGTCGCGCCCGACTGGTAGCGGTCGATCAGCTCGTCGGCCTCCGCGCCGGTGAACTGACGCTGGCGGCCCAATCGGGCAAGCCGGTCCCATTCTTCGCGGTGAGCGGCGGCGTAGGCGTCGAGGTCCATCTGCTTAAATGATGTCATGCCGCGACCCTCCGCGAACGACCAGTCTGTTCCGCGTCTGCCCGCTCCGGATCTGCGTGCGCCGCGTGCCCCCGCGCCGGGCCACTCCGACCACCTCGAGATCGACGACACGATCATGACCGGCGAGGCGGTGGCGCTCGACCTGCGCCCGGCGAGCTTCGTTCTGCGGGCGGCCGGGGCGATCATCGACTTCATCGCGTACATCGGGCTCTTCCTGCTGCTCATCTTCGTCGTGTTCCCCGCGCTCGAGGCCAGCTTCGGCGGCTTCGACGACGCGATCCGCACGGCGCTCATCGTCGCCGGTCTCGTGATCTCGATCGTGGTGACGCCGGTCGCCGTGGAGCTGCTCAGCCACGGGCGCTCCCTCGGCAAGCTGGCGATCGGCGCCCGCATCGTGCGCGACGACGGGGGCGCCATCGGCTTCCGGCACGCCTTCATCCGCGCTCTCACCGGGGTGATCGAGATCTACACGACGTTCGGCGGATTCGCCGTCGTGGTGTCGCTGCTGAACGCCCGCGCGAAACGGCTCGGCGACCTGCTGGCCGGAACATACAGCCAGTACGAGCGCGTGTCGAACGCCTCGTCGCCGGTCTACGGCGTTCCCGCGCAACTGCAACAGTGGGCTCTCACGGCCGATGTCGCGCGCATGCCCGACCGGCTGGCCCGACGCGTGAGCGCGTTCCTCGCCCAGGCCGGGAAGCTCACGCCGCAGACCCGGGTGCGGCTCGGCAACGAGCTGGCCGCCGAGGTCGCCCCCTACGTCTCCCCCGTGCCGGCCGTCGAGGCCGAGCTGTTCCTCGCCGGCGCCGCCGCCGTGCGCCGCGACCGCGAGTACGCCGCGCTGCAGCTCGAGGCCCGCGGTCTCGACCGGCTGAAGCCCGTGCTGGGCGGTCTGCCGAACGGCTTCCCCGAGCGGTAGCGCGCCACTCCGCCGCGCGACTTGTCACTAACAGGGCAGACGTCGCGCGTTATCGCCCCGATTGCGACAAGTCGGGAGCAGCGGATGCGCCTCGCGCCGCAACGGAGGCACCAATCACGCGGGGGACGGGATTCGACGCTCGAACGGCGACCGGAGGTCGGGACTTTGCCCTTCGTCTCGATCGGTCGGCGGCAGCCGTGGGCCTAGTAGCGGTAGTGGTCGACCTTGTACGGGCCGTCGGGCGAGACGCCGATGTAGGCGGCCTGCTCGTCGGTGAGACGGGTCAGCTTCACGCCGAGCGCGTCGAGGTGCAGGCGGGCGACCTTCTCGTCGAGGTGCTTCGGCAACACGTGCACGTCGACGCCGTAGTTCTCGCCGTGCACGAAGAGCTCGATCTGGGCGAGCACCTGGTTGGTGAACGAGGCGCTCATGACGAACGACGGATGCCCCGTGGCATTTCCGAGGTTCATGAGGCGGCCTTCGGAGAGCACCAGAACGCTGCGGCCCGACGGCAGGCGCCACTCGTGCACTTGCGGCTTGATCTCGATGCGCTCGGCGCCCGCGAGCTTCTCGAGCCCGGCGATATCGATCTCGTTGTCGAAGTGCCCGACGTTGGAGACGATCGCGAGGTGCTTCATGCCGAGCAGGTGGTCGACGGTGATGACGTTCTCGTTGCCGGTTCCCGTGACGAAGATGTCGACCTGGTCGAGCACGCTCTCGATCGTGGTGACCTGGAAGCCGTCCATCGCGGCCTGCAGGGCGTTGATCGGGTCGACCTCGGAGACGATGACGCGCGCGCCCTGGCCCTTGAGCGCCTCAGCCGCTCCCTTGCCCACGTCGCCGTAGCCGACGACGAAGACGACCTTGCCGCCGATCAGCACGTCGGTGGCGCGGTTGAGCCCGTCGGGCAGCGAGTGGCGGATGCCGTACTTGTTGTCGAACTTGCTCTTGGTGACCGAGTCGTTCACGTTGATCGCCGGGAACTGCAGCTCGCCCGTCTTGGCGAGCTCGTAGAGGCGGTGGACACCGGTGGTGGTCTCTTCGGTGACGCCCTGGATCTCCGCGGCGATCGTCGTCCAACGGTCGGGCGAGGTCTGCAGCGAGGCGCGGAGGGTGTCGAGGATGACGGTCCACTCGTGGGAATCGGTGGCCGTGGCATCCGGAACCGCGCCGGCCTTCTCGAACTCCCGGCCCTTGTGCACGAGGATCGTGGCGTCACCGCCGTCGTCGTGGATCATGTTCGGGCCTCCGAAGCCCTCGGCCGACCAGTCGAAGATCTGGCTCGTGCACCACCAGTACTCCTCGAGTGTCTCGCCCTTCCAGGCGAAGACGGGAACACCGGCCGGGTTCTCGACCGTGCCGTTCGGTCCGACGGCGACCGCGGCCGCCGCCTCGTTCTGCGTGGAGAAGATGTTGCAGCTCGCCCAGCGCACCTGCGCGCCGAGCGCGACGAGGGTCTCGATGAGCACGCCCGTCTGCACCGTCATGTGCAGGCTTCCGGCGATGCGGGCACCCTTGAGGGGCTGGCTCGCGCCGAACTCCTCGCGCAGGGCCATGAGCCCCGGCATCTCGTTCTCGGCCAGCCGGAACTGGTGGCGCCCGGCCTCGGCGAGACCGAGGTCGGCGACCTTGAAGGGCAGCGCGGTTGTGGGCAGCGCAGAAGTGGGCTGGGCGGTGGTTACAGGCGCGATCGACATGCGTCTATTGTCACACCCGCCACCACCGCGTGACCGGAGATGACGGTATTACTCGCGGATAAGGGCGAGAACGGCGTCGCGAACCGACTCCATCTTCGCCTTGCTGCCCGCCTCGACGTTGAGCCGCAGCAGCGGTTCGGTGTTCGAGGGGCGCACGTTGAACCACCAGAACGCGTCCTCCGTGGCGGGTCCGGTGACCGTGAGGCCGTCCAGCTCGTCGAACTCGCCGACTCCGGTGTAGGCCGTGACGATGCGCTCGTAGGCGGCGGGCACGTCGGTGACCGTCGAGTTGATCTCGCCGCTGAGGAAATAGGGGTCGTACTGCGCGGCGAACTCGCTGAGCGGCCTGTCCTGGTGGCCGAACTCGGCAAGCAGGTGCATCGCGGCGAGCATGCCGTTGTCGGCACCCCAGAAGTCGCGGAAGTAGTAGTGCGCCGAGTGCTCGCCGCCGAAGATGGCGCCGGTGGCCTTCATCTGGTCCTTGATCAGGGAGTGGCCGACGTTGGTGCGGATGGCCGTGGCGCCCGCGGCCTCGATCGTCTCGGGCACGATGAGCGAGGTGATGAGGTTGTGCAGCACGACGATGTCGAGGTCGGGCTCGATGCCGCGCACGCGGGTGATCTCGCGCAGGGC
>NZ_JBKKAD010000210.1:0-4621 GCF_046714715.1 Conyzicola sp. | reverse complement strand
ATCATCGCCAACGGTTCGGCCAGTCACGGCCTGCTCGGCGCCTCGATCAGTGACGTCACGGAAGACACGGCACAGACCGACAGCGCCACCGTCGGCGCGAGCATCCAGGAGACGACACCCGGAGGCGCCGCGGCTGCAGCCGGACTCGTTTCGGGCGACGTGATCACGGGCATCAACGGCATCCCGGTCACGGGCAAGACCGACCTGACGGCCCAGGTGCGTGCCCTCGCCGGCGGGGCCGAGGCCACGATCACCTACGTGCGCAACGGCGAAGCGTCGACCGTCGATGTGACGCTCGGCACACTCACCTAAGAGGAATCCAGCCAGCAGGCAGAGGGGCACGCGACTCCGGTCGCGTGCCCCTCCCGCCGTTAACGGGGGCCCGCGCTGCGGCTGATAGGCTCAACCGACCCGCCCCAGCACGAGTATTGGATCCCATGGCCGCCACGGCAGACGCGCTTCCCGGAGTCTCGTACGTGATGCCCGTACTCAACGAGGCGATCTACATCGAGGTGGCCATTTCGACGGTGCTCGCCCAGGACTATGCCGGTGCGAAAGAACTGATTCTCGCGCTCGGACCCTCGACGGATGACACGGACGCTATCGTCGCCCGCCTCGCAGCATCCGACCCGCGTATCACCGTGGTTCACAACCCCGACATCGACATCCCGGTGGGACTCAACCTCGCCATCAGGGCCAGCAAGCACCCGATCATCGTGCGCGTCGACGCGCACTCCGAACTCGAACCCGGCTACACGAGCCGTGCGGTCGAGACGCTCGAACGCACGAAGGCCGCGAACGTCGGCGGAATCATGCACGCCCGCGGCAAGACCCCGTTCCAGGTGGCGGCGGCCCGCGGGTACAACAGCCGCTTCGGACTCGGCGGCGCCCGCTACCACGGCGGAGGCGAGGAGGGCCCGGCCGAGTCGGCGTACCTGGGCGTCTTCCGCCGCGAGATCCTCGAAGAGGTGGACTACTTCGACGAGACGATCCGCCGCGGCGAAGACTGGGAGCTGAACCTGCGCATCCGGGCCGCCGGCCACACCGTCTGGTTCGACCCCCAGCTCAAGGTCACCTACTGGCCGCGCGACAGCTGGAGCAAGCTCGCCCGCCAGTTCTGCGCCACCGGCATCTGGCGCGGCGAACTCGTGCGTCGCTACCGCGGGCGCAACCCGTGGCGCTTCTTCGTGCCGCCCGTGCTGGTGCTCAACGTGCTGGCGAGCGTCGTGCTGCTCGTGCTGCAGGTCACCGGCGTGGTGAGCGGGTGGGGGAGTGCCGTCGCATCCGTCATCTATCTCGGTCCGCTCGCCTACGTGCTGCTCGTGCTCTGGCTGGCGTTCGGCGCCGACCGCACCTCGAAGCTGCTCGACCGCTGGTTTTTCGTCGTGGTGCTGCCGACCATGCACCTCAGCTGGGGCGTCGGTTTCATCCTCGGCGTCGTGCGCGGCGCGCGCGACAGCGTCGACACCTCGCGCGCGGGAATCTAGCTCAGCCGATCGCCTTGCGGGCGACGAGGCGGGCCACGATGCGTTCGGCCGAGCGCCCGTCGTCGCGCGGGTTGAACCGCTCCTGCCACGCCACGTACTTGTCGGCGTACTCGACGCCCACGCGCTCCCGGTCGAGCACCAGATCGACCAGCTCGGACGCGTTCTGCACCACCGGCCCCGGGGCGGCCTCGTCGAGGTCGAAGTAGAAGCCGCGCAGTTGCTCGCGGTAGTGCTCGAGGTCGGGCGCGAAGAAGAACATCGGCTTGCCCGTGACGCTGTAGTCGAACATCACGCTCGAGTAGTCGGTGATGAGGGCGTCGGCGGCGAGGAAGAGCTCGGAGACATCCGGGTAACCGGTGACGTCGAGCACGTTGCTCGCGCGCACGTCGCGGCCGGGGAGGAGGGTGCGGGAGTGCCCACGGATGAGCGTGATGTAGCCGGGGCCGAGCGCGTCGGTGAATGCCGCGACCTCGAGGTGGTCGACGTGCTCGGGGCGGTCGTCGCGCCAGGTCGGGGCGTAGAGCAGCACGGTCACGTCGTCGGCGATGCCGAGCCGCTCGCGGATGGACGCCCCGTTGCCGCCGACGAGCGCGTCGTCGCGCGGGTACCCCTCCTGCCAGATCGGGCCGAGGAAAGCGTAGGCCGAGCGGAACACCGAAGCCGAGTGCTGGTTCTGCGCGAGCATGATGTTCCAGCGCCCGCGCTCCCGCACCGTGGCCAGCGCGGCGCGCAGTGTGACGCCCGGTCGGGCCAGCGCGATCTTCTTCAGTGGCGTGCCGTGCCAGGTCTGCAGCACGGTCTGGAACGACCGTCGACGGTAGCGGTTGCGCAACCAGTCGTTGACGACGAGCAGGCGCGCCGAACCCCGGATGCGCCACCACTCTGCACTGCCCTCGATGACCGCGATGGAACCCTGGGGCACCTCGACCGATGCGTCGACGACACTCCAGTAGCGGGGCACCTCGGGGCGGGTCGCGGCAAACTCCCGGTCGATGGCGAGCGGGTTGCACGTCGCGCTCTGGCCGTAGAAGCTCTCGAAGAACACGGCGTTGATCGGCGCCGGCTTGGCGCTGCGGTACCGCGCCTCGAGGGCCGCCTGCGCCTGCGGGCCCCGCTCGTCGTCGGTGAGCGGCGCCGACACGTCGACGGTCAGGCTCGACCCGCCCGCGACGACCTCGGCGCGCAGCAGCCCCGCCGCGAGCACCGGATCGGGAAGTGGGGCGATGACGGCGGCATCCAGCGCCAGCGCGTAGGAGCCGGACGGCGCGGGGAGAACCGGCCCGCCCCAGCGGGACACCAGCAGCGGCACGGTGGCGGTGAAGCGCTCGCCGGCCTGCTCGACGGTGCCCGGGAGGTCTTGCCGCGGCCCGCGCAACATGACACCGGCCACGCGCCCCGTGCCCGACACGACGAGGCGAGGAACGGGCGCTGCCTCGACGGCGATCGAATCGATCGTGGTCGCGGGCGACGAGGAGTCGAGGGGAAGACTCGCTGTCATTCGTGCTCTTTCAGCCGGGTGGTGATCTGACGGTACACTCTCGCGGTGTTTCCGCCGTCGCGAAACGCGTGGTGGCCGGCCGCGAGGGCCGCGGCGTGATCCACGAGCGCCGCGCGCACCGTCTCGTCGGTATCCGCGCCGCCGAGCAGCTCGAGCAGTTCGCCCCAGGTCGACTTCTGCATCCCGCCGCTGAACGTGTCGTAGGCCACGTACAGGCCGCGGCTCGCGGTGTAGGCGTCGACGTCGGGGGCCAGGAAGACGATCGGACGGCCCAGCAACGAGAAGTCGTAGGCGATCGACGAGTAGTCGGTGATGAGGGCGTCGACGGCGGGGAGCACGGGCGTCACGTCGGTGCACCGGGTCGAGTCGAGCAGCACGACCCGCTCGCTCAGCGCGACGCCGACTGCGTAGTCGCCCACCCCGTGCGGATGCGGGCGCAGCACGAGCAACGATTCGGACGCTTCCAGCAGGGCGATGATCGCCCGCCATTCGCCCGCCGACGGGACGCCGGGGTCGACCTCCCCGTCGCGCCAGGTGGGGGCGTAGAGCACGACGCGGCAGCCGCTGTCTTCGATGGCGAGCTGGGTGAAGAGCAGGGCGCGCGCGGCGACGTTGCGTTCGGTCTCGCCGCCGGCGACCAGCACGTCGTCGCGCGGGTCGCCCGTGACGACGACGCGGTGGGCGGGAAGGTCGAAGGCGGTGCGCAGGCGCGTCGCAGAGACTTCGGATGCCGCGGGCATGATGTCGATCGACCGGGCGGCCGTGCGGTACATGAGCCGCAGCATCCGGCGCACCACCGTCGAGTCGGGAAGCAGTCGCGTGCGGAGGGTGGCCGGTGAGTCGAGGTTGATGCGCTTGAGCGGGATGCCGTGCCACAGCTGCACGACGAAGCCGCCCCGCAGGCCGTAGCGGTTGGCGTCGCCGAATCCGTGTGTGACCACGATCACCCGCGCACGCAGCGTGGCGAAGAAGCCACGGCGCGATGACTTGAGTACCGCGGGTATGCCCAAGGATTCGGCCGTCACCAGGTCGCGCTCGTCGCGCGCCAGCCAGAGCAGCCTCAGGGAGGGATTCTCCCGCCGCACGAGGCGGTACAGCGCGAGGGCGCCCTCACCGATACCGGGGCCCGAGCCGAACACCCAGAGGTCGCGTCGGCGGGGCACGACGATGCTCGCGAGCGCTCCGAGGCCGTAGGCGGGCAGGGCCATAAGCTTCTTCGCGTTGCCCGCGGCGAAGGTGACAGGGGCTATCTGAGGCACGCCCCAGCGTAACAGCCGGTCGGGAGGCGGGTCTCAGGTGGGTAACGGAGGGGTCGTGGTGCGGGGAACCCGCAGCCGACCCTGTTTTAATCGGGGGGTGCCACTCCTCAAAGACGCCCAAGCCGCTCAACGAGTGCTGCGCAACATCCTGAAATCCCGTCGATCGCGGGCCGAACTCGCTCGCCGCCTGCCCACCGTCGCCCAGCCGGCCGCGGGCAGCGTGCAGGTGGTCGTGTACTTCGCCGACTCGCGCGTGAACATGTACCAGATCCGCCAGTGGTACGCCCCGCTCGCGGAACTCGCGAAGACCCGCAAGGTCGCGGTCATCGCCCGCTCGCCCGGCACCATGCTCACGCTGCTCGACGAATCGCCGGTGC
>NZ_JBKKAD010000209.1:0-11856 GCF_046714715.1 Conyzicola sp. | reverse complement strand
GTGGGGGGGGTTGTTGGGGTCGGCGGGGTCGACCGCGGGCGCGGCGCCGGGCGCGGGGGGCGGGGGTAGCGCCGCGGCCGCCGCGTCCATGTCCCGTGTCGTCGCGGTGCACCCGGTGCGCCGTCCGACGTAGTCGGCGATCGTCTCGCCCGCGAGCCGCTCGTGCTCCTGCGGCAGCCAGCCGACGAAGGCATCCGCGGGCGCGAGGCTGACGGTGCCGGCCTGCGGTTCGGTCGCTCCGGCGAGGATGCGCAGCAGCGTGGACTTGCCGGCGCCGTTCGCGCCGACGACGCCGACCACGTCGCCGGGGGCGACCGTGAGGTCGAGGGATTCGAACAGGGTGCGGTGGGCATACCCGCCGGCCAGGCCCTTGGCGACGAGCGTTGCGGTCATGCCCCTAGTTTGTCATCGGGCCGGGCTCGTCGCCGTCGTCATCGTCATCGTCGTCTGCTGGCCACGCGTCGCCGAGGGTCTCCGACGCGTCGACCGTGAGCTTGAACAGCAGCAGCAACAGCTGTTTCATCGAGGTGGCGCGCAACAACGACACCTGGTCGAGCGGACCGAGCGGCGAGATCGCGGCGAGCTGCCACGCCGCCTCGACCGGATCCTGTGAGATTTCCACGGTCGACGACCACGGCAGGTCGGCGAACTCGCTCGCCAGCGCGAGGGTTCTGCGCACCTCGTGTTCCGCCTGCGCGAGCAGGGGCAGCAGGTCGTCGCTCCATTCCAGGTCGTCGAGCTCGCGGATCTCGGCGCGCGGATACGGGTCGTCGCCCTGCCACTCCAGCACCTCGACACGCCTGCCGCCCTGCGCGACGAGTCCGATGAACCCCTCGCCCGCCTCGAGCTGCACCACCTCGGCGACGGTCGCGAACCCGAACCGCTGTTCACCGCCGCCGACCTCTTGGCCACGCTCGATCAGCACGACGCCGAACTCGCTCGGCTCCTGTCCCAGAATGTGCGACAGCATCACGATGTAGCGTTCCTCGAACACCCGCAGCGCGAGCGGCATGTGCGGAAAGAGCACGGTACCCAGCGGGAACATCGGCAACTCGGTCATGTTCCCACGCCCCTCAACCGGTGAAACCGGGGTCCATCCAGATGATCTTCCACGTGTGCGGACCCGCGAAAGACGTCCGGCTCATAGTGCGACGCTAGTAGCCGACACCCGCGGGTGTAAATCCCTTTCGAACGGATGCGCGTAGCCTGTCACCATCCCCCGCTTAGTCGCGGGCCGACGAAAGGCATTCCCCGTGGACTCCACTCTCCTGCGGCACTTCGAAGCCGCCGCCGAAGAGCTGCACTTCGCCCACGCGGCGAAACGCCTCGACATTCCCCGCGCGTCGCTGCTGCTGTCGATCCGCGTGCTCGAGGAGGAGCTCGGCTACCCGCTGTTCGACACCGCCGCCACCAGCACGACGCTGACGCCCGAGGGCGAGGCGTTTCTCGTCGACGCCCAGCGTCAGCTGAAGGCCATGGCGGCCTCGCAGCGCGCGAACGTGGCGGCGCCGGGCGGTAAGGCCAAGGCGAACAAGGGCAAGGGCCGCGCCCCGGCGGTGAAGGGCGAGCGCAAGCCCGGCAAGCGCCGCCAGTCGCGCTGACCTCTGTCGCTGGTTGAGTAAGGCCGTCCACGGCCCGTATCGAGACCGGTTTCGATACGGGCGCTGCGCGACCTACTCAACCAGCATGCGACCGGTGTCACACGATGTTGAAGTTGTCGCGGAAGGTGTTGTCCGGGTCGAATCGCGCTTTGAGCAGCCGTAGGCGGGCGAGCGTCGCGGGCGGGAACGCGTCTGTGAGCCGTTCCGGGCGCTGGTCGGTGTCGAAGCTCAGGTAGAGCCCGGTGAAGTGGCCGTACAGCCCCCTCCACACCCGGTCGAGACGCTCAGCGTTCGAACCGAGCGCAACCACGCTGAAGTTCGCCGACCGGTGGGCGTAGGCCGTGGCATCCGGATCCACGTCGGCGACCGCCTCGCCCACCGAGCGGATCGAGAAGAAGTGCACGTCGCCGCTGGCGAGCAACTCGGCCGCGGCCTCGGCGAACTCGGGGGTGAGGTGCTCGATGAGTCCGGAGCGGGACTGCGGTTCGCCTTCCCCACGGTGTGGCGCGTCGCTCGCGTTCGCCATCACCGCGGCGTACGGCAGCAGCTGCACCGACTGCTGCAACAGCGGGGCGAGGTTCGCGAGCGGCTGTAGCCGGTCGAGGATCGTGTCGGGGTCGTCGGAGTCGACGACCGTCATCAGCTGCGCGACGGCGGGTTGGCCCGCTCGCGGCGCACCCATCATGAGGAAGCTCGTGAGGTCGCGGGGCGATTCTTCGACGGCGGCACCCCAGCGCTCGAGGAACCCGGCCGTGTCGGTCGCGTCGAAGGCGAGCTGCGCGAATCCGACCTGGCCGATCTCGTCGACCTCGAACTCGAACGACGTGACGATGCCGAAGTTGGCGCCCGCGCCGCGTACCGCCCAGAACAGCTCCGTGTTCTCGTCGTCGCTCGCCGTAACGACGCTGCCGTCGGCGAGAACGATCTCGACCGCGCGCAGATGGTCGATCGTGAGACCGTGTTCTCGCACCAGGTAGCCGACGCCGCCGGCCGTGGCAAGGCCGCCGACACCGACGCCCCCGTAGTCGCCGGAACTCAGTGCCCAGCCGTAGGGGTCGAGGGCCGCCGCGACATCCATCCAGCGCGCACCCGGGCCGACCCTGATCCTCCGGGTCTGCTCGTTGACGATCTCGATGGTGTTCAGCGCGCCCACGTCGATGACGATGCCGCCGTCGTTGGTCGAGCGTCCGCTGATGCCGTGTCCCCCGCTGCGCACTCCGAACGGCACCGCCTGCCGCTTCGCGAAGGCGAGCGACTCGATCACCTGTCTGGTGTCCACGGGCCGCAGCACTAGACCGGGAGAGCCGCCGCGCATGTACGTGGATCGTGCGTCGGCGAACGTCAGGTCGCCCGGCTCGATCGCCGTTATCCCCGACGGAACGCCCGCGTAGTCGATGCCGTCTCGGCGTTGCGCGATGACGGAGGCGCGCTTGACGACCGACGTGTCGGTGCCCGCGGATGCGCGCTCGCGCCGCACGGCTTCCCGGAGCGCGGGAGCGACCTCCTCGGCGAACCGCTGCATCGCGGCCGGATCGTCGCTCGCGAGGATGAACGTCGAGACGCCGTCGCCGACCGCGTAGGGCAGCAGCTCGTCGACCCACTGCGCGCTGGGCCCGACGAGGAACCCGCCGTTCGACGTCGCGAACCGGCCGCCGATGTTGGCGAGCCGCCGGATCTCGCGCGGGTCGCGGCCCGCGGCGAGCGCGGCCTCGTCGATGACCGCGTTGCCCGCGGCGTATCCGCCGGCGTCGAGATAGGCGAGGGAAGGCAGCCAGCCGTCGCCTTTGCGTCCGGTGAGCCGCAGCATCCGAGGTTTCAACGCTCCGATCCAGAGAGGGATGTCGTGCGCGGCGGCCGGACCGCGCTTGGCGCCGCGCAGGTGGTAGTGCTCGCCCTCCATGCGCAAAGGCGTGCGGTCTCCCGTCGCCCAGATGCCGCGGATCACGTCGATCGCCTCGCTGAGCGCGTCGACGGCCTGGCCGGGCGAGAGGTGTGCGCCGCCCATCGCGTGCACCGCGTCCCAGAAGCCGCCGGCACCGAGGCCGAGGTCGAACCGTCCGCCCGAGAGCAGGTCGAGGCTCGCGGCCGCTCGCGCCGTGACGGCGGGCGGTCGCAGCGGCACATTGAGCACGTTGGGTGCGATGCGGATCGTTGACGTCTGCGCGGCAACCCAGGTCATGAGCGTCCAGGTGTCGAGGAACGACGGCTGGTACGGGTGGTCCTGGAACGTGACGAGCTCGTAGCCGAGCTGCTCGCTGAGCTTGGCGAGGGCGACGGGAGCGTCGGGCTGGCGATTGGTCGGGGTGACGAACGTGCCGAAATCCAACGGCAAACCATAATCGGGCATGCAGCAAGTCTGCGCGGGCGGCGTCGCACTGGCAAACGTCCGGTAAGCCGCTTACTATAGGTGAGTGACTTTGCAATCAACAGACATCCAGCACATCGATGACGCCGAGTGCCGCCGCTTCCTGTCGTCGGTCGAGCTCGTGGGCAGGCGCTGGAGCTCGGGGGTGCTGCTCGCGATCGCCCGGGGCGCCACGCGGTTCAGCGAGATCACGGCCTCGGTGCCCGGCCTGTCCGATCGCCTCCTCGCCCAGAGGTTGAAGGAGCTCGAGGCCGCGGGCCTGCTCGAACGCGAGGTCATCGCCAGCACCCCCGTGCAGGTGCGCTACGCCCTCACACCGAGCGGCGCCGACCTGCTCGCGTCGCTGCAGCCGCTCGTCGGCTGGGGCCAGCGCTGGGGCACGCCCGCGCAGCCCTGAGGCCCCTACCGGCAGCAGTCGCGCAGTGCCACCATGGGCCTGGGGATACGACAGATGCGAGGAAGCACATGGCGATCATCGATGGGTACCGGCGTCCGCTCGACCGCGCGCACGGGCTGGCGCTGAGCTGGCTCGACTCTCTGCCGACACGGCAGGTCGCGCCGGCCCGCACGGCAGACGAGCTGGCCGCGGACTTCGACGCTCCGCTGCCGGACGAGGGGTCGGATGCCGCGGCTGTCGTCGACCGCCTCGCAGCGTTAGCCGAACCGGGCCTCATGGCCATCCCGTCGGGCAGGTTCTTCGGCTGGGTGATGGGCGGCACGCTTCCGGCGGCGCTCGCGGCGGACTGGCTGGTGAGCGCCTGGGACCAGAACGCCGCCATGCGCTTCGCCACACCCGCCGCCGCGGCGATCGAGCAGGTGACCGGCCGGTGGATCGTCGACCTGCTCGGGCTGCCGGAGGGCAGCGGCGTCGGGTTCACGACGGGCGGCACGATGGCGAACTTCGTGGGCCTCGCCGCCGGGCGCAAAGCCGTGCTCGACGCGGTCGGCTGGGATCTCGACGCGCTCGGCCTCAGCGGGTCGCCACGGATCACCGTGCTCGTCGGCGAGGAGTACCACGGATCGATCGACCTGGCGCTGCGGTACCTCGGTCTCGGCGCGCCGGTGACGGTGGCGGCGGACGACCAGGGGCGCATCCGCCCCGACGCTCTTCTTCATGCTCTCGACGCGATCGACGGCCCGACGATCGTCTGCCTGCAGGCCGGCAACCTGCACTCCGGCGCCTTCGACCCGATGGAACAGTGCGTGGCGGCGGCCCACGCGAAGGGGGCCTGGGTGCACGTCGACGGCGCGTTCGGCCTGTGGGCGGCGGCGAGCCCGCTGTACGCCGAGCAGCTGCGCGGTATCGAGTCCGCCGACTCGTGGGCGACCGACGCGCACAAGACGCTCAACGTGCCCTACGACTGCGGCATCGCGGTCGTCGCCCGGGTCGAGGCCGTGCGCAGCGTGTTCAGCCTGCACACGAGCTACATCATCCACGACGAGGCCGGCCCGGCCGACCCGTTCGAGAAGGTTCCCGAGATGTCGCGCCGGGCACGCGAGGTGCCGGTCTGGGCGGCGCTCAGCTCGCTCGGCCGCTCGGGTGCGGTCGCGCTCGTCGAGGGGTTAGCAGCGAACGCGCGCGCGCTTGCCGACGGACTCGCCCGCCTGCCCGGGGTCGAGGTGCTGAACGATGTCGTGTTCACCCAGGTCTGCCTGAGCTTCGGGTCAGACGAACGCACGAAGCGGGTCAGTCAGCGCGTAATGGAGGACGGCACGGTGTGGATGTCGGGGTCGCGCTGGCGCGGACGCGACATCCTGCGCATCTCCGTCAGCAACTGGTCGACCGGCCCCGACGATGTCGCAGCGTCGATCGACGCGGTCGCCCGGGCGATCGACGCCGAGAGCTAGGCCGCGACGGCCGAGGTGATGCCCATCGCCACGGCCGTCAGCTCGACGGAGCGGAGACGATCGTCGAGACCGGATGACGCGTGCGCGATGATCAGCTCGTCGGCGCCGGTCGCCGTCGCGAAATCCGTGAGGTAGTCGCGCACCTCGGCGGGGGTTCCGACGGCGGTGTGCTTCATCATGTTGGCGAGCTGGGCCCCCTGCGGCGTGGTGAGGAAGTCGTCGATCTGCGCGTCGGTGTACTCCGGCGTGCCCGGGCCGCGGGCGATCATCATGCGCACGCGTGCACGGCGCACGATCGTGGCCTGCTCGTGCGCATCGGCGGAGTCCTCCGCGGCGATCGCGTTGGCGGCCACGATGAGGTACGGGGCCTCGAGCTGGGCAGACGGGCGGAATTCGCGGCGGTAGATCGCGATCGCGTCCATCAGGGCGTCGGGTGCGAAGTGCGAGGCGAAGGCGTAGGGCAGGCCGAGCGCTGCGGCGAGCTTGGCGCCGAAGAGCGAGGATCCGAGAATGTACAGCGGCACGTTCGTTCCGGCGCCGGGCACGGCCTGCACACCGGGGATCACCGAGTCGCCGCTGAGGTACCCCTGCAGCTCGACGATGTCTTGCGGGAACGATTCGGCCGACATCGGGTCGCGGCGCAGGGCGCGCATGGTGTTCTGGTCGCTGCCGGGAGCCCGGCCGAGACCGAGGTCGATGCGGTCGGGGTAGAGCGTGGCGAGGGTACCGAACTGCTCGGCGATCGTGAGCGGCGCGTGATTCGGCAGCATGACGCCGCCCGAACCGAGACGGATGGTGCTGGTGTGACCGGCGACGTGCCCGATCAGCACGCTCGTCGCCGACGACGCGATCGACGGCATGTTGTGGTGCTCGGCGTACCAGACGCGGGTGTGACCGGTGCGCTCGGCGGTCTGGGCGAGGGCGACGCTGCCCGCGAAGCTCTCCTTCGCGGTCGTTCCGGGAGCGATGGGTGCGAGGTCGAGGAGGGAGAGCGGCAGAGTCATACCTAGTGCAACGTCGTACGCCGGGATTTCTTCCCCGCTTTCCACACATGTGAAAGCCCTCCGAGTGCCGCTCTCAGGTTGCATCGCGCCGCCGAGGAGACGAACGTAGCTGACTTCGAAACGCAACCGGAAGGAACAGCACACAATGCTCACACTCACCGACAACGCCGCCTCGATCGTCAAGGGCCTCGCCGACCGTGTCACCGGAACCGAGGCGGGCGGGCTGCGCATCGCGACGCAGCAGACCGATCCCACCAACTTCGACGTCACCATGACCCCGACGCCCGAGGCCGACGACCTGGTCGTCGAGAACGACGGCGCACACGTCTTCCTCGAGACGAACGCCGCGACGGCCCTCGCCGACAAGACCCTCGACGCCATGATCGACGACGGGGGCGCCGTGCGCTTCTCCATCGCGGAGGCGTAGCCTGTCGCAATGACGACAACGCTCGACACGCTCGAAAAGAAGGCCCCGGCCTCGGTCCCCCGCACCATCGGCAGGATCGGGCTCGGGGTCATTCTCGTTTTCGCGGGCCTTTCGCACCTCACTTTCGCCCGCGGCGACTTCCAGGCGCAGGTGCCCGAGTGGCTCCCGCTCGACAAGGACTTCGTTGTGCTGGCGTCGGGCATCGTCGAGATCTCCCTCGGCGGCGCGCTCGTCGCCCTTCCGAAGAGGCGCGCGCTCGTGGGCCTCGTCGCGGCGGCGTTCTTCATCGCCATCTTCCCCGGCAACATCTCGCAGTGGCTCACGCGCACCCCGGCGTTCGGGCTCGACACGGACTCGAAGCGCGCCTTCCGTCTGATCTTCCAGCCGTTGCTCGTGATCTGGGCGCTCTGGTCGACCGGCGCGTGGCGCGCGCTGCGCCGCTCGAAGTAGTCCGCTACGACGCGACGGTCTCGTAGAGCGTGACCACCGCGGCTCCACCGATGCCGATGTTGTGCTGCAGCGCGATCGACACGTCGTCGACCTGGCGGGCGCCGGCCTGACCGCGTAGTTGCCAGACGAGTTCGGCGCACTGTGCGAGCCCCGACGCACCGAGCGGGTGGCCCTTCGAGAGCAGCCCGCCGGAGGGGTTGGTGACGACCTGACCCCCGTAGGTGTTGTCACCGTCGGCGACGAACCGTGCGGCCGTGCCCGGCGCCGTGAGCCCGAGCGCCTCGTACGACAGGATCTCGTTCGCGGTGAAGCAGTCGTGCAGTTCGACGACCCTCAGGTCGAGCGGGTCGACGCCGCTCTTCTCGTACACCTGCCGCGCGGCCGACGCCGCCATGTCGTAGCCGACCAGGTCGATCAGGTCGCCGTCGAAGGTCTGAGGGGTGTCGGTGGTCATCGCCTGAGCCCGGATGCGCACGCTCGCGTCGAGACCGTTGGCTCGCGCGAACTCCGCCGAGCAGACGATCGCGGCCGCCGCGCCGCACGTGGGCGGGCAGCATTGCAGCCGGGTGAGCGGGCCGAACACGTGAGCGGACGCGAGCACCTGCTCGATGGTCACCGGCTCGCGGAATACCGCGTAGGGATTGCCCACCGCGTGCAGGCGCGACTTCACCGAGATCGCCGCGAACGTCTCGGGCCCCACGCCCCAGCGGTTCGCGTACTGTTGCCCCGCGCCGCCGAACCACTGCGCGGCGATCGGCACACCCGGGTTCTCGCCCTGTGCGGCGTCCGCGACATCCTGAAATATATTGAACGGGCTCGGGCGGTCGGTCCAGTGCGACTGGATCGCGCCCCGCTGCATCTGCTCGAACCCGATCGCGAGCACGCAGTCGGCCTCGCCGCTCTCGATCGCCTGGCGCGCGAGCCAGAGCGCCGTCGACCCCGTGGAGCAGTTGTTGTTCACGTTGACGATGGGGATGCCGGTGGCCCCGACCCGGTAGATCGCCGCCTGCCCCGACGTCGAGTCGCCGTAGACGTACCCGGCGTAGGCCTGCTGCACCGCCGTGAACGGGATGCCCGCATCGGCGAGAGCCGCCCGGATCGCCCCCTCGGCCATGTCGAGTATGGGCGGCGCGGTACGCGGCGTCGCGAACGGCACCATTCCGACCCCGGCTATGCGTGCGTGCGGCAAGTCGACTCCTTCGTCGGTGTGTGCAGCTAGCTCAGCACGATGCCGGCGGAATGGCTAGGGCCGCGCTCGTTTGCGCTACATCTTGGGACGTCCGCGCCACGGCGCGCTGTAGCGCATGTCCCGGGATGGCGCGCACTCCGATCGACTAGACCTTCTTCACGACGCTCGACTTTAGTTGCATCGACCCGAACCCGTCGATCTTGCAGTCGATGTCGTGGTCGCCGACGCCGTCGATGAGGCGGATGCCACGCACCCTGGTACCGACCTTGAGCACGTTGCCGCTGCTGCCTTTGACCTTGAGGTCCTTCAGGATCGAGACGGTGTCGCCGTCGGCGAGAATCTGCCCGACGGCATCGCGCACGACGCGTTCCCCCACCGGTTCGTCGGACTCGTCGGCGACGGGCGCCCATTCGTGTGCGCACATCGGGCACACCAACAGCGAGCCCATCTCGTAGGCGAGGTCGCTCGCGCAGTTCGGGCAGAGCGGCAGGGTGTCGGGCATGGCACGTCTTTTCTCTTCGGCACACGAGAAGAACGGATGCGCGACCCAGTTTAGATGGCGCCTACTCAGGCCGCGGGTCGCCGAATTCCCGCAGAGCATCGTTGTACCGCCCGCCGATCGTGACGCGGGAGATCTCGGCCAATGTGAACGATCGATCGTTTTCTTCCCAGACGCCGTTCGCGTCGATGTGTTGCAGGCCGAACTTCTTGCCACGGTAGCCGAGCACGTGACCGACCCACACAGAATCGGGGTATTTCTTCTCGCTGTGCACGGCAACGATCGGCGCGGATTCGAGCACGCCGCGCAGGGCCTCTTTCCAGCCGCCGTGCACGACGTCCAACCCGGTCGGCTTAGACGGCGGCGTGCCCAGCGACGCGAGCGCCCGGTCGATGTACCGGCGCGCTTGCTTGCCGGCTACCTCCACCTCTGAGATGTCACGGATACGCAGCACCTCCCAGCCGTCGAGGTAGACGACCTGCGAGGTCGCGGCAACGACCACCCAGTGCTCACCGACGTCGACGATATATCCGTCGATCGTCTCGCTCTTCCCTAGCCGTGCACGCAGCACGCTCACCGGCTCCGCATCGGCCAACGCGGTCCGCAACTGCTTGACTATCGACTTGCCCATGGCAGAGAGGCTATCGCGCTGCTTGTGCTACATCTCGGGACACGTGCGCCACGGCGCGCTGCAGCGCGTGTCCCGAGATGGCGCAGACGCTACAGGTCAGACCGCGCGCACGTCGATCACGCCGGGCGTCGCGGCGTCGAACACCAGCTGCCGGTTCGCGATCTTGTCGGTGAAGAACCGGTCGTGGCTCACCACCACCACGGCACCCGGGAAGTGCACGAGCGCGCGTTCCATCACCTGGGTGCTCGCCATGTCGAGGTGGTTGGTCGGTTCGTCGAGGAGGAGGACGGATGCACCGGAGAGCAGACACTGCGCCATGGCGACTCGGGCCCGCTGACCTCCCGACAGGGTGCCGATGCGGCTCTTCAGGTCGGCCTCGGAGAACTGGAACATCGACAGGAAGCGGCCGACCGACTTGCGCGTCGCGGTGAGGGCCAGACTGTCGGGGAGGGCGTTGACGGCGTGGGTGACCGTGTCCGTGTCATCCAGATCTTCCAGCATCTGGTTGTAGGAGACGATCTTCGCGCCCGCCGCCCAATCCGCGCGACCGTGGTCGGCCTTCTCCTCGCCGGTGAGCACCCGCAGCAGCGTCGTCTTGCCGCTACCGTTCGAGCCGAGCACGACGATGCGGTTGCCGCGGCGGATCTCGAGGGTGAGGTCGGTGAACAGCTGCTTGTCGCCGTAGGCCTTGCTCAGCGATTCGACCCGGCAGAGCACGTCCTTCACGTGCAGGCCGCCGTAGATCTCGGTGATGATCTGGTCGACCGGGCGCGGGGCGCGCGACTTCTTGATCTGCGATAGCTGCTTGTCGAGGCTCTTGCTCGCGGCTTTCGCGGCTTCGCGGCGGTCGGAGATGCCCTCGGCCTCGAACGCGAGCAGCTCGCTCTCGTGCTGGAACTGGGCCTCCAGCGTCTTCAGCCGGAACTGCTTCTGCACGACGTACTCGCCGAAGTTACCCGGGTACTCGTGCAGGTGGCGGTTCTCCACCTCGATGATGCGCGTAACCACGGAGTCGAGGAACTTGCGATCGTGCGACACGATGATGGCGGCACCGCGGAAGTCGCGGAACCACGCTTCGAGCCACTCGACTCCCGCGACATCCAGATAGTTCGTCGGTTCGTCGAGCAGAAGCACGTCGGGCTGCTCGAGCACGATTCTGGCGAGGGCCGCGCGGTTGCGCCAGCCGCCCGAGAGGTCGTCGATCGGGCAGATGCGGTGGGCCTCGGTGAAGCCGAGGGTGGTAAGGGCCGTGTCGATGCGGCGGGTGTAGTCCCAGCCGCCGAGGTGGTCCATGGTCTCGAACAGTTCGCTCTGGCGCAGGATGATCGCGTCGAGGTCGGCGCTCGGGTCGGCGGCGATGGTCGCGTCGATCTGGGCGAGCTCGGCCTCGGTCGCCTTGATCTCGACGAAGAGCGCGTCGAGGACCTCGGTGATGGATGACGCGCCGTTCAGTTCGGAGAACTGGGAGAAGTAGCCCAGCTTCACGCCGTCCTCGACCGTGACGGTGCCGGAGTCGGCGCTCACCTGCTCGAGCACGAGCTTCAGCAGGGTCGACTTGCCCGAACCGTTGCGGCCGATCAGGCCGACCCGGTCGCCGGTCTCGAGGCGGAAGAAGGCCTCGCGCAGTACCGGGGTGTTCTCGAAGCGCACTTCGACGTCGTGCAGTCTGATCAGGCTCATGCTGGGTCCTCTCGAGGGTGATGCGCTTCGACGGGCTCAGCGACCTTCAGGTTACCCGGCTCTGGCCGCGCCGGCCTCCCGGCTGCGGATGAGGCGTTTCCGGCTGGATGACGCGACCGCGGTCGCGTCTGTGTCTTATACACAACTACGAGCCCCCGAGAC